>CATZJG010000014.1:0-58407 GCA_958420355.1 uncultured Collinsella sp.
GTCCCTTGCGGCGTAGCTTTTATTTAAGCCGTCCAAGTTTTGGGGTGCAGTTCAAAAAACAGGCCACCCGGGTTTTCTGTTGAGTGGAGACTCCGCAAGCGGAAACTGCATCCCACAATTAGCGCCCGGAACGGGACACATTTTCCCAATCGGGTCCCAAGCGGAAACTGCATCCCATTCCAGACAAGAATTCCGGGACACACTTTCCGCAAACAAAGAAGGCCACATAACGTGGCCTTCAACTTATATATGTTTAGCGGATATCCCCATGACAAGCCGCGCTCCAACAACAGGGCGTCTGTCCGGGCGGAGGCATATAAGGTTCATCGCGAGTTCCGCACGCAAAGAAGGCCACTTAATGTGGCCTTCGTCTTGCGCAGGACTGTCCGAGCAGGGAACCTTATATGCCTCCCGGACAGACGTTTCAGTTATGAACTCGCAGCTAGTCGCTACTTGATCTTGGTCGTGCCCGGCGCCAGGTTGGGGTCGGTCTCGTTGGCCTCGGTCTGGAAGTGCTCGGTGTACACGTTCTTTCCGTCGCGGAACATCTCGTAGTACTGCATCTTGGCGTAATCCTCGCGCGCCTTGGTGGCGGCTGCTGCGGCGGCGTCGTCACCGGTGACGTTGGAGGAGAGCGCCCAGCGCAGGCTGGCGTCCTCGTAGCCCACCGAGTTGATGGCGGGCAGCGACTCGCGCAGCGTCATGTGCGCCTTCTGGTAGTCGGAGAGGGGTGCGCCGATCAGCTGCATAAGCTGGGTGGACAGGTAGTTGGTGGACAGGTCGTCGACCTCGCTCGTCTGGTCGCAGCCGGCAACGTCGTAGTTAGCCCAAATGATGTAGTCGGTCTGCCACAAGCGCTCCTGGTGGGTGGCGTCGTCCTCGCCGGTAAACCACTTATCGTTGAACTTGGACGGGAAGAACGGCTGGTGATCGCCCCAGAACACCACGACCACCTTGCGGTCGAGCTTGCTCAAGGCATTGAGGAAGTAGCGCAGCGCCTGATCGGACTGCTCGATGCACGAGACGTACTCGTCGACATCGGACAGCGTGCCGTCCTCGATGGTCTTGGCATCCAGATCGGTCGTGTCGATGTTCAGGTGCATCTGCTTGTCGACCGGCAGCAGACCCGTATCGTAGCCCGAGTGGTTCTGCATGGTCACGTCGAAGATAAACTGCGGATCGGCGTTCTGGTCGAGCAGCTCAAGAATCTTGTCGTAGGTCGCCTGGTCGGTCACCATGCCGCGTAGGGTGTCGGCTCCCTGGAAGTCGTTGATGGACAGGAACTGGTCAAAGCCAAAGTCCTTGTAGACGTTCTCGCGGTTCCAGTTGGTGGCGTGGTTGGGGTGCATGGCCGTGGTGGAATATCCGAGCGACTTGAACTGCTCTGCCAGGTTCCCGGTCGTTTCCATGTTGTAGATGGTGTAGGGGTACACGCCCGAGCCCAGGTTGGCCATGGAGTTGCCGGTCATAAACTCAAACTCGGTATTGGCGGTGCCGCCGCCGTAGGCGCTCACGTAGAGCTTGCCGCGGCTGAGGCAGTTGGACAGGTTCTTAAAGTACTGCGGGCCCTCGTAGCCGGCGCGCATGTTCTGGTAGATCGAAAGATCCGAGAAGGTCTCGTTCATGATGGCGATGACCGTGGGCTTCTCGCTATCGAACTGCTCCTTTGCGGCGGCGCGCTCGTCGCTCTTGGCTGCGTCGGACTTGTCGTAGGCCTTGGCGTACTTTTTGAGCGTGGCCTTGGCATCGTCGACGGAGTAGTCGGCGGGTTTGGGCGGCTTAATGGACTGCGCTGCGCTAATGAAAGCGGGCAGGTAGCCCTCGCGCCAGTAGCTCTCGAGCGGGCGCCAGGTGTAGACGGTGATGCCGAGGGTGTTGTAGTAGTCGATGAGCGTGACGTGTGCGGTCACGCCGCCCAGGCACAGCACCGCCACGAGCAGGTTGGTGAGCAGCATGCGCTTGGCGTTGGCGGCGCCCTTCTGACGGTGCGGTGCCACCAGGCCGGCGTACTCGCACAGCAGCATGGCGATGGCGGTAAAGCCCATGGACAGCACGCAGAACAGTGAGATCGAGAAGGTGTAGCCGGTGCCGGCGACCGCGGCGGCGGTGGAGATGGCCGAAAGGTCGCCCGGCTGGATGGGCATGGATTTAAACGTGATGACGAAGAACTCGGCAATGCCCAGGACAAAGAGGGCAAAGGCCAGGACCGCGGGAGCTGCGCCGTGGCGCTGGAACAGGAAGAACAGGCCGACCATGAGCGTGGTGATGATGGCCCACTCGAGCAGGATGCACAGGGGGTAGACCCAGGTAAAGTCGTGGTTGGACGAGACCTCCATGCCCAGCAGCGCAAAGACGCCGGCGAGCAGCAGGCACAAGACGGCGGCGACGAGCGGTTTGCCCACAAAGGCGCCGCGCAGGCGGGCGAGCTTGCCGGTGGGGGCGGGGGCGTCGGGCCCGGCGAACGCAAAGACGCGCGGGGCGATGCGGTCGCGGGCGATACTGGCCCAGGCGCAGCCGGTGAGGATGGCATTGGTCAGGATGAGCATCACAAAGGCGAGCGGCTCGTTTTGCGCGACGAGGCCAATAGCGCCCCAGACGGTCAAAAAGAGCTGGAACAGGCCGAAGGCGACGCTCCACCCAAGAGCGCTTTTGGCAACGGTGCCCGACTGAGCGCGAATGGCCTTGGCTTCGCGCAAAACAAGGTAGACGGTCGCCGCAAGACCGAAGAGCGAGATGGCGGCAGCGAACATGCTGAGACTCCTCACAAACTTAAAACCTACGAAAGCGGGGGTTTACCCGATTGTTACCTAAATATGCGCTGCATTTGCGGGCTGCGCACAACAACCAGCCATATTAACGCGCATGCGCGGCGGTGTGGCGCAATGTAGTGGCGACCTGCGCGATAATGGACGGGAATTACACGGAAACGTAAAGGCTTCTTAAAGAATTGGCGAGGATGAGGCGATGAACGAGCAGGTTTGCAAGGCGGACATGGGCGATGACGGAGCTGCGGTCGTGGATACGCACGGCTATCCGGTCGAGACTACGGGCAATGCGGTGCTGGACATCTTGGAGCATCGTTCGTCTACGCGTGCCTTCGCGCGTGATGACGACGACCGTCCCGTGGCGGTGACCGACGAGCAGCGTGCAGCGATTCTGCATGCGGCGAGTCGCGCGCCGTCGGCGGGCGCCATGATGATGTATTCCATCGTCAGTATTCGCGAGCAGGCTACGCTTGACCGTCTGGCCGACCTGTGCGACCACCAGCCCATGATCGCCAAGGCGCCCTGGGCACTTATATTTGTGGTCGATTATGCCAAGTGGATCGATCTGTTTGAGCACGTGGGCTGCTTTGAGCCCGAGTTTGTCGAGCGCACGGGCAAGGCGCCCCGCCGCGCGCCGGGTTTGGGCGACTTTGCCATCGCGGCTCAGGATGCCGTGATCGCCGCGCAAAACGCCGTGGTTGCCGCCGAGGCTCTGGGCCTGGGGAGCTGCTATATCGGTGATATCGTCGAGAATGCCGAGGAAGTTGCCGAGCTGCTCGGTCTGCCGCTCTATACCATGCCGCTGTCGATGCTCATCATCGGCATGCCCCGTAAGGAGCGTCCGGCCATTGCGCATCCCGTGGTGAACCTGGTGCACGAGGAGCGCTACTGCCGTGCGGATGCCGCGACTATGGATGCGCAGGTGGTCGAGATGGACGCGATGTTCCGTCCGCATGCCCGCGAGGTGGGGGAGCGCGTCGTGGACATCTATACCCGCAAGCACACGAGTCCCTTTATGGCCGAGATGAGCCGATCCATGGAATGGTGGTTCAAAAACTGGCTTGGAAAATGACGGATATGACAAAGGGGCAGCCCCTTTGTCACATTCCATATCGCCGCGGTGGCCTAAAGGCCGTATAAATGTTTATCTAGCTGGGAAAACAGCGCCATTCAAACATGGGCCGATTACCTATAATTCCTTCGAACATTAAAGTTGGGAGGAAACCGGCTTATGGAACAGAAGGCCAAGGAGGCAGCCTCGCACGCTGCGATTCCTGTGAGCATCTCGGCGATGCTTGTCACGCTGGGTGTGGTGTACGGCGATATCGGCACCAGCCCTATGTATGTAACCAAGGCGCTCGTTGCCGGCAACGGCGGCATCGGAAGCGTGACGGAGGAGTTCGTGCTCGGCGCGCTCTCCCTTGTCGTGTGGACGGTCACGCTGCTGACCACCATCAAGTATGTGCTCATCTCGCTGCGTGCCGATAACCATGGTGAGGGCGGCATCTTTGCCCTGTACAGCCTGGTCAAGCGCTGCGGCAAGTGGCTTATCATCCCCGCCATGCTGGGTGGCGCCGCGCTGCTCGCCGACGGCATCCTGACGCCGGCCGTTACCGTTACCACGGCCATCGAGGGCCTGCGCACCATCCCGGCGGTCCATGCCGTGCTGGGCGATGACCAGGGCCGCGTCGTCGCCATTACGCTCGCCATCATCATCGCGCTCTTTTTGGTGCAACGCATCGGTACGGCCAAGATCGGTCACGCCTTTGGCCCCATCATGACGCTGTGGTTCCTGTTCCTGGGCGGCACGGGTCTGTTTTTTGTCTTCCAGCACCCCGCCGTGCTGCTGTGCCTCAACCCGGTGCGCGGCATCGCCTTTTTGCTGAGCCCCAACAACCACGCGGGTATCATGATTCTGGGCAGCTGCTTCCTCGCCACCACCGGTGCCGAGGCGCTCTACTCCGACATGGGCCACGTCGGCCGCGGCAACATCTACGCCACCTGGCCGTTCGTTAAGTGCTGCCTGCTGCTTTCCTATATGGGCCAGGGCGCTTGGCTTATGAACAACGCTGCCAACCCCGAGCTCATGGGTATTGCCGACCTCAACCCGTTCTACCAGATGCTCGCCCCGGGCCTGCGCCCGTTTGCCGTAGGCCTTTCCACCGTTGCGGCCATCATCGCCTCGCAGGCGCTTATCACCGGCGCATTCTCGCTGGTGTCCGAGGCCAGCCGTCTGGACCTTATGCCGCACATGCAGGTCTTCTACCCTGCCGAGACCAAGGGCCAGCTCTACATCCCCATGGTCAACAACGTCATGCTCGTGGGCTGCGTCATCGTGGTGCTGCTGTTCCAGAACTCGGCGCATATGGAAGCCGCCTACGGCCTTGCCATTACGCTGACTATGATGTGCACCACGCTGCTGCTCTTCTTCTACTTGCACGAGGAGCGCAAGCTCAAGGTTGCTCCGTGGATCTTCGCGGCCTTCTTCCTTTTGCTCGAAGGCTTCTTCTTCGTGAGCTCGCTCACCAAGTTCTTCCACGGCGGCTACTTCACCATCCTTATGGCTGCACTCATCATGGGCATTATGGTGTGCTGGTACAACGGCACGGCGGTCGAGCAGCGCCAGTTTACGCTACTGCCGCTGCGCAGCTACCTGCCGCAGCTCAAGCGCCTGCGCGACGACGACCGTTACGAGCTCGTGAGCGACAACATCGTGTACCTGACCAAGGACACCCATACCGACTACATCGACCGCGATATCGTTTACTCGATCTTGGATAAGCATCCCAAGCGCGCCCGCGCCTGGTGGTTTGTGAACGTCGAGACCATGGACGAACCGCATACCTTTGCCTATTCGGTCGAGACGTTCGGCACCGACTACGTGTTCCGCGTGCATCTGTACCTGGGCTACAAGATCAACCAGCGCGTCAATGCCTACCTGCGTCAGGTTGTTCAGGACCTGGCTGCCACCGGCGAGCTGCCGCCGCAGACGCATGACTACTCGGTCTACAAGGATCCGGGTAACATCGGCACGTTCAAGTTCGTCCTGATCCGTAAGCTTCTGGCGCCCGAAAGCGATGTGGAGCCCAGCGAGCGTACGGCCATCACGCTCAAGTACATCATCCGTCGCGCCGCCGGCACGCCTGCGCGTTGGTACGGCCTGGAGAACTCCAACGTGAGCTTTGAGTACGTGCCGCTGTTCACCAAGTTCAAGGCCGTGAACAAGATGCAGCGCCTGGCCCCCAATGAGCGGCCGTAGTCGACGCTCGAGGTTTGTCTGCGAACGGGCGGGTTTGTATTGACGGGGATTGAGTCCTGGGAGGAAACCATGGATGCAAAGGTGCTTGACGGTTGCGATCTTGCTGCCGACCTGGTGCGTGAAGCGCGCGTCGACGCCGCCGAAGATCGGTTCTTTACGAATCGTGCCAACATGGACATGGCCGATCGTGTGATTTCGGTCGTGGTGACGGTGTTTGCCGTGGCGTGCGTGTGCGCACTGCTCGCGCACGTGCTGTTTGTCTAACGACCGCAGGTTGCAAAGGCTTTACACTTAGAACCACCACAAGGGGAAACCACCACAAAGGTGCCTGTCCCCTTTGTGGTGGTTTTTGTTTTTGAGAGAGGGGCGGGACGCTGATGGACGTCCGTACGGACGGCGATATTGCCGATAGCTTTTGGTGGCGGCGCACAACGCTGACGCGCCGCACTCCTCTGTATGACGCCTGCGTATCGGTGGGGCTGCTGGTCGCGGCGACGATTGTGGGCGCGCTGCTCGACCATCCGGGTCTCGCGCCGAGCATCATGATCGTCTATGTGTTCGCCGTTCAGCTGTGCGCATTCTTTACCTGGAGTCGCCTGTATTGCTTGCTGAGCTCGGCTGCCGCCGTGGCGCTCTACAACTTCTTGTTTGTCGACCCGCGCTACTCGCTGTCGCTTATCGACCGCGGCTATCCCGGCATGTTCTTCATCATGTTCGTGGTCTCGCTTGTGTCGAGCTCGATTGCGTTGGCCCTGCGCCGCGCCTTGGCACAGGCTGCCGCCAGCGACCGCCGCACGCATATGGTGCTCGAGACCAACCGCATGCTGCAGCGGTGCGCCGATCAGCATCAGATTGTTCACGCCATGGCCACGCAGCTGGCGCGTCTTTCGGGCTGTCCGGTTGTGTGGTACAGCGCCGACGCCGAGGGCGATGACCTGCTGCCGCGTGCGACGTACACGGCCGTGGGCGATGCCGCGCCGGTGCATGAACTGGCGCCGCAGATGCCGCCGCGGCTCTCGGCGTCCGCCTATGTGGGAACGCCGCTCGATGCCACCTATGGCGGCTCGGCGTTTTATGGCATCTACCTGACGGTTCGAACGGGCGACGGCTTCGTCCGCTCGGGCGACCCCGCCTCGGTGGTGGGCGTGCTGGCTATCGTTGCCGAGCCCGACGTGCTGACGCACGAGGAGCGGACACTTGCCGATGCCATCGTGAGCGAAGGCGAGCTGGCACTCGATCGCGCCCGCGCCATGGAGGCCCGCGAGGAGGCGGCGGTGCTCGCCAAAAACGAACAGCTGCGCGCCAACCTGCTGCGCTCCATTTCGCACGATCTGCGCACGCCGCTTACCAGTATTTCGGGTAATGCCGACGTGCTGCTCGATCAGGGCTCGACCGGCACCGCGGTGCTCGATGCCCAGACGCGCCGCGGCCTGCTTCTATCCATTCGCTCGGATGCGCTGTGGCTCAACGCCACCGTCGAGAATCTGCTCGCCATCACCAAGCTCGAGGGTGGCGGTATGCGCCTGTCGACCACGCTCGAGCTCATGGACGATATCGTCGAGGAGGCGCTGCGCCACGTGAACCCTGCCGTGCGCGAGCACGACCTTAAGGTGGTGGCGTGCGATGAGCCGGCGCTCGTCAACGTCGATGCACGCCTGATGGTGCAGCTGGTGGTCAATCTGGTGAACAACGCCATCACCTATACGCCCGCGGGCTCGCATATCATGATTTCGATTAGCGTCGACGATGGACGCGTGGCGTGCTCGGTGGCCGACGATGGTCCGGGCATCGCATCCGAGGACCGCGAGCGGATCTTCGAGTCGTTCTATACCGCCAACCATGGTCTGGCCGACAGCCACCGCAGCGTTGGCCTGGGTCTTTCGCTCTGCCGTTCCATTGCGTTGGCGCATGGCGGTAGCATAGAGGTTGCCGCGGCGGACCCGCACGGTTCGGTCTTTACGATTGAACTTCCCGCCGCCGACGTTTCGTTTGATAAGGAGTAGCGCTGTGCCGAACTCTGCCGTAAAACCGCTCATCTTGGTCGTTGAGGACGACCCCGCCGTTCGCAACCTTATCGTTGCCGCGCTCGAGGCGCACGGCTTGCGCCATATGGCTGTGGAGACCGCCCATGCCGCCATCGCCGCCGCCTCGTCGCAGGCGCCGAGCATTGTGCTGCTCGATCTGGGCCTGCCCGATATGGACGGCGTCAAGGTGGTGGAGTCGGTGCGCACATGGTCGGGCATGCCGATTATCGTGGTCTCGGCGCGCAGCGAGGATACGGACAAAATCCGCGCGCTCGATGCCGGCGCCGACGACTATCTGACCAAGCCGTTTTCGGTCGAGGAACTGCTCGCGCGCATTCGCACGACGCTCAGGCGCCTTTCGTATGCGCAGACGGGCGGCGTTGTCTCCGAGGGCTCGTTCGATACTGGTGAGCTGCATATCGATTTTGATGCCGGCATCGCCACGATGGATGGCGAGGAACTGCATCTGACGCCGATCGAGTATAAGCTCCTGTGCCTGCTGGCGCATAACGCCGACAAGGTACTGACGCACCAGTTTATCCTGCACGAGATTTGGGGCACGGCGACCAAGAGCGACCTGGCGAGCCTGCGTGTCTTTATGGGCACGTTGCGTAAGAAGATCGAGTCCGACCCCGCGCATCCGCGCTATATCCAGACGCACGTGGGTATTGGTTACCGATTGGTCATCCAGGGATAGGTCGGCATCCGCCATCCCAATATGAGTTGCGGTGAAATACGGGCTAAATTTACCTAATTCCAGGCAAAACAGTCCGTATTCCACCGCAACGTTGTTATTTGCCCTTGGGCTTGCTGGCGTAGAACTTCTTCTTTTTGGACTTGCCGGCAGGGGAGGGTTTGCCGGCAAAGTTTGATTTGCCGTTGCCGGCCTGCGTGGGCGCGGGCGCTGCTGCACGAGGCTTGCGCGCCTCGGGGTTGCGCAGCTCCTCGGTTCGCTCGGCAATCTCCTCGGCGCTAAAGCCGACCTCGGCCATGGCGTCCTCGATGGGCAGTCGGCGCACGATATAGCAGTGGTGCACCTTCTGGTTGCGCGCGAAGTCCTCGGGGATGGTCTGTGCCGTAATGTCCTCCAGCACGACGCCCGCGCGCGCGAGCTTGCGCGTTTCGGGGCGGAAGCCGCGCAGGTTGCAGCTAAAGATGGCATGTCCGCCCTGTGCAAGCAGGCGAGATACGCCGGCCAAAAGCTCAACATGGTCGCGCTGGACATCCCAGGTGCGGCGGCCCATCTTGGACGAGTTCGAGAACGTGGGCGGGTCGACAAAGATCAAGTCCCAGCGGTTGCGCGTCTGGCGCTGGTCGCGAATCCAGGCGAGCACGTCGTCGCGCACAAAATGATGCTGCGGACCAACAAAGCCGTTCTGGCGCATATTGCGCTCGGCCCAGTCCAGGTAGGTGTTGGAAAGGTCGACTGTCACGGTTTCCTCGACGCCGCCGTCGGCCGCATAGCAGGTGGCGGTGCCGGTATAGGCGAACAGATTGAGGAAGCGGCGTGCCTGTTTGGCGTGTTCGCGCACCAGGTTGCGGGTGACGCGGTGATCCAGGAAGATGCCCACATCCAGGTAGTCGTCAAAGTTGACGGCAAAGGTAAGGCCGCCTTCTTCGATGAGCGGCAGACGCCGGCGCGCGATGTTGGCGCGCTCGCCCGATCCGCCCTTGCCGGCGCCCTGCTTGCCGTACTGCGAGCCGCCGCGCGAACGCATGCGGGCCTTGGCGTGCACATGCTCGGCCGGAACATCAAGGATGCGCGGCGCGATGGCCAAGATGTCGAGCATGCGGGCCTGGGCAAGCGCGGGGTCGATGGTCTTGGGCGCGGCGTATTCGGCGATGACGAGCCAGCGGCCCGGCGTCTGCGGGCAACCCTCGTACAGGTCGATGGCAGCGGAGTAGTCGGGCAGGTCGGCATCGTAGACGCGATAGCAGCTCACGCCCTCGCGCTTGGCCCACTTGCGGCGCAGACGGGCATTCTTGCGCAGGCGGTTGGCGAACTGCTCGGACTCCGGGATGAGCACGGGCAGCGGCTTGCCGTCGCCCAAGTCGAGCGTGGCGGCAGGTTCGGGCATGGAGGAAGCGGCGGCTTCGTCGTTGGCTTCGTTGGCATCCGCAACCTCGGCCTCGGCATCCGCGCTGGTCGCAGCCTCAAACGCTGCAGCGGCGTGGTCGAGTGAGGGCCAAACCTCAAGAGCCGCCTCCTCGTTATTGGGCATGACGGCGATCGAGCGCTCGGGCTCGGCGTGGAGCGCGCGGGCCAGCAAGCCGTCGCGGGTGAGAGCGGCGACCGGCGCCGAAGCGAGCTCGGGGGCGCGGCGCAGCTCGCCGATGAGCGTCATGGCATCGTGCATGAGCGAAAGCGGGGTCTCGGTCGTGTCCGCGACCAGGGCGGCACCGGCGACGGCGCCCGCATGGTCCAGCACGGTGGCGGGCTTGGCGGCACAAAAGTCGACAAAACGCTTGTAGCCGGCGCACTTGACCATGCGCTCGGCAGTCTTGCGGGCGGCGGGGTCGATGTCTACGGCCACGATGCGCGCCTGGCGCTCGCGCGCTGCCGCCTCGCGCTCGCGCGCCTCGGCAAGCAGCTGCTCCCACAGGACAGCGTCGTGCAGCTGCCAGCCCTCAAAGCCCCAGCGCTCGCGTGCGGCGCCCGGGGCGCGGTCGGTCAGAATGTTCACGGCCTCCAGCAGCAGACCGCCGCCGGCGCACGAGGCATCGATCAGCGTGGGAAGGGCTTCGTTTTCGTAATCGTCGGCCGTCAGCTCGCGCTCGCATAGTGCGGTCCAGCCGACCTGCGCCAGCACCAGGGCGGCGTAGTCGGGGCGCAACACGTGTGCGCCCTCGCCGGCACGAGTCGCAGCGGGCGGCAGACGCTTGAACAGCGGGTCGCCCGAAAGGTCCAGGCTGATGCTCGCGCGGCGCTGACGCAGCGAAAGCAACAGGTGAACATCGGGGTCGGCGGCATCGACGTCGGCGCGACGGCCCGTGGTCTCGGCCAGACGGTCGCACAGCGCGTCTTTGGCGCGCAGGGCCGAGAAGCGCGTGTTGCGCAGCTGCTCGGTCACGCCGCGGGCGGTGATGGCGATGGTGGCGCCGGGGCGGATGATGGTCTCCCAGGCGATGTCGTAAACGCTATCGTACAGTTCATCGGCATCCTGCGCCTCAAAGCGCCCGAGTACCACGAACACGCGGCTCGCCAGGCGTGACCACAGACAGGCGCGGTAGCCTTCTTCGAGCTCGCCCTCAAATGTAGCGCGGCCCTTCAGCCGGCGAACATGCGAAAGCCCGAGGCGTTTAAGCTCATCGGCGAGTGCGGACTCAAAGCCCTCGGGGCAGCTTGCGTAAAATTCCATGGGTGACCTCTCTGGTTGCGTCGCTCCATTATATGATGGATACTTCGTTTACTCTCGCCCCCGAAAGGAACCCATATGATTGATGCGTGCCCCGATTCCGCCGTGCTCTTTTTTGACGTGGACGGCACGCTGACGTCGTTCGATCCCGACAACATGACCGACAAGGACTTTTCGGCGGTTTGCCCCTCGCAGGCGGTCGTCGAGGCGTTTCATCGCCTGCGCAATGCGGGTCACCAGGCATTTATCTGCACGGGTCGTCCCTTGTGGCTGATTGCCGATGGTCTGCGTGCTTTGGAGCCTGCGGGTGTCGTTGCCATGGCGGGGGCGACGCTCGAGGTCGAGGGCCGCGTGGTGCATGAGGACTGCTTTGACGAGGGCGTTATCGCGGAGCTTGCACGCCGTATGGCCGCGGCAGGGATTGAGGCCTTTTTCGAGACCAACGTGGCTACTTTTGCCCTGGAACCCGCGGGCGTTGAGCAGTCGTCTCTGGTCGGCACTTCTGTGGTGCACAGCGCCGAGGAAATGCGCGTCGACGGCAGTCTGCGCGTGGGCAAGGTGTGCATCGTCGCGAGCGACCTGGCTCGCGTAGCCAACGATGATGGCTTTATCGATCGCGAGTTTGAGCTGTGCAACACCGGTGGTCAGAATCGCGAGCTGAGCCCCAAGGGCATCGACAAGGGCGTGGGCGTGGCGCGAGCGCTGGAATACCTGGGTCGCACCGGCAACGCGCGCACCTTTGGCTTTGGCGATTCGGGCAACGACCTGGGCATGCTCGCCGCCGTCGAGACAGCCGTGGCCATGGGCAACGCCATGCCCGAGGTCAAGGCGCTCGCCGACTACGTGACCGACGATGTCGCACACGACGGTACCGTCACAGCGATGCAGCATTTCGGCCTCATCTAATGAATCCCGCGTTCTGACGTTTGCTCAAACTGCGACTCTTCGCTCTTGCATGCTCAATCGATTTATCAATCCAAACACTGAGGTGTTTATACCGTTCGCCGAGAAGATAAAAAACCGCAGCTCACGCCTTGATAAACGTAGGTAAAGTGTTTAGCAGTTTATCGGCCGTATGCTAACGAAAGGAATCAGGCAGATGGCAATCAAGGTGTTCGCTGACGGTGCAAACCTCGAGGGCATGCTCGACATGTACGAGAACGGCAACGTTCAGGGTTTCACGACCAACCCGTCCCTTATGAAGAAGGGCGGCGTGACGGATTACCGCGCGTTTGCCAAAGAGGTCTTGACCCACATTACCGATGTGTCCGTCTCGTTTGAGGTCTTTGCCGACGACGTCGAGACCATGGAGGTCGAGGCCCGCGAGATCGCTACCTGGGCCGAGAACGTCTACGTCAAGATTCCGTGCGTGACTACCAAGGGCGAGTCCACCGCCGAGCTGGTCCGCAAGCTTTCCGCCGACGGCATCAAGGTCAACGTCACTACTATCTTTACGCCTAAGCAGGTCGATGAGATGGTCGAGGCCGTTGACACCGAGACGCCGTCCATTATCTCGCTCTTTGCCGGCCGTATTGCCGATACCGGCGTCGATCCCATTCCGTTTATGACGGAGTCGGTCAAGAAGGCCGCCGCCAAGCCCAACTGTGAGGTCCTGTGGGCGTCCACGCGCGAGCTCATCAACATTTACCAGGCCGAGGCCTGCGGTTGCCAGATCATTACGGTGCCCAACAGCATCCTGGCCAAGCGCAAGAACATTGGTCGCGACCCGTACGAGGTCTCGCTCGATACCGTGCGCGGTTTTGCCAAGGATATCGCGGCGCTCGGTTTCCATATCCTGCCGTAGCGCGAACACCGACTGTACCGTGGGCTGTTCGCCCCGGCCTTTCCTTTCCCTATCGCTCACGCGCTCCGCGAGGGTCGCGCTAGGCAAAGGAAAGGCCGGGGCTGCCGGTACGAGCTTGCCAGCAAGTTGGCGCTTGGCTTCCATATCCTTCCGTGGGCAAAGGTACCCCCGCCTGCGCCGTGCAAAATTGAGAGTATTCAGCAAGGTAAAGGTCTTTATCAGTTAACCGAAGCATGGAACGGCCCCCGTTTTGGCTCTGACGACGCTATAACGGGGGCTGTTTTTTGCTTTTTCGTCTCTGAGGGGCATCCGGAACGGTGGAATTTGCAGAATACTCGCGATTTTGCACATCGCTACAGGGGGTACCTTTGCTTTGGCGGTTTACTTGCCCTGTACCATGGTGAGGGAGATCTTTTTGCGGTCGCGATCGACCTTTTCTACCCACACCTTGACCGTGTCGCCGACGCGCACCACGTCGCTCGGGTGCTTGACAAAGCGATTGGCCAGCTTGGAGATATGCACGAGGCCGTCCTGGTGCACGCCCACGTCGACGAACGCGCCAAAGTCGACGACGTTGCGCACCGTCCCCTTGAGCTCCATGCCGGGTTCCAGGTCGTCGATGGAAAGCGCCGAGCGGCTAAAGACCACCTCGGGCGCGTCGTCGCGCGGGTCGCGGCCGGGCTTCTTGAGCTCGTTGACGATGTCGATGAGCGTGAGGGTGCCGCAGTTCAGGTCACTTGCCAGCGCCGAGATACTGCCCAGACGGCGCTCGATGTCGGGCACGCCGCCGCGGCTGAGCTCGCTGGCTTTAACGCCGGCGCGTTCCAGGACGGACGTGGCCACCTCGTAGCTCTCGGGGTGGACGCTCGTCGCGTCGAGTGGGTTCTTGCCGCCGCTGATGCGCAAAAAGCCCGCGGCGTTGAGATATGCCTTGGGTCCCAGCTTGGGGACCTTCTTGAGCTGGCGGCGATCGGTAAAGGCGCCGTTTTCCTCGCGGTAGGCCACGATGTTTTTGGCCACGCTCGGCGTGATGCCCGATACGTATCCCAGCAGGCTCGCGCTCGCGGTGTTTACGTCGACGCCCACGCGGTTGACGACGTCCTCAACCACGTGGCCCAGGGTGCGCGAAAGCTCGGTCTGGTCAAGGTCGTGCTGGTACTGGCCCACGCCGATGGACTGGGGCGGGATCTTGACGAGCTCTGCCAGCGGGTCCTGCAGGCGGCGGCCCAGGCTCATGGCGCCACGCACGGTGACGTCCAGGTCGGGATACTCCTGGCTGGCGAGCTCGGAGGCGGAGTACACCGATGCGCCGGCCTCGTTGACGATGGTGTATCGCAGCTCAGGCGCCTGCTCGGCGATGAACTCCGAGACGACTTCCTCGGTCTCGCGGCTGGCGGTGCCATTGCCGATGACGATGGTGTTGACGCCGCCCTTCTTGACGAGGCGGGCGAGCTCGCGCTTGGTGCCGGTGACGTCGTGGCGCGGCTTGGTGGGGTAGACCACGCCGTGGTCGAGCAGCTTGCCGGTCTCGTCCATGACGGCGACCTTGCAGCCGGTGCGGTAGCCCGGATCGAGCGCGAGCACGCGGGCGCCGCGCACGGGGCGTGCCGAGAGCAGGCCCTCGAGATTCTTGGCAAAGACATTGATGGCCTCGGTCTGCGCACGGACGGTGAGTTTGGCGCGGGCCTCGCGCTCCAGCGAGGGGGCCATGAGGCGCTTGTAGCCGTCGGCGATGGCGGCGTCAAAGACGGGCGCGAAGACGCCCTGGCGTCGGGGCCAACGGCTGCCGAGGCGTGCCGTGGCGGCGGCGCCGTCGACGTTCACGCGCACGCGGAGCTTGCCCTCGCGCTCACCGCGGTCGATAGCCAGCACGCGGTGGTTGGGTATACGGCGCAGCGGCTCATCATAGCTGTAGTACGGCTCGTAGGGGGTCTTCTCGGTGGGGTCGGTGGCCTCGACGACGATGTCTGCGGTGTTTTGCGTAAAGGCACGCAGGTCGGCGACGTTCTCGGGGTCCTCGGCCACCGTCTCGGCCACGATGTCCGCCGCGCCGGCGAGCGCCTTTTCGGGCGTGTCGAAGCCGGCCTCCTCATTGACGTATGCTGCGGCGGCGTCGAGTGCACTGCCCTTGGCCGAGGCCTGCATGATGATCATGTTGGCGAGCGGCTCCAGGCCGGCTTCGCGGGCCTTCTGCGCGCGAGTCATGCGCTTTTTGCGGTAGGGCTTGTAGAGGTCCTCGACACGCTGGAGCTGCGTGGCCTCGCGAATCTGCTGCTCGAGTTCGGCCGTGAGTTTGCCCTGGGCGTCGATGAGCAGGATGACGTCCTCTTTACGCTGCTCAAGATTGCGCAGGTAGGACAGGCGCTCGTCGAGCGCGCGCAGGGCGACGTCGTCCATACCGCCCGTTGCTTCCTTGCGGTAGCGCGAAATAAAGGGGATGGTGTTGCCCTCGTCGATGAGCTTGACGGCCGCCTCGATGTTGGCGGCCTTAAGGTTGAGCTCGTGGGCGAGCTGGGCGATAAGATCCATGGGACTCCTTGCGTTTAAGGTGCGTTTGCAGCACAGGGCTACCAAGGATACCACCCGCCACTCCACCCAAGTAGTCATTTTGGGACGGGGCTCTTTTAGCCACTTTTGCCGCCCCGTCCCAGAAAAATCGTCGGCAAGGTAGCAAAATGCCCCGCGGGCAGGAGGCTGCTCGCGGGGCAAAGAAGAGGGGCTTATTGGTGGCGGACCGAGGGGTTCGGCATGGGGTTTGCCGCGGTCTGCCCTAAGGCATTACAGCTCGACGAGCTGGCCGGTCTCGGCGGCCTCCTTGATGGCGTTGAGAAGCGTGAGCGTCTTGACGTTGTCGGCGGGGGTTACGACGGGCTCGACCTCGCGGCGGACAACCTTCACAAAGTGCTTGAGCTGCATCTTGTGTGGCAGTGCCGGGTCGACAGCCGGAATCTCCATCTGCAGCGGCTTGTGCCAGTTGGAGGCGCCGTCGTAGGAGAACTGGTGCAGGCGGGGCAGCGACAGGGCGCCCTTAGTGCCGCCGATAAAGTAGGCGTCGGCGTCGAAGGGGCGGTACTGCGGGTCCTCGCGAGCGGTTGCCTCCCAGTTCCAGGGGCTGGCGGTGGCGTCGGAGATGGTCATGCTTGCGAGCGCGCCATCGGCAAAACGGACGTTGACCACGGCGGAGTCCTCGGTCTCAAAACCGCGGGCGGCGCTGGACTGCATACCCTGGACGGCAACGGGCTCGCCCAGCAGGTAGCGGAGCAGGTCGACGTCGTGCACCAGGTTGACCAGGATCGGGCCGGCACCCTTCTTGCGGCGCCACTCGACATCGAAATACTCGTCATTCTTATAGATCATGTAGTGGAAGCTCGAAACAGTAAGCTTGCCCAGCTCGCCGGACTCGATGATCTCCTTGGCCTTGTTGACGAAGGGGTTGTGGCGACGGTGCTGACCCACGAGCACGGGCACGCCGGCGGTCTCGGCCTCGGCGGCGAAGGCCTGGGCATCCTCGAGATCGTTGGAGATCGGCTTTTCGACCAGCGGCACGATGTTGCGCTTCACAGCCTCGCGGGCAACGCCCAGGTGCAGGTCGTTGGGGGTGGCGATAATGACGGCCTCGGGCTTGATCTCGTCCATCATCTGGGCGGGATCGGTGTAAAACGGCACGCCGGCGGCCTCGGCCGTGGCGCGGGCGCCCTCAAAGGCGTCGGCGATGGCGACGAGCTCGGCCTCGGGCTCCTCGGTGACAAAGCGGATGTGGTTGCGGCCCATGGCGCCGGCGCCGATAACGGCAATGCGGACGGGGTTGAGCTCAGACATTTCGACTCCTTAATACTGGTGACCGGTGGAATGCGACAAAGGGACTGTCCCTTTGTCGCATCGGTAAAACTAGGCGGACTTCTTCTTGCTGTCGGAGACCATCATGTAGACGGTGAGCACGACGGCGATGGCGGCGATCACAATGGCGCCGTAGAAGGACTGCTGGTAGGCGGCGCTGCCGGCCTCGGCGTGATACAGCACGGCGGTGATGGGCTGGCTGATCCAGGTGGAAGCGGCATAGCCCAAAAACATGATGCCGTAGTTGACGCCGATGTTGCTGGTACCAAAGGCGCCACCGGTGAGCGGCGGGTAGATGACGAGCAGGGCGCCAAAGCTAAAGCCGAGCAGGGCGAGCGCCACAAAGAACATGCCCTGCGTAAAGCTCATCGACATGATGACGAGTGCGACGATGGTGACGACAAGGCTGATGAGCAGCGACTTATAGGCGCCGAGTTTGTCGATGATCTGGCCAAAGGACAGACGGCCAACCAGGTTGGCGCAGGTGTTGACGGAGACCACCACACCGCCGAGGGCGACGGCCGCGGCGCTCGTGGGGTCGGCGAAGAGCTGGACGGCGGCGATGGAGGCAACCTTGCCCACGAGCAGGGTGCCCGCGGTGGCGGCAAAGGCGAAGGTGACGATGAGGACCCAGAAGCGCGGGGTCTTGACCATCTCGCCCGGGGTGAGGTCGCCGAAGGTGCCAGCGTGCGCGCCGCCCTTGGGGGCCTCGAAGCCTTCGGGCAGCCAACCGGCCTCGGGGGCCTTCAGGAACAGGGCGGAGGCGGCGATCGTCACAAAGAAGATGACGCCGAGCGCCTTAAGGGCGCCAAAGATGCCCAGGCTCGGGATGAGCAGCGAGGCGAGCACCGGGGACAGCACGGCGGGGCCGGCGGTCGAAGCGGCCAGGGTGATGCCGGAGGCGAGGCCCTTCTTGTCGATGAACCACTTTTGGCCGGTGGTGAGCGCCGGGTTGTAGCCCAGGCCGTTGCCGATGGCGGCGACGAGCGAGAACCACAGGTAGAACTGCCACGGCTCGGTGACGGTGCCGGACATGAACCAGCCCAGGCCGTAGCACACGGCGGCGGCGATAACGACGTTGCGCGGGCCGATCTTATCGGAGATGCGGCCGGCGAAGATGCCCGTCACGGCCATGATGGTCTGAAAGACCGGGAAGGCCCAGGTAAGGGCGCTCGACCACTCGGGGTAGACGGCGAGCAGGTTCTTGCTCACGACGGAATACAGCGCGATGGAGCTGATGAAGAACATGGTGACGCACGCGGCGGAAAGCACGACGGCGCGACCCTTGTTGGAGTTGGTGGAAGCCATTGGACTCTTTCTGATCGATACGGGGGAGGAGCGGGCGTGTCCGCGGGACCTCCCTGTCAGGTTGGTTTACTGGTCAGTCGGCTTGGCGACGCCGGACTCATCGGACCAGAGCTCGACACCCTTGTTCTTAAGGTAGTTGTCGGCATAGGCGCGACGGCCGCCGGGCTTGGCGGTGAGGTCGCCCATCATGTTGGAGAAGCCGCCGTCGACCTTGATGGCGTCGCCGGTGGTGAAGTCCGAGCGCGTGGACGCCAGGAACATGACGGCGTTGGCGATATCGCTGACCTCGCCGATGCGGCGCGTGGCGATCAGACGGCTGCGGCTCTTTTCGACCTCGGGGTCGGCGTAGAAGTTGGCCGACATCGGGGTCTTAACGAAGCAGGGTTCGACGCAGTTGGAGCGGACGCCGTAGGGGCCCCACTCGGCGGCGAGCATCTTGGACATCATGTTGACGCCCGCCTTGGTGGAGCTGTACACGCCCGAGAACGTCTCGGGGGAGTGACTGGCGACGGTCGAGATGTGCACCAAGCGGCCCTGGCCGGCCTTGATCATCTCGCGACCAAAGCGCTGCGAGGTGATGAAGTAGCCGGTGAGGTTGACGTTGAGCACCTGCTCCCAGTCGCTCAGCGGCAGGTCCTCCATGGCGGCGAAGCGCAGGATGCCGGCGGTGTTGACGAGAACGTCGACGCGGCCGAAGTTGGCGATGGTGGCGTCGACGGCAGCCTGAACCTCGGCCTCGTCGGTGGCGTTCATCTTGTAACCCTCGGCGTGGATGCCAAACTCAGCGGCGAGGTCGGCGGCAGCGGCCTTGACCTTCTCTTCGTCCAGGTCGAGCAGGACGACGTTGGCGCCGTTGCGGGCGAACTCGCGGCAAATCTCGACGCCCATACCGCCGAGCGCGCCGGTCACGGCGCAGACATCGCCCTCGAGCTTAAGCCAATTGCTCATAGGAACTTCCCTTCTTGTGCCTCCCGGTGAGTCGCTCCCATTAACCGACCCACGTGGTTTTCGCAGGTTATCGTATGCTTTGCATTTGCGCAGGTGAATTGCATATTTGTTAGAATGGCGTTAACCGTAGGTTTATAGCTCGCAAGACGATGTGTCCCTAATTTAGTGTGTGACCTGCCAAAACGACCCCCTTGGCAGTTCATTGCCATACGTCTGGAAACAGGAGATTGACGTGTACGATCGACGACTTGAGGCCATATCGGCCGCCGCGGAGCTGGGAAGCTTCTCGCGTGCGGCGGCAAAATTGCGCGTGTCGACCCCGGCGCTCGTCAAACAGGTGTCGGGATTCGAGGCCGAGTTCGGCATCACGTTGTTCGAGCGCTCGCACTCGGGCGTTAAAGTGACGCCGGCCGGCGCCCTGCTGGTGGACGACGCGCGCTCGATCATGCGGCAGTCCGAGGACGCGCTACGCCGTGCCCGACGCGCGGCGGGCGATGGCGGGGCCGTGCGTCTGGGCGTGTCGATGATGTGCCCGGGGCGCCAAACGCTGTCGATGTGGTCGGGCGTACACGAGCTGGAACCGTCGCTGCGATTTGAGATCGTGCCGGTACGCGACCTCTATGACGAGCGCGAGACCGTCATGCGCAGCCTCGGTCGCGAGGTCGATGTGGTGCAGTCGAGTTTTTCGACCCCGCGCTGGGGTGACGCCTGCCAAAAGCTTCGCATTGTCAACGTGCCGTTTTATATCGACCTGCCGCGCACGAGCCCGCTGGCGCGCAAGAATCGCATTACGGTCGCCGACTTGGAGGGTATGCGCCTGCGCGTGCTCCGCCACGGCAACGACGCTATGGACAGCCTGCGTATCGATCTTTTGGCAGACGGCGGCGTGGACGTGATCGATGTGGATAGCTTCGACTTTGCGCTCTTTAACGAGGCGGAGGAAAAGGGCGACGCGGTGCTCACCTGCGGGGCGTGGTCGGGGGTGCACCCGGCCTTTGTGGGTGTGCCGTTCCTATGCGGTCGCGAGGTGCCAGTCTTTCTGCACTACCCGCTCGAGCCCACCCTCCAAGTCCAAAAATTCGTCAACGCCATGGCCCAACTCCTCAAGTAGCCAAAAGAGTCCCGTCCCAAATTAGCTACCCTTTGCTACGGGTTTAGCGGTCCTCGCGTTGCGGCCCGGCTGCCTCGGCTGTCTTTACGCGGTTCTTGTCGATGTACATGTTTTTGTCGGCCTGAGAAAAGAGCTCACGCATCGTAGGCGGTTCATCAAAATCACTGGAAAGCGCGTAGCCCACCGCATAGCTGATAGGCATGTCGGGGTGAGCCCCGGAATACTCGTTCACGTTCGCGCGAACCCGAGCGAGACGGGACTCCACGGCAGCTCGATCGGTATCTCGCAGCACCGCGATAAACTCATCGCCGCCGTCGCGGCCCACAAAGCACGTCTCGGACGCCACACTTCCCAGTTGCTGGGCAAAAGAACGGATGTATTCGTCGCCCTTCTCGTGGCCGAAGCTGTTATTGACCGTATGCAGATTGTTAAGGTCGAAGACGCACACCGCAACGGGCTCCTCCGCGGAGACAGGCTGCTCCTGCCCCAAGATCTCCTCGCACTTGTTCTTGTTGGGCAGTCCCGTGGCTTCGTCGAGATAGAC
Organism: uncultured Collinsella sp.; assembly: GCA_958420355.1. Lineage (GTDB taxonomy): Bacteria > Actinomycetota > Coriobacteriia > Coriobacteriales > Coriobacteriaceae > Collinsella. Next base: position 20,957 of record CATZJG010000014.1, read on the forward strand.
TTTGCTCTGCAGTTCGCGATTGAGCGCGGCGGTGCGCACCGCGCGAACAAGTTCGACCGCAAAGGCCGCCACCAAGCCCACGATGTCGATGATCACCAAGCCCTCGAGATAGTTGAGCGCCGACGCCTTCTCCTGAGAGTAGTCCTCTGCGAGTCGCGTAGCATCGTCGCAAATGCCAAAGAACTCCTCGCTCATGGAGATGATGTCGGTGCTCTCGTAGCCGACTTCGCGCACGCGGCTAATCTCGGCGCAAAGCTCATCAAAATAATTTGCAAGCTCGGTCATCTTTGCCTGATACTCATCGTCGTCGAGACGGACGAGGTTGAGGTCGTCACTTCCGTAACGCAAACCGTTGATGTATGAATCCACGGCTTTAAGCAGGTCATCTTGAGGCTGGCCCGCGTCCTCGAGCTTAACGATTCGCTGCGTGGTACCGCGCACCAGACCGGCGTAGTTGACCACACGCGCCGTGCCCTGGATATCGGAGACGAGCAGCATAACATTGATGAAGAAGAAGATGAGAACTGCCGTGAGCACCATCATGAGCAGGCGCACCGCCTGGCCGGCCTTCTTGGCGACAGAAGTATTCACAAGTTCACTCCCCTAAATGACAAAAGAACAGGTAGCACGCAGTGTGCTGAAATTCATGGGTGGTTAACTCTACCATATGGGCCAGCAGCCTCAAACTGCAGCAGACGCTCGTCCAAATTGGCGTGACGCTTGCCTTGTTGCTCTTGACCTGGCCGCGCTATCGGACATGCTTCTGGTCTTGGATCACCATGGGAAAGCTCATCCCGTTTTGTGCGTCTAGAGTGGGATGCGGTTTCCCAAAGGTGCCGTTAGGGGAAACCACATCCCGGTTTATGCCCTTGAAATGGGATGTCGTTTCCCGGAGGGGGCCCAGCGGGAAACGGCATCCCATTCTGGGCCCGAAAAGTGGGATACGGTTTCCGGCCGGCATGAAAAAAGCCTCCGCAGCTCGTGTGGCTGCGGAGGCTTTATTCGTTGCGGTGCATTGTGTTTGGGTCGTTGAGATGAGTCGATTTGCCCCGAAAGAGGAGGGCATTGATCTTAGGGTCATGCCCGACGAATGAGCGGCAAATCGGCCATCTCGGCGAGCCGAACTACTCCAGCTCAAACGCTCCGGTATAGAGCTGGTAGTAATACCCGCGCTTGGCAATCAGCTCGTCGTGGTTGCCGCGCTCGATGATGCGGCCGTGGTCCAGACAGATGATCGCGTCGGAGTTGCGCACGGTGGACAGGCGGTGCGCGATGACAAACGTCGTGCGGCCTTCCATGAGCTTGTCCATGCCGGCTTGCACGATGGCCTCGGTGCGGGTATCGATGCTCGACGTGGCCTCGTCCAGGATCATCGCCGGCGGATCGGCGACGGCGGCGCGTGCGATCGAGATCAGCTGGCGCTGGCCCTGCGACAGCTGGGCGCCGTTGCCGGTGAGCATGGTGTCGTAGCCGTCGGGCAGGCGGGTGATAAAGTCGTCCGCGCCCGCGAGCTTAGCCGCCTTGATGCACTCCTCGTCGGTGGCATCCAGATTGCCGTAGCGGATGTTATCCATCACGGTGCCGGTGAACAGGTTCACGTCCTGCAGCACCACGCCCAGCGAGCGGCGCAGATCTGCCTTGCGGATCTTGTTGACGTTGATGCCGTCGTAGCGGATCTTGCCGTCGGCGATGTCATAGAAGCGGCTGATGAGGTTGGTGATGGTCGTCTTGCCGGCACCGGTGGCGCCGACAAACGCGACCTTCTGGCCCGGCTTGGCAAACACAGACACGCCGTGCAGCACCTCGTGGTCGGGCGTGTAGCCAAAGTCGACGTTGTCCATGACCAGATCGCCGCGCAGCGGTACGTACTCGATCTCGCCGGTTGCGCGGTGCGGATGTTTCCATGCCCACATGCCGGTGTGGTGGTCGGCCTCCTCGAGCTGCCAAGTATCGGGGTTCACCTGCGCGTTGACGAGCGTCACATAGCCTTCGTCGGCTTCGGGCTTCTCGTCGATGAGCTCAAAGATGCGGTCGGCGCCGGCGAGTCCCATGACCACGGCGTTGATCTGCTGCGAGATCTGACCGATCTGTCCGCAGAATTGCTTGGTCATGTTGAGGAACGGCACTACGACGGCGATGGACAGCGTCATGCCCGAGATGCTCAGGTTGGGCACGCCCAGCGCCAGGAAAATGCCGCCTGCCAGTGCGACCAGCACGTAGAGCAGGTTGCCCAGGTTCATAAGGATAGGCATGAGGATGTTGGCGTACATGTTGGCCTTTTGCGAGACCTCGAAGAGCTTTTCGTTGCGCTCGTCAAAATCGGCCTCGGCGGCAGACTCGTGGCAGAATGCCTTGACGACCTTCTGGCCGTTCATGACTTCCTCGATATGGCCCTCGACAACGCCGAGCTCGGTCTGCTGCGCGATAAAGAAGCGCGCGGAGTTGGAGCCGAGCAGCTTGGTCATAAAGGTCATAAAGGCGACGCCTGCCACAATGACCAGGCACATCCAAACGCTGTAGTACAGCATGATAAAGAACACCGTGACGATGACGATGGTCGTCATGAGCAGGTTGGGCAGCGACTGGCTGATCATCTGGCGCAGCGTGTCGATGTCGTTTGTGTAGTGGCTCATGATGTCGCCGCGCTGGTGCGTGTCGAAGTAGCGGATCGGCAGGTCCTGCATGCGGTTGAACATCTTCTCGCGCAGCTTCTCGAGCGAGCCCTGCGTGACGATGGCCATGGCGCGGTTCCAGAAGAGCGAGGACAGGATGCCGACGCCGTAGATGCAGGCGAGGGTGGTCACGAGCTGTGCGATCTTGGGCTGTGCAGCTTCCCAATCGCCCGACTGCCACGATTCGCTAATAATCTGCAGGGCGCTCTGAAGGAAGGTCGCGCCGATGGAGTTGATGATGGCGCAGAGCACCACGCCGACGACGACGAGGGGCAAAAGCACGGGGTAGAAGCCAAAGAGCGTCTTGATGAGGCGCGACATGGTGCCACCCTTGCGGTTGAGCGCGCGCTCGGCGGTCGTTGCCTTACTCATGTGCCTCGCCTCCTTCCTGGGTCTGAGCTTGTGTTGCGGATGCCTCGGTGTCGGCTTCGACGGCCTCTTCGCCCTCGGCAGACATCTTGTTCTGCGAGGTAAAGGTCTCGCGGTAGATCTCGCTCGTCTTGAGCAGCTCATCGTGGTTGCCGATCTGCGCGATGCGGCCGCCCTCCATGACGATGATGCGGTCTGCATCCTGCACGGAGCTAATGCGCTGGGCGATGATGAGCTTGGTCGTGTTGGGCAGATAGCTTGCCAGCCCTGCGCGAATCTTGGCGTCGGTCTTGGTGTCGACGGCGCTGGTGGAGTCGTCCAGGATCAAGATCTTGGGGCGACGCAGCAGGGCGCGCGCAATGCACAGGCGCTGCTTCTGACCGCCGGAAACATTGGAGCCGCCCTGTTCGATCCAGGTGTCATAGCCCTTGGGGAAGCCGTCGACAAACTCGTCGGCGCAGGCCAGATGTGCCGCCTCGCGGACCTCCTCGTCGGTGGCGTTCGGGTCGCCCCAGCGCAGATTCTCGGCGATGGTGCCGCTAAACAGCACGTTTTTCTGTAGCACCATGGCCACTTGGTGGCGCAAGGCGTCCAAGTCGTAGTCGCGCACGTCCATGCCGCCCACGCGCACGGTGCCCTCGGTGGCGTCGTACAGGCGGGCGATGAGGTTTACAAGCGTGGACTTGGCCGAGCCGGTGCCGCCGATGATGCCGATGGTCTCGCCGCTCTTAATGTGCAGGTCGATATCGTCGAGCGCCTGGCGCTTCGCATGCGCGGAATACTTAAAGCTCACGTGGTCAAAGTCGATGGAACCGTCGGCAACCTCGAGCACGGGCTCGGCGGGATCGGCGATCGTGGGCTCGGCGGCTAGCACCTCGGTGATGCGGTGCGCCGATTCGTCGGCCATGGTCACCATGACAAAGATCATCGACAGCTGCATCAGGCTCATAAGGATCTGGAAGCCATAGGTAAAGATCGAGGAGAGCTGGCCCACGTCGAACAGGGTGCCCTGGCTCGTGATGATGAGCTTGGAGCCCAGGTAGATGATGACGACGAACGCGCCGTTGACGCAGATGTTCATCATGGGGTTGTTAAAGGCCAGCAGCTTCTCGGCGCGGGTGAAGTCCATTTGGACGTCGCGTGCGGCGGTCGCGAACTTCTCCTTCTCAAAGTCTTCGCGCACATAGCTCTTGACCACGCGCATGCCGGTGACGTTTTCCTCGACGGACTCGTTAAGGGCGTCGTACTTGTGGAACACGCGCGAGAAGATGGGACGCACCTTAAAGATGATAAAGAACAGCCCAAAGCCCAGCAGCGGAATGATGACCAGGTAGACCATGGCGACGCTGCCGCCCATGATAAATGCCATGATAAAGGCGAAGATCAATACCAGCGGCGCGCGCACGGCGATACGGATGATCATCATAAAGGCCTGCTGCACGTTGTTGATATCGGTGGTCAGGCGCGTGACGAGCGAGGAGCTCGAGAACTCATCGATGTTGGCAAAGCTGAACGTCTGGATCTTGTAGAACAGGTCGTGACGCAGGTTCTTAGCGAAGCCGCAACTCGCATGGCTGCAGGTGACGCCGGCAGCGGCGCCAAAAGCAAGCGACGTCAGCGCGATGAGCACCAAAAAGCCCGCGGTGGGAAGCATTTCGGCTACGGTGGCGCCGTCTTTGATGGCGTCGATCAGGTTGGCAGTGATAAATGGAATCAGCATCTCGCAGAGCACCTCGCCAAGCACGAGCAATGGCGTGGCAACAGTGACTTTCATATAGTCGCGGATGCTGCCCATGAGGGTTTTAATCATCCAGTTCCTCCCAGGTTACACGGATTTTATCGAGCATTTCGGCGAGGTCCTCGCGCTCGTCGTGGGTGAGCGCGCTAAAGGCCTGCTCTCTAAAGCGAATGCGGGCTGCCTGGTCGATGCGGGCGTTTTCCCGGCCGGTTTCGGTCAGGCGAATGGTGAGCTGCCGTCGATCCTTGGGGTTACGGCTGCGCTCGATGAGGCCGTTGAGCTCGAGCTTGGACAGGATCTCGGAAAGCGACCCCGGCTTGAGGTCAAAGTGCATGCCGAGTTCCTGCTGCGACATCTCGCCGCCGGGTTGCTTGGCCAGCAGGCAGATGATGGGCGCCTTGCCGGACACGCCTCCGCCATGAAAATGCATGTAATGGCCGCAAAACCCAAGCCCATTGAGGATTCGCTTGGCAAGCTTGTCTTCTGAGCTAACCGCTTCGGGTGCATCCGCCGGCTGTGACGGGTCGCCGCCGGGCTCGTGCGAACAAAGGTTAAGAGGTTCATCGCACATGAATTAGTGTTGCTCCTTTCTTTAGTTAGGTAGTGGAATTGTTTTGTGCCTAACCAATCTAGGAGCATGAGAAATGAATGTCAAGGTACCAAACTAGTGGTTACGCGGTTTTACCAAACCGCGTAACGGCTCGACGCTGCAAACCCGCCAGAGCGGCAATCTGCCTTTCAACTTCGGCGGCATGACCAGAAGGTCAATGCCGCCTCGTTTCAAGGCACCTTGCTCGCTCTGGCGGGTTTTCGCTGACTTCGCCAAAACATCGGTGTTGCCCGACCAGTCGTTTTGGCACTTAGGTGGCAATTAGGGACGTTCCTTATGTGCCGGCACTTGGGGACACTCCTTGCGCTGATAGTCGTTGGGTTAGTCGTTGGGGACGTTCTTGTTTGACTAGTCATTTAAGAACGTCCCCAACGACTAACTTCCTTCCCGTAACCTTTCCGCAACAATTTGCCCTTCACGCTGCCCGACTTCGCTCGTAACGTTCCCTGCGCTACACTTAGTCGCACTGTGGCGCTGCCGCGCCGCGCCCGACCCAAGGGGGACTCTCATGAAGAACACTCAGCTGCTGTTGATCAACGATATGTGCGGCTACGGCAAGGTCGCGCTTTCCGCCATGCTGCCGGTGCTGTCGCATATGGGCTATCGCATCCACAACCTGCCGACGGCCCTTGTTTCCGATACGCTCAACTACCCCAAGTTCTACATCCACGACACCACGGAGTACGTGCGTCAGAGTCTTGCCATTTGGGAGGAGCTCGGCTTTGAGTTCGACGCCATCTCGACCGGCTTTATCGTGACCGAGGAAGAGACGCGCATCATCTCGGACTTTTGCCACCGCCGCGCGCAAAAGGGCACCAAGGTGTTCGTCGATCCCATCATGGGCGACAACGGCAAGCTCTATGCCGGTGTGCCCGAGTCCACGATTGGCCTTATGCGGCACCTGCTGGAGTGCGCAGACTACGCGGTGCCCAACTACACCGAGGCCTGTCTGCTCGCCGATACGCCTATTGCAGAGCAGATCACGCCCGATGAGGCCCGCGCCCTTGTGGACGCCGTGCGCGAGCTGGGTGCCAAGTCGGTGGTCATTACGAGCGCCGTGGTCAATGGCACGAACGCGGTTATCGGTTACGACCATGTGGCGGGGGAGTACTTCACGATTCCCTTTGAGCTCATTCCGGTCTATTTCCCGGGCACGGGCGACACGTTCTCGGCGGTGCTCGTCGGCCGCGTTATGGCCGGTTGGAGCCTGCAGCGTGCGACGAGCGATGCCATGCGCGTGGTAGCGGAGCTTATCGAGCGCAATGCCGACCAGGAGGATAAGTCCGCCGGCCTTCCCATCGAGGCCTGCCTGGATGTGATTGACCATGAGTAATGCTGATGAGGGCGGCGTCAAGCCTGCGGGCGAGAACAAGCCGCTCGGCGCGCCGCGTGGCAAGCGTCCGCGTATCCGCGTGAGCTGCGTGGACCAGCTGGGTGCGTGCCGCTGCCACCATGGTCACAAGCCGGGCGACGTCTTTGACTTCGACCGAGACCGCGGCAAGATGTGCGCTATGGCCTGCCATGTGGGCTTTCCCTATATCGATATCCTGCGCTATGGCGGAACCGTGCCTGGCAACGAGTCCGGCACGGCAAAGTTCTGCTGCCCCGAGGTCGATACGCTGAACGTCTGGCTTGCCGAGATCGTCGACGAGTAATCGAGCGAGGTTTTTCTCCCTCAAAGATAACGAGCGTGGATAATCTCCCGTTTAGAGCGCGCTTGAACGCTCAAAGTGGGAGATTATCAACGCTCGTTTTATGCCGATGGCGTGGCACGTACGTCCGCGTGCTCGCTTGCCTATAACTGCTCGAGCATGGCCATGCAGCCGGCGAGCACATCGCGGTAGGTGGCATCGAAGTTGCCGGTGTACCAGGGATCGGCCACGTCGCCGGGGCGATCGGTCCAATCGAGCAGACGCGAGATCTTGCCATCGGGGTCGCTGCCAAAAATGCGACGCAGACCTCGCGCGTTCTCGGCATCCATATAGACAATGTGGTCCCAGTCACCATACTCTGCGCGATGCACCTGGCGGGCGCGGTGCGCAACGACGGGAATCCCGACTTCACGCAGCTTGGCAACGGTGCCACGATGCGGCGGATTGCCGATCTCCTCGGTCGATGTCGCGGCGGAATCAATGGCAAACTCCGCCTCGCGCCCAGCGCGGCGCACGAGCTCGGTAAACACGGACTCAGCCATCGTCGAGCGGCAGATATTTCCATAACAGATAAACAGTACACGTTGCATATGCGGTTTCCTTTCGATCGCCATCATCGAGCTCGAGTATCGCATCTATGCCTGCACCCTCGCCCGCTTGCGCTCCCAGCGAGCCAACTTAATCGTCACCAGCGTGAGCGCCCAGGCCACAAGCGAGAACGCGGCGCCCACTGCGCCCACGTACGCAATACCAATGCTGCTTACCACGGCGCCGCCCACTGCGGTGCCAAACGAAATGCCGACATTAAACGCCATGGGTTCTACCGAGCTCGCGAGCACCATCGATTTGGGATGGCGGCTGCGAGCCACGTCCATAAAGTGCGTGATGCACGACACCGAGAACAGGTACATGAGCATCGCCAGGCTAAAGACAAAGACAAGTGCGAGCGGCATGGCAGCGCCTACGGCAAACAGCCCAAACAATGCCACCGCCTGCAGCACAAACGTCACAAGCAGCGCCTTCATGCCAAAGCGCGCATCGATCCATCCGCCCAGGATGTTCGAGATCAGGCAGAACACGCCGTAGGCCATAAGCGTGGTACTGGCTTCGACCGTGCCCATGCCCAGCACCTGCTCAAGATAAGGCGTCACGTAGCCGTAGAACACATAGACCGAGCCCACGCCAAACAAAAAGATAAGCATGCCGGTGATGATACTCGGCTCGCGCAGCAGACTCGCCTGCTCGCGAAAGGTGGCGGGCTCGTCGGTTTGCCCAGCGCGCGGCATAAACGCCACGAGCGCTCCGCAGATCAAAACGGCAAAGGTCAGCGCGCCGTACATGGCAACGTGCCAGTCGAGCGTGTCGGCCACAAACTTACCGATCGAGGTCACAAAGACCATCGCCACGGAAAACGCACCATATACTACCGAGATGGCAAGCGAAGTTTGCTGTGGGGACAGAAGCTCAGGGATGTACGTCACGCCCACGGCGAGCAGCGCACCCGAGACAGAGCCCAGGACAATGCGCGAGATAAAGAGCACCTGGAAGTTGGGCGCCAGTGCCATAAACAAATTGCCAAGCACAAAGACGATGCTATAGCACACGAGCAGCTGGTAGCGGCGAAAACGGCCCGTGCTGAGCGCAAGCGTCGGCGTAGCGATGGCGTAGACGAGCGCGAACACGCTGATGAGCTGGCCCGCAGTGGCAAGTGATACGCCGAGTTCCGTTGCCAAGTCGCTTTCGATGCCGATGACCACGAACTCGGAGCAGCCGAGCGAGAATCCCAACAGCACGAGCAGCGCCAGGCAGAGCTTGGTGCGCGCGGGGGAGAGCGCGGCGGCGGTTGACTTTCTTTTAGGCGTGGTTGCGGCGGTCAAGGTTGTCACTCCAATGTCGCATGAATAAGCGGGATTCAATCCCTGCAACTCTAGCAGAATGTGACAAAGGGGCAGTCCCTTTGTCACATTGCGCTGCCGGCCAGTCGCCCAAACCGTCACAACATTCGATGAAAATCTCGAAATCGAAGAAAAGCGTCGAATGTTGTGACGGTTTTCGTGTTTGGCGCGGGTGAGCTTCCGCGTCATCTGAGGGTATAAGGCTAGCAAGTGTTTATTTGCGAGGCCTAAGGGGCGCCCCGTATGGATATCGATAACTTTGAATGGTGGTATAGCGAGGGTGAGGCTCCGGACGAGGAGTGGGACGAACCCACGCCGCGTGACGTGTCGAGCGACGAGGACGAGACCGGCAACGACGTCGCCGCCGACTCGGACGCCGCCCTCGACCCCGTCGAGCCTCTGACCTTCGAACAAGCCTGGGCCCAGGCCGAGGCAGACGAGGCCAAGGCCGACGCTACGGCCACGCTCGGCGAGCCAGCCGACATGTCGATCTCGCCGGCAAAGACCCCGCAGCCGCGTCACACTATCGACCCCGACAGCACGGCATCCTTCAGTATTCTCGACGTGCCCTCGCAGGGCGCTCAGGCGCCCGCACCCACACGTCGCCCCAATCTGTCTCGCGAGGAAGATGCAGGACGTCGCTCGCCGCTTGGCCCCATCCTTATCGCCTTTATGGCCGGCGTTATCGCATGCTCGGTAATTGGAAACGTCTGGAGCCATGTCGAACAACAGCGAAAAGACGCCGCCAAGGTCGAGATGTCTGTCGAGCAATCGCTCAGCCGCACGCGCTCGGTACATGTGTCGGTCGAGGTCAAGGACGGCGCGACGTGGGACACCGCGCGCGGCGACAGCCAAATGCTCATCCATATCGTGGGGCGCACGCTCAAAGGGCAGACGATTGACGAGTATCAATACGTCAATTCCGCTGGTGACGGCATCGAACTTAAGCCCGGCGACTACGAGCTCACCGTCGATGAACTGCCCGTCGCCACCGATGGCACGCGCTTCCGCGCCTCAAAGCGCATGGTTCCCGTGAGCTTTAACTCGCAGGCGCCCGATACGGTCGACAGCACGCCGCAGGGCGGGTTCGACCTTTACGCAATCGCTCAATAACTGCGCCTGCCGCTTCTCCTTGCCGCCAAGAGTGGCACAATAGCCCTCGACACTATTGTTTACTTTTGGAGGAAGTAGCATGTCTACCGTCACCACCATCAAGCGCGGCGGCCTCACCGCGGCCATCGATTCCATGGGAGCCCAGCTCACGAGCCTTGCCCTCGACGGCAACGAGTATCTGTGGCAGGGCGACCCGGCCTTTTGGGGCAAGCACGCGCCCATTCTGTTCCCCATCGTGGGATCGCTGCGCAACAACACAGCGACGTCTGCGGCTGGCACCTGCGAGATGCCGCGCCACGGACTCGCGCGCATCGTCGAGCACAAGCTGGTCGAGGTTTCGGAGGACGGCTCCTCGGTAACGTACGAGATCACCGACACGCCCGAGTCGCTCAAGGCTTTCCCCTTCCACTTTAAGCTCAACATGACCTATGCCCTAACCGGCGACGCCACCCTCACGCAGACCTTTGCCGTCACCAACACCGGCGACGTGGACCTGCCGTTCTCGGTGGGCGGCCACCCCGCGTTTAACGTACCGGCTCCCGGTGCCGAGGACGAGGCATTCGAGGATTACGAGCTGGCGTTTACCGAGGCTTGGACCAACGAGGCCCCCATCATCACGCCCGATGGCCTCATGACGTTCGAGGGCAGCTACAAGGCGCCCGATAACTCTGACGTGCTGCCCATCACGCACCGCAGCTTCGATAACGATGCCATCATGTTCACCGATACCCCGGGCTCCACGCTCACGCTGCGCGGCCGCAAGTCGGGCCACGGCGTCAAGATCGACTTTGAGGGCTTTAAGTACATCGGCGTGTGGTCTGCCGCCAACGACGCCCCGTTTGTGGCGCTCGAGCCTTGGACCGGTCACACCACCATGGACACCGAGGACGACGTTTTTGAGCACAAGGTCAGCACCATTACGCTGACGCCGGGCGAGACGGACGTCCGCAGCTTTAGCGTCACTTTGCTCTAGAGGTTCCGCCGTTCTAACGAACGGCGGACCGGTCGACGCTGCGCGCCACCCAGAGCGACAATTTGTCATTCAAAAGGCAAGGCATGACCAGAAGGTCTATGCCTTGCCTTTTTCATGCCAACTTGTTCGCTCTGGGCGGCGCTCGCTGGCATTGCCAAAACATCGACGTTCCCAATGACTACCGTGTGTCTATTAATTTTTCGAGCTTGTGCTGCGCTGCTGGTCGCTGGCGTATATCCTGTCTTGTTGTCAGCAAAACGAAATAGGGAAGGCACCAGATGCAATCTCGACAACAACACGGCACGCATGTCCAGCCGGTATGCAGCCGTCGCATCTTTTTGGGTAGCGCTCTCGCTGCGAGCGCTTCTGTCGTCGCCGGCGCACTTGCCGGTTGCCAGCGTCCCTCCACGCTGGAAGTAGTTCAGCCCACGACGGGCGGCGGTCGCGACGACCTGTCCGATTCCGTGATCGGCAAGGACAAGATCCGTATCGGCATGGAGGCGGCCTACGCCCCGTACAACTGGCAGGTCTCCGAGGCCAGCGAGTACACCATCCCCATCGACAACGTGCAGGGCGCCTATGCCGACGGCTACGACGTGCAGATCGCCAAGATCGTCTGCAAGGCCCTCGGCGGCGAGCCCGTTGCCGTCAAACAGAGCTTCTCGGGCCTTATCGACTCGCTCAACAACGGCCAGATCGACCTCATCATCGCCGGTATGAGCGCCACGCCCGAGCGCGAGGAGTCTGTCGGCTTTTCCGACCCGTACTTTATCGGTTACTTTGGCCTGTTCGTAAAAGAGGGCTCGCCTTACCAGAATGCGACCAAGCTCAGCGACTTTAGCGGCGCTACGGTCCTCGGGCAAAAGGACACCATGCTCGATACCGTCATCGACGAGATTCCGGGCGTTGTCCACAAGAACCCGGTCGATTCGGTCCCCACGGTGTTTTCGAACCTGCTGCAGGGCACGTGCGACGCCGTGACCTATAACACCGAGAACGAGAAGGGCTATATGGCCCAAAACCCGGGTATCGTGCCGATTCAATTTGCCGAGGGCGAGGGCTTTAAGCAGGAGGTCACGGCAAACGTCGGCTGCCGCAAGGGCTCGGACAAGCTGCTTAAGCTCATCGACAAGACGCTCAAGGACATTAGCCAAGAGGAGCGCGACCAAATGTGGGACGCGTGCCTCGACCGTCAGCCGGCATAGGGAGGCAGCATGAAAACCATCAATCGCCTGGCCTCCTTTATCAAGGCCGACCACCGTTATGTATACCTGGGCACGAGCGTTATCGCGGCACTCGGCCTGGCGTTTAGCCAACGCAACCCCACGCCGCTGAGTTTCTTGGCCCCCACCGGTATCTTCCAAGATTGCCTTTGGGCGATTCTTTGGGCCTGGCTCGTCGTGTCGGCGGCGGCGCTGGTCACCAAGCTTATGCACTGGAGCGACTATCGCGAAAAGTCGCCGTTCGCATCTGAGCGTTTCCGTCGTGGAGCACGCCTGGGCAGCTACGTCGTGGTCGCCATCGCGGCGATCTTTTTCGTGGACCGCTGCGTCATGTCGTTTATCGACCTGGTGCAGGTGAGCATTGTCTCGGATTCCAACCCCAGCGACTTTTTGTCGAGCCTGGTCTACATGACCTACAAGAGCGGCGACTTCTTCATTCGCGGTATCGAGATCACCATCGCGCTTGCCACCTTCGGCACCGTCATCGCATTCTTCCTGGCACTGCTCTTTGTGTTCCTGCGTATTCAGACCTTCGACCGCGTGGATAACGATCTGGTGCGCTTCTTTAAGAGTATCGGCCGCGGCTTTGCGACCATCTACTCCACCATCGTGCGCGGCACGCCCATGATGGTCCAGGGCCTGCTCATCTATTACGCGGGTTTCACCGTTTTGCGCGGCATGGGCTTCGAGACCGCTCAGGCCAACCAGATTTGGAGCACCTTCACCGCCGGCCTCGTTACCATCTCGCTCAACTCCACCGCCTACATGATGGAGGTCCTGCGCGGCGGCATCGAGTCCATCGATCCCGGCCAGGCCGAGGCGGCGCGCTCGCTGGGCCTTTCGCAGTGGCAGGCTATGCGCAAGGTCGTGTTCCCCCAGGGCATTAAAAACGCGATTCCGGCGCTCACCAACGAGCTCATCATCAACATCAAGGATTCGTCGGTGCTCTCGGTTATCGGCGTGTTCGACCTCATGTACGCCACTACCACCGTCGCCGGCGTGTACTACCGCCAGATGGAAGTCTACTGCGTGGCGCTCGTGGTCTACCTGATCCTGACGCTTGTGGCGAGCCGCCTGCTCGAGGCCTTTGGCAAAAAGCTCGGCGCCGAGGCTCCGGTCACGCTGCCCAGCTCCAACTAGGCTCAAGACGAGGAGAATCATCATGGCAGATACCGCCATTACCGGCGTTGCGGCCGCCGCACAGACCAATGAGCCGCTCATCCGCGTCGAGGGCCTGCGCAAGAGCTTCGGCTCGCTCGAGGTACTCAAGGGCATCGACCTGTCCGTCAATCCCGGCGAGGTCGTCACCATCATCGGCGCCTCGGGTTCGGGCAAGTCGACCTTCCTGCGCTGCCTCAACCTGCTCGAGACCCCGGACGCGGGCCACATCTGGTTCCACGGCCAGGACCTCACGGCCGAGCGCTGCAACATCAACAAGCTGCGCGAGGACATCGGCATGGTGTTCCAGGGCTTTAACCTGTTCAACAACATGGATGTGCTCGATAACTGCACGCTCGCGCCCGTCACGCTCAAAAAGATGAGCAAGGCCGAGGCCGAGAAGGTCGCGATGGAGCATCTGACGAGCGTGGGGCTCGAGAAGTTCGCGCACGCCGCCGTGGGTCGCCTGTCCGGCGGCCAAAAGCAGCGCGTTGCCATCGCTCGTGCCCTATGCATGAATCCGCAGATCATGCTGTTCGACGAGCCGACCTCCGCACTCGACCCCGAGATCGTGGGAGAGGTGCTCGAGGTCATGCGCAAGCTTGCTGCCGACGGCATGACCATGGTCGTCGTCACGCACGAGATGGCCTTTGCCCGCACGGTGTCCGACCGCGTGGTCTTTATGGACAAGGGCGTGGTCCTCGAGGACGCCGCGCCGGCGGAGCTCTTTGGCAACCCCAAGCACCAGCGTACCCGCGAGTTCCTCTCGCGTTATCTCGAGGACAAATAACCGACCGCAAGCGCTTATGTGGCAGGGCCGCTCCGGTGGGGCGGCCCTTGTCGTCACAATCGAAAGGATGTCATGGCCGAGGTTTGGCGCTTCTTTGCGCATGAGGATGATTTTGCCGATTTGGACAAGGCCGGCGCATGCGAGCGCCTGAGCCGCGTGCTGTCGTTTCCGACCATTTCGAGCATGGATGCCGAGGCGGTGGACTGGCAGCCGTTCGACGACCTGCGCGCGTATATGCAGCGGGCTTGGCCGAACGTATTTACGGCGGGTAAGGCCGAGCTCATCGATCATTCGATATTGGTGACGCTTGGCGGTTCCGACCCTGCCCTCAAGCCCATTATGCTCATGGGTCACATGGACGTGGTTCCCGTGGTGCCGGGCACCGAGGACGATTGGACGCACGCCCCCTTTGGCGGACATGTGGACGATGCCTACATTTGGGGCCGCGGCGCCATCGACATGAAAGACCAAGTCGCAGGCATTCTCGAGGCGGTTGAGTATGCGCTGGCGCACGGTTGGCGGCACGAGCGCACGCTGCTCCTGGCCTTTGGCCAGGACGAGGAGACTACGCAGTACGGCGCAGGCGCCATCGGCCGCGCGCTCGAGGAGCGCGGCATTGAGCTTGAGTACCTGATCGACGAGGGTGACTACCGCATCGTTTCGGCTGCCGAGTACGGCGCGGGCGAGGGCTGGCTTATGCATGCCGACCTTGCCGAGAAGGGCTACGCCGATATTGTGCTCAAGACGAAGAGTGAGGGCGGGCATTCGTCCAACCCCTACGGCGGCACATCGCTCGAGGTGCTGAGCCGTGCCATCACCGCAATCTGCGATATCGAATGGCCGACGCGCGTCACGGACCTGCTTGCCGCACAGCTCGTCGAGCTGGGGCTTTACACGGCCGACGAGATTGCCTCCAACAAGGACACCATCGTGCGCGAGTGCCTCGCCAGCAAGAAGCTCTATCCGCTGGTGACGACCACCTGTGCACCGACCCAAATCGAGGGCGGCAGTACCGGCGCCAACGTGATGCCGCAGGATATGTGGGCCAATATCAACTTCCGCATGCTCGAGGGCACGAGCGTGGCCGATGTCGTGGCCCGCTGCCGCGTCGCCGTTGCCGAGGCGGGGCTCGCCGACCGTGTCGAGGTCGAGCTCGGCCCTGGCAGCTCCGAACCCTCGCCGTCTCCGCGCATCGGCGGACCGGGACTCGAGGCGGTTCACTCCATCGCCGCCCGCTATTTCCGTGATCCAAAGGGGACGGAGGAAAACGGATCATCCGAGCCGTTGGCGATTGTCCCCTCGACCGTGATCGGCGCGACCGACGCTGCCAACTACCAGCGCATTTGCTCCGAGTGCATTCGCTTCTCGGCCTTTGTGGTCGACGATGACGAGTGCGATCGCGGCGTCCACGGCACCAACGAGCGCATTACCCGCCGCGCCTACCTCCAGGGTGTCCGCTTCCTCATCGCCCTGCTCCATACGCTCTAGAATGCGACAAGGCGATAGTCCCTTTGTTAGCCGTTGGGGACGTCCACTCATTCCGTGCGGGTTATATGCAGGTTTGCCTGCGCACGCTATCATGTATGGGTTAGACCGCAATTATGTACCCCATACGCGAAGGGATGCGCATGTATCTGAAGATCGACATGTTCTAGCCGGGCTTACCCCCGCAGCGGCGCCCCGCGCCCCATCAACTCTGCCGATTTTCACCTTCACGCATATAAAGGAGTCCCGCCATGCGCGACAAGCTCGAAAAGATCATCAAGGCCTACGAGGAACTCGAGAAGAAGCTTTCCGACCCGGCCGTCGCCTCCGATATCAAGGAGTTCACGCGTCTCAACAAGGAGTACGCGCACCAGTCCGACCTCATCGCCGCCTCGCGCGAGTACATCGGCGCGCTCGATGACATCGAGGCTGCCAAGGAAATGCTGCACGATACCACCGATGCTGACGAGAAAGAGATGCTCCAGATGGACATCTCCGAGAACGAGGACAAGCTTCCCCAGCTCGAGGAAGACATCAAGTACATGCTCATTCCGAGCGACCCCAACGACGACAAGAACACCATCGTCGAGATTCGCTCCGCCGCCGGTGGCGACGAGGCGGCCATCTTCGCCGGCGACCTGTACAAGATGTATCAGCGCTTTTGCGAGTCGCGTGGCTGGAAGACCACCGTGCTCGATTCCAGCCCCAGCGAGGCCGGCGGCTTCAAGTCCATCGAGTTCAAGGTCGAGGGCGACCGCGTCTACTCCGTTATGAAGTACGAGTCCGGCGTGCACCGTGTCCAGCGCGTCCCCAAGACCGAGTCCCAGGGCCGCATCCAGACTTCAACGGCTACCGTCGCCGTGCTTCCCGAGGCCGAGGAAATCGACGTCCAGATCAACCAGTCCGACTTGCGCATCGACACCTACTGCGCCTCCGGCCCTGGCGGTCAGTGCGTTAACACCACCTACTCCGCCGTGCGCATCACCCACCTGCCCACCAACACCGTGGTGCAGTCGCAGGAGCAGCGTTCCCAGATCCAGAACCGCGAGGTCTGCATGCAGATGCTGCGCGCCCGTCTGTACGAGATGGAACTCGAGAAGCAGCAGGCCGAGCTCGGTGCCGAGCGCCAGAGCCAGATCGGCCACGGCAACCGTTCCGAGAAGATCCGTACCTACAACCAGCCCCAGGACCGCGTGACCGATCACCGTATCGGCTTCAACTCCACCTACAACGGCGTCCTCCTGGGCGACCAGCTCGGCACCGTCATCGAGGCACTCGCCGCCGCCGAGCGAGCCGAGAAGCTGGCACAGGCAGTCTAAGTTCCGCCGTTCTACCGAACGGCGGACCAGCCGACGCTGCGCGGGCCGCATTTGGACAATCTGACGTTCAACTTCAAGGGCGCGACCAGAAGGTCAGCGCCCTTTCGTTTCACGTCACCTTGTCTCAAATGCGGCCCGCTCGCTGTCCGTCCTCTACCTGCGGCGCCGCCTTGCTCCGGATGCGGTATGCTCAACCTGCGGCGCCTTAGAGGTAGTCATTGGGGACGTTCTTAAATGACTAGGTTGGGCACATTGCTTTGAGATGTTATTCAATCAGCTGTGATGGCATTTGAGCTGTCTACCTGCTCAAAGTAATTAATAGCATGCATCTGCTATTGAAAATATTGCTCAGAATATCGTTCAAGAAGTCGCGGAGCGATTTTTGATGGGTCGTGCGTCAAGCGATGTGGCAAGTTCTTGGTTAGATATTGGTCAGTTTTGGGTCAACCTTGCCAAAAGCTTGACGAATGCAAATTTAGACGTCAGCGAATGAACACTTTGAGCAAGCCCGGTACAAAAATCTGGGCTGATTCTCGATAATTGCCTTTAATCGTCCCTTGCCAAGCGCTGGCCTCGCGTACAATCTGCTCCGACATTCGCGCGCCGCCCGGCGCTTAAGAGGGGAGGGCCCCATGGCAAACGAGATTTGGACCATCAAGCGTTGTCTCGAGTGGACCAAGGAGTACCTGGCCGAGCGCGGCGAGGAGCACCCCCGTCTTTCTGCCGAGTGGCTGCTCTGCGCTGCCACGGGTTTGACACGCATCGACCTATATATGCGCATGGACGAGACGCTTAACGCGGCCCAGCTCGAGACCATGCACGCGGCCGTTGTTCGTCGCGCTAAAGGTGAACCGCTACAGTACATCACCGGCAGCACGCAGTTTCGCATGATTGACGTCGCGTGCGCCCCCGGCGTGCTCATTCCGCGTCCCGAGACCGAGATGCTCGTCGAGGAAGTCCTCAATTATCTGGATGCCGAGGTGCTGAGCCCCGAGGCTGCCGCCCGTCAGCGTGTTGAGCTGCCTTGGAACGATGAGGTCGAGGAGGCACGCAAGGCCGAGGCCGCGCTGGCAGACGAACGGGCGACCGCCGAGCGCCGCGCCGCTAACCTGACGGCTGCCGATGAGGCGGCGCTAGGCGGCGACGTACTGGGTAGCCGCGCCTATGCCGAGGAACTGGCCGACCGCGAGGCCGAGGAAGCCGCCGCGCAGACAGCAGAAGCCGAAGCGGCAGAAGCAGAGGCCATGGAAACCCCCGAGCCCGAGCTCGACGAATACGGCATCGCCATTGAGGACAACGACCAACAGGCGACTCCCGCGCAAGATGCCGCCGAGGCTAACGTATCTGCCCCAGCCGAGCCCCGCACTGCCCGCGTTCTCGAGGTCGGCTGCGGCACGGGCTGCATTTCGCTCTCCCTTGCCTGGGAGCGCCGCGGGCACGTTACCTGCACTGCTACCGATATCGAGCCGCGTGCCATCGACCTTGCTACCAAAAACCGCGACGCCCTCGGCCTCACGGCAGATGAGGTTGCCTTTAGCCTCACCAACCTGGTGAGTTCCATTCCCCGCGAAGAGTGGGGCACCTTTGATGTGCTCGTCTCCAACCCGCCCTACATCCCCACCGATGTCATGCGCTCGCTGCCGCATGAGGTCAAGGACTTTGAGCCCGATCTGGCGCTCGAGGGCGGTGCCGACGGTCTCGATATCTTCCGCCGCCTGCTCAACGCGGCGCCCTACATGCTGCGTGCCGGCGGCCTGTTTGCCTGCGAGCTCTACGAGGGCGCGCTCGACGCCGCGGCCGAGCTCTGTCGTCAAGCAGGCCTTTCGGACGTGCGTATCGTCCACGACCTCACCGATCGTCCCCGCATCGTTCGAGCCATCGTCACCGAGCCCAAACAGCGTATTTAAGCTGAATAAATAGACATTTGCGCAAGTTTGTCCTTGCAATATACCGTAAAACTTCTACTATAGAAGGAGAAAGGTATGTCAAATCAGCTGCATCGGTACCGTATCGTGCTTGATTACATTGAACCTTGGCTTGATGAGCAGGATGAAGCTACGCTGAAGCAGATTTATGCAGACCTTTTGGTGCTCGAGAAGGAAGGTCCCAGCCTTGGTCGTCCGCTGGTTGACCGCGTAAAGGGCTCGAAGCTTCATCATTTAAAGGAGCTGAGAGTGACGTCGTGTGGTGGGCAGGTGATTCGCATCCTCTTCGCCTTTGACCCCAAGCGCCAGGCGGTATTGCTATTGGCGGGTGATAAGTCGCGAGCGGGATCGTCAAGGGCAAAATGGAACGGTTGGTATGCGATCAACATTCCAAGGGCCGAGCAAATATACCGTCGCCACGTAAGGAGGCTCGATCGAGATGGAACTGCATGAGTATATGGAATCTCGCGGGATAACACGCGACTCCATTACCGCCGAGCAGGAGAGGACTCGCGATCGTATCGAAGCCTATAAGCTTGCTCAGATTCGCAGGTTAAAAGATCTAACACAGGCGTCGGTCGCCCAGTCGATGGGCGTTTCTCAAAAACGTGTATCCGAGCTCGAGCGTGGGGAGTTGGGTTCGATGAGGCTCGACACGCTGAGCAGGTACGCAGAGAGCCTCGGCGGAAAACTGGTTGCAAGCATCGAGTTTCCCGATCGTACCGTTACGCTTGCGCGCTAAAAATCTTCAATTAACCCCCTCACTTTCACCGACTACTAGAGCCGCTCACCAAACCAACATGCGCTCTGGGCAAATAGGTTGAATGTTTCGTGCGAGAATGCCCCACAGTAAACAAACTTGCACCGGAGCGTAAGGGGCTGGCATACACATGCAGACGGTCTATCGGGTATACGAGGGAACGCGCGAGCCGCATCGGCTTGCCGTCGAGCGCACGGCCGAGGTGCTCGGCCGCGGCGGCCTGGCCTTGATTCCGACCGAGACCGTCTACGGTGTCGCCGTGGCAGTCAACGCCTTCTCGGACGCCGTGCCCCAAGATACAAGCGAATTCCCATCGTGGCCGCGCGATGCGCAGGCTGCCGTCAATGGCGCCGCAGTTCCTGCGCTCGGCACCGGCTATCGCCGTATCTTCACTCTCAAGCAACGTGAGCTCACGCAAACCGTCGCTTGGCTGGTCGATGGCGTCGAAGCACTCGACCGCTATGGCGTGGATATCCCGGAAGATGCCCGCGTACTCGCGCGACGATGCTGGCCGGGAGCCCTGACTATCGTGGTCAAGGCAGCCCCCTGCGTGCCGACCTTTATGCGCGCTGCCGACGACACCGTGGCCCTGCGCGCTTCGGCCTCTCCCGTGGTCCAAGCGCTCATCCGCGCCTGCGGCAGTCCCCTTGCCTGCACGAGCGCCAACACACACGGCGCGCCTTCGCCGGCAAGCTTTGCCGCCGTCGAGGGTCGCATCCTGGAGGGGGTCGATGTTGCCGTCGACGCCGGTGAGACCCCGTGTCGCGACGCCTCGACCATCGTGTCGTTCCAGCACGGCGGGCTCCAGATCCTGCGCCAAGGCGCACTTCCCGCATCAGAGATCGAGCGGGTCCTGTCCGACCCGATGCAATAGAAAGGTGTAAGCGATGTCGTTGAATCTGGGCAGCCTGGGCATGGAAGATGCCTCGTTTGACTTTGGCGGTTCCTACATCATGGCGCTCGACTGCGGCACCACCTCGGTACTTGCGACCATCGTCGACGAGTACGGATGCATCGTCGCGCAGGCACGTCGCAGCGTCAAAACGAGTTTTCCGCGTCCCGGTTGGGTAGAGCAAGACCCCATGACGGTCCTTGCCAGCCAGATTGCCGTCATGATGGAGGTTCAGTTTAAGAGCGGCATCCATTCTGACCGCATCGCCGCCATCGGCATCTCCAACCAGCGCGAGACCACGGTGGTCTGGGACCGCGTGAGCGGCCAGCCCATCTATAACGCCATCGTATGGCAGTGCCGTCGTACCGCGCCGGCGATCGACGCGTTGGTTGAACAGGGTTGCGAGGAGCTGGTGCGCTCCCGCACGGGACTTACGCTTGACCCGTATTTCTCGGCCTCCAAGGTGCAGTGGATTCTCGACAACGTCGACGGCGCACGCGAGAGCGCGGCGGCGGGCGACCTCATGTTTGGCACCATCGACACCTGGCTCATCTACAACCTCACCGGCGGCCAGGTCTTTGCCACCGACTACACCAATGCCAGCCGCACGGCACTCTTTAATATCCATACGCTCGATTGGGACGACGACCTGCTGGCGCTCTTTGACGTTCCACGTTCCATGATGCCCGAGGTTCGCTGGAGCTCGGGCGACTACGGCCGCGTCGCGAGCGACATCATGACCAACATGCCGCCCATCATGGGCGTGGCAGGTGACCAACAGGCGTCGCTGTTCGGCCACTGCTGTTTCCGTCCCGGCCAGACCAAAAACACCTATGGCACGGGCTGCTTTATGCTCATGAACACCGGCGACGAGATCGTCGAATCCAAGAATGGCCTGGTCTCCACCATCGGTATCGCTGCGGACGGCAAAGTCAGCTATGCGCTCGAGGGCTCCATCTTTGCTGCCGGTTCCACCATGAACTGGCTTCGCAACAACATGGGCATCATCTCGAGCGTGAGCGAGTCGGCACAACTCGCCGCTTCGATTAGCGACAACGAGGGCTGCTACTTCGTTCCCGCCTTTGCGGGATTGGGTGCTCCCTGGTGGGACCCGCATGCCCGCGGTATCGTGTGCGGTCTGACCGGCGCCTCGAGCCGTGCGACCATCGTACGTGCCGCCTGCGAATCCATGGCATATCAGAGCTACGACGTGCTGCGCGCCATGGAGCAGGACGTGGGGCTTTCGATCGAGCGCCTGTCTGTCGATGGCGGTGCCTCGCGCAACGAGTTCATCATGCAATTCCAGGCCGACCTGCTGGATATCCCCGTGCTGCAATGCGAGACGGTGGAGACCACGGCAATCGGTGCCGCGTACTTGGCGGGTCTTGCCGTCGGCTATTGGGAAGACCTTGAAGAGCTGGAGCAAAATGCCCAGATCGTTAGGACCTTCCTTCCCCATATGCCCGCCGAGCGTCGCGAGCAAAACCTTGCGGGCTGGCGTGATGCAGTCAAGCGCTCGCTCAGTACCGCACAGTAGGGCTGCGATGGGCTGTTCGATACAACAAACCGCTAAACTTATGCATGGCGTGCGGCGGCAACATTGCTGCGCGCCTTGTCAGCAAGGCCGTTTTGCAGCTGCAACGAAAGGGGCAATCAACCCATGACCGTCACCTACGATGCGTCCCGTGTGACGCTTGTCGATCATCCGCTCGTCCAGCACAAGCTGTCGATCCTGCGCGACAAAAACACCGGCACCAACCAGTTCCGTCAGCTCGTGCGCGAACTCGCGCTTTTTGACGGCTACGAGGCCATGCGCGACCTGCCTATGGAAGACGTCGAGGTCGAGACCCCCATCACTACCGCCACGTTCAAACAGCTTGCCGGCAAGAAACTCGCCATCGTGCCCATCCTGCGTGCGGGCCTTGGCATGGTCGACGGTATCCTCGACCTGGTGCCCTCCGCTCGCGTGGGCCACATCGGCATGGAGCGCGACGAGGTCACCCACGAGCCGCACGAGTATTACTGCAAGATGCCCAAGGATATCGACCAGCGCATCTGCCTGGTCGTCGACCCCATGCTCGCCACGGGCGGTTCGGCCGAGATGGCCATCAGCTACCTGCGCGAGCGCGGTGTCAAGGATATCCGCATGCTGTGCATCGTCGCCGCGCCCGAGGGCCTCAAGTCACTGACCGAAAAGGACCCCGACGTACATATTTATACGTGCGCCATCGACGACCATCTCAACGAGGCCGCCTACATCGTTCCCGGCCTCGGCGACGCCGGCGACCGCATCTTCGGCACGCTCTAGTCGCTGGGCTAAGACGGCCGCGGCTGCAAATACGAAGAAACGGTGCGCGCGGTCGAACAAAAGGCGACCGCGCGCACTCCTGTTAACGGACGTTTTGCCCTGCAGGGTTCGAGAAAAACGTATTACCGTACCTGCGGCATAAAGAAGGTCTTAAGAAAACGAACAGGTGCGTATTAACCGATGCTTTTTCGGTTGTACTTTAGCGATTGGCTCGTACAATAGTCACCAATGTTTGGCGGGAACTGTCCTGTGAGGCGATAAAAAAGGAAAGTGAGGACGCCAGTGTTTCAGATAGCCGATCTGCTCGCTATCGTTGCAGGTGCCATCGCGGGCGCGATTGCCTTCCTTCCCTTTGTCTTTACGCTCAAGCCGGTTCTTGACGATAAGCAGAATGCGGACATGCTCAAGGGTATGGTGAGTCTCGCGGTCTCGGCAATCGCGTTGCTTGTCTTTACCTTGGTTGTGTTTGTGTTGTTCGGAGAGGCATTTCGCATGTTCCTCCTGGGCGAGGCGATCGGCTTCGTGGCCTTTATGGCCGCCTGCGCGGTTCGCGTCGCCAAGGCGCTGCGAGATCCTCATGAGGTCGAAAGGTAAGTCGTGGAAATTTTTGAAAAGCTGCCTGATGAGATTAATCATCTGGTCAGCGAGTTCAGCTCCACCCCTGTCGTGGGCGATCTGAGCTGCGGCATCACGCAGTACTCGTTTTGGCTGATCGTCTCCACGATCGTGCTCCTGATCGTCCTGGCCGTGTTCAAGAAGAAGCAGACCCTGGTTCCCAAGGGCTTCTTCGTCAACGGTTTCGAGTACATCATCGAGTACGTCGAGAACGATATCGGCAAGGGTGTCGTGGGTGAGAACTGGAAGAAGCACTTCCCGTTCCTGTGCTCGCTTTTCCTGTTCATCCTGATCAATAACATGATCGGCCTGATCCCGGGAATGAAGCCCGGCACCGGCGCAATCGGCTCCACCGCCGCACTCGCCATTTTCGCCTTCGTGTACTTCATCTACTACGGATGCAAGGCTCACGGCGTGATCGGCTACATCAAGAGCCTCGCCCCGCAGGGCGTGAGCTTCCCGATGAACGTGCTCGTGTGGGTCGTCGAGCTTTTCTCGACCTTCCTGCGCCTCATCACGCTTGCCGTCCGTCTGTTCTGCAACATGTTCGCAGGACACGTGGTCATGGGCTCGTTCGCCATCATGGCGAGCATGTTCATGCAGCCGCTGCTTCAGCAGGTTTCCGCGGCCCACGCCGTCGGCGCCCTGCCTTCGCTGGCCTGGCTTGCCATCCTCATCCTGATCTATGCGATCGAGCTTGTGGTCGGCGCCATCCAGGCTTACGTCTTCACGGTCCTTACCGCCGTGTATGTCTCCGAGGCAGAGGAGGTCGCGGAGGAGGAGTAGTCTTCCGTTCGTGCCTTAAAGGTAAGGCAATTCGTTAAACCGCCGGTGCCCGTACCCATGGAGCCCGGCAGTTATAAAAAGGTTATCCTGCGTGAAATAAGACACGCACGACAAAGGAGGAATCGTGGGAGTTATCGGTTACGGTCTCGGTGTTATCGGCGCTGGTCTTGCTATCGGCCTGTCTGCTCTGGGTGCTACGGGTGCTATGGCCCGTCAGCCTGAGGTCCAGGGCCGCGTGTTCACCGTCTTCATCATGGGCTCCGCTTTCGGCGAGGCTCTGGCTCTGATCGGCTTCGTTGTCGCGCTGATCGTTAAATAGCACGGAGCGTCAAGTATGAATCTTTCATCCCAGAAGAGCGCGATCGCACTCTCCGCGTCCGCGGCCGCGCTGCTCATGCCGGTTTCCGCGTTCGCCGAGGACGGCGCTGCCGGTGCGGACATCCTCATCCCTAAGATGGCGGAGTTCATCCCGGCGCTTATCGCCTTCCTGATTATCTGGATCGTGCTGGCCAAGGTCGCCCTGCCGGGCATCATGAAAACCATGGAGGAGCGCGGCAAGAAGATCGAGGAGAGCCTCGACGAGGCCGAGAAGACCAAGCAGGAGGCTATCGCCAAGCGCGCTGAGTCCGACTCGATCGTCACCGACGCCCGTCGTCAGGCTGCCGACATCGTTCTCGAGGCCCGTAAGGACGCCGAGTCCGAGCGTGCCCGTATCATCGAGGCTGCTCACAAGGAGGCCGAGGAGATCATCGCCAAGGCCCATACGACCGTCGAGGACGAGCGCAAGACCATCTACGCCGGTGCCGCGAGCTCCATCGCCGACCTGTCCGTTGCCGTTGCCACCAAGATCGTGGGCGAGGCACTCGAGGACGATGCCGAGCAGAAGAAGCTCATCGAGCGCTACATCCAGGAAGCAGGTAGCCTGAATGCCGACTAGCCGCTATCAGGACAAGGTGCTCGAGACCTACGCGCGTTCCCTTTTGGAAGCCGCCAAGGCCGAGAACCATGTGTTCGAGGACCTCGAGATGGTCGAGCGCTTGGCTTCTGCCAGCCCCGAGATCATCGCCGTGCTCGACACCATGTCCAAGCGCGACCAGCTCGACCTTCTTCCCAAGGTGGCAGCTGCCTTTAAGTATGTTGCCGAGGAAGACGAGGATGTAGTGGGCGTGACCGTCACCACGGCGATCCCGCTCGACGACGAGCTGCGTCAAACCATCACTAAGAAATGCGAGCAGGACTTCGGCCGCAAGGTATTCCTTATCGAGCAGGTCGACCCGTCTATCGTGGGCGGCCTGGTGCTCGAGGCCCGCGGCGAGCGTCGTGACATTTCCGTCAAGACGCAGCTGCGCATCGCGCAGGAGACCCTCGCAAACTCTGCTAATTCGTACGGAGGTGAAGCCTAATGTCCGAAACCCTCAATGCCCAGGATATCGCCAAGAAACTGCAGGAGCAGCTCACGAGCCTCTCCGCGACGGTCGATACGCATGAGGTTTCAACGGTCGACGAGGTAGGCGACGGCATCGCGCGCGTCTCCGGCCTCAAGAGCGCCATGGCAGGCGAGCTTCTGGAGTTCAAGAGCTCCGATACCGGTGAGACCGTCTTCGGCCTTGCCCAGAACCTTGACCGTGACGAGGTCGGCGCCGTTCTGTTTGGTGCCGTCGACTCCATCAAGGAAGGCGACGAGTGCCGCACCACTGGCCGCATTATGGATATCCCCGTGAGCCGTGCCATGCTCGGCCGCGTCGTCAATCCGCTCGGCCAGCCCATCGACGGCCTGGGCGACATCGTCGCCACGCACCGTCGCCCCATCGAGTTCAAGGCTCCCGGCGTCATCGATCGTACCCCGGTGTGCGAGCCGGTTCAGACCGGTCTGCTCGCTATCGACTCCATGGTGCCTATTGGCCGCGGTCAGCGTGAGCTCATCATCGGCGACCGTAAGACCGGTAAGACCGCCATCGCCATCGACGCTATCCTCAACCAGCGCGGCAAGGGCATGGTCTGCATCTATGTCGCCATCGGCCAGAAGGCCTCCACGGTTGCCAACATCCGTGAGACCCTCGCTCAGCACGGTGCGCTCGACTACACCATCATCGTTTCGGCCACTGCTGCCGATTCCGCCCCTATGCAGTACATCGCGCCTATGGCCGGTGCCGCTATTGGCGAGTTCTTCATGTACAACGGCGAGGACGGCAAGCCCGCCAGCGAGACCAACCCCGGCGGCCACGTGCTCGTCATCTACGACGACCTGTCCAAGCAGGCTGTGGCCTACCGTCAGATGTCGCTGACGCTGCATCGTCCGCCCGGACGCGAGGCCTATCCTGGCGACATCTTCTACCTGCACTCTCGTCTGCTCGAGCGTGCCGTCAAGATGTCCAAGAAGAACGGTTACGGCTCCATGACGGCACTGCCGATCATCGAGACCCAGGACGGCGACGTCTCGGCCTACATTCCGACCAACGTCATTTCCATTACCGATGGTCAGATCTACCTGCAGTCCGAGCTCTTCTTCCAGGGCCAGCGCCCGGCAGTTGACGTGGGCATTTCCGTGTCCCGCGTCGGTGGCGATGCGCAGACCAAGGCCATGAAGCAGGTCGCCGGCAACCTCCGTCTGGACCTCGCTTCCTATCAGGAGCTCGCTGGCTTTACGCAGTTCGGCTCCGACCTCGACGAGGCTACTCAGAAGCAGCTGACCCACGGTGCTCGCATGACCGAGCTCCTGAAGCAGCCGCGTTACAAGCCGTTTGAGGTTGGCGAGCAGATCGTTACGCTGTTCGCTGGCAACGAGGGTTTCCTGGATGACCTGGAGATCGCCGACGTGCTGCCCTTCCGTGCCGAGCTCATCGAGTACATGGACAATGGCTTTGGCTCGCTGCTCGACAAGGTTCGCGCCAAGAAGATCGATGATGACACCAAGGCTGAGCTCTTGCGCGTCATCGGCGACTTCAAGCAGCAGTTCATGGCCAAGCACCATTCGGATGTTTCTGGATCAGAGGAGAACTAAGCCCCATGGCCAACCTTCGCGACATTAAGAAGCGAATCTCCTCGGTTACCACGACCAAGCAGATCACGCGCACGATGGAGATGGTCTCTACGGCCAAGATCCGTCGTGCCCTCGATCGCTCCAAGCAGGCCGAGCCCTATAAGGAGGCGCTGACCGACGTCATGTTGACGGTCGCCGGCGACGCCTCCTGTTCGGGCACCGATCCCATGCTGCAGAAGCATGAGAGCGTCAAGCATGGCCTGATTGTCGTTATTGCCTCGGACCGCGGCCTTGCCGGCGGTTTCAATACGACGGTGGAGCGCACGGCCGAAAAGCTCGCCGCTTCTTGGGCGAACGACGGCATCGAGTGCGAGATCATCGCGTGTGGGCGCAAACCGGTCACGTATTTCCGTGACCGCGCAAACGTCGTCATGCACTTTGAGGGCAACTCCTCTGAGCCCGATTTCAATCAGGCCCGCATGATCTCCTCTCATATCTGCGATGCGTATCGTGCCGGTGAGCTTGACCGTGTCGAGCTTGTCTACCACCACGCCAAGAACCGCGTGGATCAGGAGCTTCGCGTCGAGCATCTGTTGCCGCTCGACCCCGAGATGATCGCTATGGCCCACGGTCCGCGTAAGAACGAGACCGACGCCCCTAAGCGCATCTCGTCCACGTTCGAGTTCGTGCCCTCTTCCGAGCATGTTCTCGGCAAGCTTGTGCCGTCTTATATCCTGACGGTCATCTACCAGGCCCTGATCGATTCGGCGGCTGCCGAGCAGGGTGCACGCCGCAAGGCCATGCACTCCGCGACGGAAAACGCCACCGCGATCATCTCGACCCTTACCCGCACGTATAGTCGCGTGCGCCAGGCTTCGATCACGACCGAGATTAACGAGATCGTCGGCGGAGCCTCAGCATTGGAGGAACAGTAATGGCTAATAACACCGTAAAGCTTGCGGTCGAGGAAGCCACCAAGAAGACGACTGCCGGTGATGGTCGCATCGTGCGAATCATCGGCCCTGTCGTCGACGTCAAGTTTGACGGCGCGGTGCCCCCGATCTACAACGCGCTCACGGTCGAGGCCGAGACCCCGATCGGTCATCTGAGCACGATCCTCGAGGTCGAGAGCCAGCTTCCGGGCGGCGTCGTCCGCACGGTCGCCATGTCCTCGACCGACGGCCTGCAGCGCGGCCTCATCGCCACCGATACCGGTGAGCCCATGAAGATGCCCGTTGGTCCCAAGACGCTCGGCCGCATTTGGAACGTCATGGGCAAGCCCGTCGACGGCAAGCCCATGCCCGAGGTGGAGGAGTTCTACCCCATCCACCATGCAGCGCCCCGTTTCGACGAGCTCACCACCAAGACCGAGATCTTCGAGACCGGCATCAAGGCCGTCGACCTGCTCGAGCCCTACATCCGCGGCGGCAAGACAGGTCTGTTCGGCGGCGCCGGCGTCGGCAAGACCGTTCTGATCCAGGAGCTCATCAACAACCTCGCCCAGGAGCACGGCGGCACCTCGGTGTTCACCGGCGTCGGCGAGCGTACCCGCGAGGGCACCGACCTGTTCCTCGAGATGAGCGAGTCTGGCGTTATCGACAAGACCTGCTTGGTCTATGGTCAGATGAACGAGCCGCCCGGAGCGCGTCTGCGCATCGGTCTAGCCGGCCTTACCACCGCTGAGTACTTCCGCGATCGCGGCCAGGACGTTCTGCTGTTCATCGACAACATCTTCCGCTTCTCCCAGGCAGGTTCCGAGGTTTCCGCACTGCTGGGCCGTATGCCGTCCGCCGTTGGTTACCAGCCCACGCTGGCAACCGAGATGGGCGACCTCCAGGAGCGCATTACCTCGACCAAGACGGGCTCCATTACCTCCGTCCAGGCTGTCTACGTCCCCGCAGACGACCTGACCGACCCGGCGCCTGCCACGACGTTTACGCACCTCGATGCCACCACGGTTCTTTCGCGTAGCATTTCGTCGCTCGGCCTGTTCCCGGCTATCGACCCGCTTGCGTCTTCCTCCGACGCTCTCGATCCCTCGATCGTTGGCGAGGAGCACTACCGTGTCGCCGTCAAGGTCCAGGAGCTCCTGCAGGAGTACTCCGACCTTCAGGACATCATCGCCATTCTGGGTATGGACGAGCTGTCCGAGGAGCAGCGCCTTACGGTCAACCGTGCCCGTAAGATTCAGCAGTTCCTCTCGCAGTCCTTCCACGTCGCCGAGAAGTTCACCGGCAACCCCGGTGTCTACGTCCGCGTCGAGGATACCGTCCGCTCTTTCGCCGAGATTGTCGACGGCAAGGCCGATGACCTGCCCGAGCAGGCTTTCCGCTATGCTTCCACGATTGAGGACGTGCGCGAGCGCGCCCGCAAGATGGGGGAGAAGTAGGTTATGCGTATCCGCATCGTGTGCCCCGTGAGCTGCGCCTATGAGGGCGACGCTGCGTTTGTGTCGATTCCGTCCACGGATGGCGAGTTTGGCGTTCTGCCTGCTCACTCCAGCGAGATCTGCACGATCGACCGCGGTTACGTTCGCGTTTCCGATAAGGCCATGGGCACTGTCGACCACACGTTTGCCGTGGCCGGCGGCTATGCCCAGGTTGCGGACGATGTCGTGACCGTTCTCGCCGAGCGCGCTTGCGATTTGGCGACCGTCGATGCCGACAAGCTTAAAGCTGATATTCAAGGTTTTGAAGAGAAGCTGGGTAATTTGTCGGAGGATGATGCACGCCGCGCCTACCTCTATAATGAAATCGCATGGTGTAAGCTCAAGCTTGCCCAATAGTCAAACGATTTAGCGTTCGACCATTTGCGAACACATCATGCCCGGGATGGCCCAGCCACCCCGGGCATGCTTTTTGAAAGGGTAGACCTTGGATATTATCCGCGTTGAGGGTGGCCACGCCATCGGAGGCTCCGTGCCCGTTTCGGGCGCCAAGAACTCCGCGCTCAAACTCATGGCGGCAACGCTTCTGGCGCCGGGCAAGACGACGCTGCAGAACGTGCCCGATATTTCCGATGTCCATGTGATGGGCAAGGTGCTCAAGGGCATGGGCGCTACGATCGATGTTCTCGACGAGCACACGCTCGAGATTGATACCTCTCAAGTCGATTCTTGGGAGGCCCCCTACGAGCTCGTTGCCAAGATGCGTGCTTCCACCGCCGTCATGGGACCCCTGCTGGGCCGCTTCCATCGCGCCAAGATTGCCATGCCGGGCGGCTGCAACCTGGGTGCTCGCAAGATCGATATGCACATTCTTGGTCTTGAGGCCCTGGGCGTTGAGTTCGATACCGCCCACGGTTACATCAACGCTAATGCGCCCCAAGGTCTGCGCGGTACCACCGTCACGCTCGAGTTCGCCAGCGTCGGTGCGACCGAGAACCTCATCATGGCATCCGTGCGCGCGCAGGGCACCACGGTTATCGACAATGCCGCCCGCGAGCCCGAGATCGTCGATCTCGCCAACATGCTCAACGAGATGGGCGCTAAGATTGTCGGCGCCGGCACGCCTGTCGTGACCATCGAGGGCGTGGAAGAGTTGCATCCTGTTACCCATCGCGTAGTGGGCGACCGAATCGAGGCCGGTACCTTTATCGTTGCCGGTGCGTTGATGGCCGACGATCGCGGTATCGATGTCACGGGCTTTTGCCCCATTCACTTGGGCATGGTGCTCAAGAAGATGGAGCTCATGGGTATCGACTGCGAGCGCGTCGAGGATGGCGTCCATGTGAACCGTGCCGAGCGTATCAAGCCGGTCGACATCCAGACGCTTCCGTTCCCCGGCTTCCCGACGGACATGCAGGCACAGATTATGGTACTCTCCGCCCTTGCCGACGGCAGTTCCGTTATTACCGAGAACATCTTCGAGAATCGCTTTATGTTTGCCTCTGAGCTGGTGCGCATGGGTGCCGACATTCGTATCGAGAGTCATCATGCCATGATTCATGGCGTCAAGGGCTTCTCGGGTGCACAGGTTACCTCGCCCGATCTGCGTGGCGGAGCGGCCCTCGTCGTAGCGGGCTTGATTGCCGACGGGACGACCGAGGTTTCGGCCATTCATCACATCAAGCGCGGCTACGAGCAGTTTGTCGAAAAGCTGCAGGCGCTCGGCGCGCATGTCGAGCATGCTACCGTCCCCGATCCCGTCATCTACTAATACAGGTTGCCTATGTTTAATAAAAAGCCCCTCGCGGATACCACCGCCCGAAGACCCTCAACTGGTGCGCAGGCCAAGATCTACAGTCGCGATAACGTGGCTCGCTATTCCGAGCGCGCTCGCCAACGCCGTCGTAGCCACACGATTCGTCACGTCGCGCTCATTGTCGTGCTTGGCGTGCTGCTGAGTGCCACTACCGCTGCCGGCCTGTGGTTTGCCACCATTATGGGCAAGCTCGGCGATTCTAATGTCATTACCGACAATCTGCGTCGGGTTCTGGTTGACA
Organism: uncultured Collinsella sp.; assembly: GCA_958420355.1. Lineage (GTDB taxonomy): Bacteria > Actinomycetota > Coriobacteriia > Coriobacteriales > Coriobacteriaceae > Collinsella. The sequence goes on from CATZJG010000014.1 coordinate 52,663, forward strand.
CCGATGAGGCAAAGGATCCGTTCTACGTGCTGCTTCTTGGCACCGACGGCCGTCCGGGCGAGGATACGTATCGCGCCGACTCGATTATCCTGGCACGAATCGACCCCACGCAAAAGCAGGCGACGCTCATTTCCGTTCCGCGCGACACCAAGGTCGAGTACAAGGGCGAGACCATGAAGATCAACGCCTGCCATACCGTTGGCGGCGCCGAGGCCATGGTCGAGGCGGTCAACGAGCTGTGCGGTGTTCAGATTTCCCACTATGCCGAGGTCAGCTTCGACGGTATGCAGGCGCTGATTGATTCGGTTGGCGGTATCGACATTAACGCAACCGATGATGTTGACGACCCCGAGCACCTGGATATTAAGATTACCGCTGGCCAGCAGCATATGGACGGTGCCACCGCCCTTACCTATGCCCGCTGCCGCTACACCTATGCCGACGGCGATTACACGCGCATGCGCCACCAGCGTCAGGTGCTTGGCGCCCTTGCCAACCAGATTCTCAATAACTTCGATGCCACGAAGATCTTTGGCCTGGTTAATTCGCTGTCCGATATGCTTGTAACCGATATGAGCGTTCAGGATATCGTGGCTACGGTCAACGCCATGCGCGGTATGGATGTCGACGGTATCTACTCGGCCAACCTGCCCTCGTACGCCGACGACAGCACCATGATCGACGGTGTGAGCTACGTCTTTGTCTACGAGGACGAGCTCAAGGAAATGATGGAGCGCGTCGATGCCGGCAAGGATCCCAAGGGTCCCAACACCATGGGTCTTTCCGACGGTTCCAGCTCTACGATCGGCGACCTGAACAACAACACGTCTGACGACTACGCAAACGGTACCGCAACCTCATCGGTCAGCTCTGACGATTCCGATGACTCAAGCGATTCGAGCGATTCGGACTACTACGAAGAGCCCACCGGCGACGGCAACGGCTACGAAGCCAACTACTAAGTTACGCGGTTTTACCAAACCGCGTAACCGCTTGACGCTGCGCGGGCCGCATTTGGACAATCTGACGTTCAACTTCAAGGGCGCGACCAGAAGGTCAGCGCCCTTTCGTTTCACGTCACCTTGTCTCAAATGCGACCCGCTCGCTGCCCGTCCTCAACCTGCGACGTTAGTCATTGGGGACGTTCTTAAACGACTGGTCAAAGGGGACACTCTTGATGCACTTGGCACTTGGGGACGTTTCTTATGTGCCGGCAGTTTGGGACACTCCTTGCGTTAAGAGGCTGGCGTGCGTCAACCTGTTCTCGTTGCAGCAAAAAAATCGTCCCGTTCTCGGTTGAGGACGGGGCGATTCGTCTTTTGGGCTTATGCAGCCAGGCTTATGCAAAGCGGGCGACGAGCTCCTGCAGGACGTCGGTCATCTTGACGAGCGAACTGACCGGGACGAACTCGTTGACGCCGTGGTAGCAATAGCCGCCGGTGGAAAGGTTGGGGCAGGGCAGACCGCGGAACGACAGCTGGGCGCCGTCGGTGCCGCCACGAATTGACAGCACTTGGGGCTCAACGCCGCAGGCAAGGTAGGCTTCCTTGGCAACATCAATAAGCTCGGGATAGTCACGAACGATCTCGGCCATATTTCGATACTGCTGCTTAATCTCGACCGTCACGCGCTCCTCACCCAGACGCTGGTTGAGCATCGAGGCAGCGGCATCAATAAGGTCGAGTTTTTGCTGGAACTTGGCGGCGTCATGGTCGCGGACGATATAGCGCGCTGTGGCGTGATCGACGGTCGCAGATACACCCTCAAGGTGATAAAAGCCCTCGTAGCCTTCCGTATACTCCGGGCGCTGCGCGTAGGGGAGCAACGCGTTGAAGTCGCAGAACAGATTGCCTGCGTTGACCATACGGCCCTTGGCGTCGCCCGGGTGGATGGACTGGCCCTCAAAGCGGACGGTCGCCTCGGCGGCGTTAAAGCACTCCCACTCCAGCTCGCCGATGGGGCCGCCGTCGACCGTGTAGGCGTACTTGCAGCCAAAGGTATCGATATCCAACAGCTCGGCTCCGTGGCCGATCTCCTCGTCAGGGCAGAAGCAAATGCCGAGTGCGGGATGGGGCAGAGAAGGGTCCTGAGCGATACGCGCGACAAGCGACATGATCTCGGCGACGCCTGCCTTGTCGTCCGCGCCCAGCAGCGTGGTGCCATCGCTGCAGACCAGGTCCTCACCTGCGAGGTCGTTCAGGGCGGGAAGCTTGGCGGTACTCATGGCAACGGGCTTACCGTCAACCGTGCCGCAGACCAGGTCGCCGCCTTCGTAGTGTACGATATGCGGCTTCACGCCGGCGCCCGGTGCAACTTCGGTGGTGTCGAGATGGGCGATCAGGCCCAGGGCGGGCTTGTCCTCAGCGCCCGCACTTGCGGGGATATGCGCGCAGACATAGGCGTGCTCGGTCACGTAGGCATCTTCCGCACCAAGCTCGCGCAGCTCTTCAGCCAGCACGTTGGCAAGGTCAAACTGAACGGCGCTCGAGGGTACCTGGTCGCAGTTTGCATCCTCGGACTGCGTGTTGATCTGGACGTAGCGCAAAAAGCGCTCGAGGACATCGGGGCTCGTGGTGGTGTTTTCCATAAAGACCGCTCCAATCTTGGTCGTCGTGTGCAACAAGAACTCTAGCACGGTATGCCACGGCATACCACGACGCTTGGATGGGGTAGAATCAGCCATTGAATGCAGAAGGGACGGAAGATCATGGATACGACAAATAGCTCGCGCGAACTACATCTGACGGTGGCGAACGAAGACTACTTGGAGTGCATGGTTCGCATTGAAAGCGAAGAGGGGGAAACCAACGGCGTGCGATCGGTCGACATCGCGCAGCGCCTTGGCGTCTCCAAGGCATCGGTCAATAAAGCGGTTTCGGCGCTCAAGGCATCCGAGCTTGTCGAGCAATCGCACTACGGCAAGGTGATCCTGACCGATCGCGGCCGCGAGGTTGGCACGGCTATCTGGTACCGTCATCGCCTCATCCGCACGTTTTTGGTTCAGGAGCTCGGTGTCGAATTTGAGCGAGCCGATTCCGAGGCCTGCATGATGGAGCATGCGCTATCCGAGGACACGATGAGCCGCTGGCTCGCCTATCTCGAAAAGCAGGGAATCAGCGTCGAGGAATAGCGGGATATATATGGATACGAGTTATTACAACCGCTTTGGTGCCGAGGAACTTACGCGCCGCTTGTCGAGCGAGACCTTGTTGGCGCAGGGCCCCATGGGCAGTGTTCTGTTGAGTGAGTACGATGCCGCCGACATTCCACCGGCGTTTTGGAATCTGGCAGAGCCGCAGACCGTTTCTCGTATCCATCGCTTGTATGTCGCCGCCGGCGCGCAGGTGCTCATTACCAACACCTTTCAGGCATCGAGCTATGCCCTCAAGCACGACCAGATTGCGCCGTCCGTGGCGGAGGTCAATCGCGGGGCCGTCGACGATGCCCGCCAGGCGCACCCTCAGCTGCTGCTAGGCTCGATGGGCCCGATCGGTATTGAGTGGTTTGCCGAGGACTCTGCCGAGTATCGTGAAATCCGAGGCATTGCGCGCGAACAGGCGCACACCTTGCTCAACGCCGGCGTTGACGGTCTGCTGATCGAGACGGTGACGTCTATCCGTAATTTGCAGCCCATGCTTGCCGGCGCCCGAGATGCCGCCGATGGCATGCCTGTTCTGGTGAGTTTTGTCGTTGACGATAAAGGCGACCTGTTGGGCGATGGCCTCAACATCGAGGCAGCCGTTTTGTACGCCGAAAAACACGGCGCAAATTCGGTTGGTGTTAATTGCTGTTCGCTTGCGGCCGCGAACGCGGCGGTGCCCAGGATGGTTGCATCGGCGACTACTCCCGTCACGGTGCGTCCCAACGTGGGCGATCCGGTCCAGACTCAGGATGGCCCCGTATGGCACGAGAACCCCGAAGCTTTCGCGCGCGCATGCATCGAATGGAGACATGCCGGCGCCGCAATGGTGGGCAGTTGTTGTGGAACCACGGCAATCACTACGGCAGCGATGGCCGAGGCGCTCGATATATAAAGGGTAAAACCGCTCCATACGGGGCGGTTTTTTTATTGCCTGCATGTCCTCGGCAGCATTTGCCCAAATGGTGAATGCTGGTGCCGGCAGGTTGCCGAGTGCATGTTGCGGGTATACCCCATGCGTACCATGATCCAAACACTGTGAGGTGTCTGCGCGTGTGCGCGATAATTCATTTTGGAACTGACGGTTGGCGCGCTCGCGTCGATGAGGACTTTACTGCCGATAACGTTGCCCGTATCGCCGATGCCGTCGGCGAGTTGTGGCAAAAGACCAATCCGGGCAAAACGGTATATATAGGGTTCGACACCCGGCCCCTCGCGAGCGAGTTCGCTGAGCTTGCGGCGGGCGTGCTAGCAGCGCACGGGCTGGACGCCGTGCTCGCTTCGCGACCTGTTCCGACCCCTGCCCTTACGTGGGCGGCGGCTTATGACGGTGAGGCGTGCGGCGCGCTCATGGTGACGGGGTCCCATCATCCGCAGGGTTATCTGTGCCTCAAGATTCGCATGGGTGACGGCTCGACCGCCAACCAGGATGTCATCGAAGAGCTCGAAGAGACCATGGCTCCCGAGCCAATGGGGATCGAAGGGCAATATCGCACCGCGGATATTATTCCTGACTATATGCAGGCGGTGGCATCGTTTGTCGATGCCGAAGCCATCCGCGCCGCGCACCTGCGCGTGGTCGTCGATCCCATGGGCGGCGCAGCCCAGGGCTATCTAGCCGACTTGCTGCGCGAGCTTGGCGTTGAGGTGCACGAGATTCACGCCGGGCAGGCGTCTGACCAAGAAGATATCTGCCCCGACCCCGTTGAGCCTTGGGTGGACGCTTGCGAGCGCACGGTTATCGAGGACGGAGCTTGCGCTGGCCTGGTGACCGACGGCGACGCCGACCGCATCGGCGCGGTTGACGAGCGCGGCAGATATATACATCCGCATCAGATCATGGCGCTCGTTTTGGGCGACTTGGTTCAATTTCGTAATTTGGAGGGGCGCGTCGTCGTCAATCTTTCGTGCTCGACGCTCGTGCGTCGCATTGCCGAGGCGCTTGGCTGCCGCGTGACCGTCAAACCGGTCGGTTTCAAATATATAGCGGCGGAGATGAAGAAGGGCGGCGTCCTCATAGGCGGCGAAGAAGCCGGTGGTATCGGCATCGCCGCGCATATGCCCGAGCGCGATGGAATCCTCGCCTGTCTGATTCTGTGTGAGCTTATGGCAAAGACGGACGCGCCTTTGGGCGTTCTGGTCGACCAACTCGAGGACAGTTTTGGTAAGACGAGTTACGGTCGACGCGACTTGCGCCTTGAGGCCGAAGATGCCGAAACGTTACGAACCCTGCTGCCGGGCGTAAACCCCAAGTCGATTTGTGGCAAGGTGCCGCAAAACGTTAGTCATATGGACGGCTTGCGTCTGTCATTCGAGGATGACACGTGGCTGCTGGTCCGTCCTAGCGGGACCGAACCAGTGGTGCGCGTCTACGCCGAGGGGTTCTCGGTGGAAGAACGTGACGAGTTGCTCGATGCTGGCTGTGCTTTAGCTAGGGGAACGTATCCGCTTTAACCATGAGGCTGCCTTATATAAAGAGATGCTCGGCGAGCGGTAGTTAACGGCTGGCAAACGTTAGTCGGATCTTAAATTGTGTAGGAAATGTGTACGCCCAGATTCCCGCCCGCGGGGCCCCTCCGGTCTGGCAATATATCTCCTTGCCGCGC
>CATZJG010000015.1:0-56374 GCA_958420355.1 uncultured Collinsella sp.
ATGCGAACCTCCAGTCCGGACCGCCCCGCGGTCCAACTTTCTGTCCGCACCCCCAATAGCGGCATCTACCCGCCAAAAAGTCCTTATTTCACCGCAACTCATAGAGCCACCTTTAGCGCAAAGAAATAGCCCCGCGATCGATGTTGATCGTGGGGCCGCGTTGTTTCTAGTGGCTATGCGGGCAGTTGGCGCAGCAGCCGCTCGTGGCGTTGGTGCTGGAGCCGCCGCTTCGCTGGTCGGTGTTGTAGAAACCGCTGCCCTCAAATTTAATGCCGCTGGCCGAGAATGTCTTGGCCGCCGGGGCACCGCAGCTGGGGCACACGACCTCGGGAGTCTCGGACATGGGATGCTCAACCTCAAACACGTTGCCGCAGCTCGAGCACTTGTAATCGTAGCGCGCCATAATACTTCCTTTTCAGCACAAAGCGGGCAGATTACTCTGCCCGCAAAAATTCAAACGTCTGTAACTGTACCCTATATCGGGGGTTTTATCACGCTTCGTCCCAGAATCTATGAGTGTTGCGCAGGAGCTGTGCGGTTTTGTTCTCGGCGGCTGCAATGTCTGCCTCGTCAGCCTGCCAGGTCCAGTTGCCCGTGGCCACGCCCGGAACGTTCATGCGCGCGTCGTCGCCAAGCCCCAGGACATCCTGCAGCGGCATCATCACCAGGGGAGCGTCGCTTGCCAGCGCGTCGCTCATCAGCTTGGCCGCCACCTCAACACCGCTCGGTTCATCGCCGCCCGCAAAGGAACGCGTACACCAGCCGGCCAGCGTCGACGTATCGTGCGTTGAGGTGTACAGGATCTTGCCGGGCGTGGGATGCACACCGCAACGAACGTCGTAGTCGCTAAACTCCAGCACGTCCATGCCGGGGAAGCCGCAGGTCGAAGCCATGGCTCGAACACCGGGCGTCAAATAGCCCAGGTCCTCGGCGATAAAGTTGAGCGGACCCAGCTCGTCATAGGCGGTCTGGAATAGGTCCTTGCCCGGTCCCGCCAGCCAACGACCTTCGGCGCAAGCCTTGCCTGCGGGGATACTGAAGTAGCTGTGGAAGCCCAGGAAGTGATCCAGGCGTACGCGATCATAGAGCGAAAACGCACGACGCAGGCGATCCATCCACCAGCTATAGCCGTTCTGCTTCATGTGGTCCCAGCGGAACGTCGGGTTGCCCCACAACTGGCCCTCGGGAGCAAAGTTGTCGGGCGGCGCACCGGAAATCTCAATCGCCTTGCCGGTATCGGACAGCCAGAAGTTCTCGGGCTCGCTCCACGCGTCGGCCGAATCGTCGGACACGTACATAGGAATATCGCCGATGACCTCGATGCCCTTCTTGTGCGCATAGTTCATGAGCTCGCACCAAGCTAGGTCAAAGCGGTACTGCATGTACGCCTGAAGCTCGGCCTCGTTGTGGAAGCGCTTGTCGTCGATCAGATGCTCGTTGTAGCGCGCGACATCTGCCGGCCAATCGTGGCGCGACTCGCCCTCAAAGTACTTCTTAACGGCCATATAGACACAGTACTTCTCGAGCCAATCGGCATTGCGATGCTTAAACGCGGTGTACAGCGGATCGGCATCCTCGCCTCCGCGGGCCTTCCAGGTCTCAAAGTCGGCGGCCAGCTCCTCGTGGCTCTCGGGCAGCAGGTCGATATTGCCTGCAAAGGCCGAAGGACCGGCGTAAGGGGAGCGGAAGAAGTCCGTGGGGTTGACGGGGAGAACCTGCCAGTAGCGCATGCCCATGGCGGCCAGATGGTCGATAAAACGACGCGTGGGCGCGCCGATCGTACCCGGCTTGCCGTCGTCGGTCGGCACCGATGTGATATGGCACACAACACCCGCACCGTGATCGAGCGGCTCCTGCAGGCGCTGCTCGGCATGGTGATAGATGATCGACGAGCCCAGCGGGTACAGGTCGAGCGTGACCGTTCCGTTGTGGATCTCGCACTCGTGACCGCTGATCACATCGCTCGCGCATTCGCCGAGCGCCGGAATCGTCACCCGGTGTGAATTGCGCAGGCTGCGGTTGATGATGACGGTCGCGGACTCGCCGTCTTTACCGGTACGGTTGTAGGCCAGCACCTCGTCATTGAGCGCGAAGGCCTTGATCTCACCGTCGATCATAAACGGCAGCGCGCGGCGCACAGCAGATGCGTTTTTGACGATCGCGAACGTATCGAAGTCGTGCAGGTTTTCCTTGGTCGGCATGGTGCGGCGATTGCCCGGATCGGTGAGACCCTCCAAGCCGTACTCGTCACCGTAATAGATTGAGGGAACGCCCGGGAACGTCATCTGCATGAGCGTCGCCAGCCAAAAGCGGCTCTTGGCCAGGCCCATGGAGTTCTCGTCCAGGCGCCATTTGCTGCGCTCGCTCTCGGGCAGCTGCGATTCGTCGGGGCCACCGCCGAGCACCGAGATAATGCGCGGGCGGTCGTGGCTCGACAGCAGATTGAGCGCGCAGGATAATGCCTCGCGCGGGTAGTTCTCGCGCAGGGTCTCGATATCCTCGGCAGCTTGGTAGGCGTTTTTGTAGCCCATCAAAAAGCCGATGACCATGTCGCGGAAGGGGTAATCCATAGCAGAGTCCAGCTCGGAGCCCTGCAGGTAGCGACGCAGATGGCCGTAGCTGATCTTGTTGGAGGCGTCTTCCCAGACCTCGCCGAGCAGCAGCGCGTCGGGCTTTTCGGCAAGTACGGCCTTTTTAATCTCGGCCAGGAAATCGTCCGAAAGCTCGTCGGCCACATCCAGGCGCCAGCCGTGAGCGCCGGCGCGCAGCCATTTACGAATGACGCCGTCCTTGCCCAGGAGCCGCTCGCGTACCAGTTCGGAGCTCTCATTGATGGCGGGCATATTGCCCACGCCCCACCAGCAGTCGTACGAGCCGTCCTCGTGGAAATAAAACGCATCGCGCCACGGCGAATCCTCGCTCTGCCATGCGCCCACGCCGGGGTAGTTGCCATAGCGGTTGAAGTAGATCGAATCGTCGCCCGTGTGGTTGAACACGCCGTCCAGAATGATGGAAATGCCCAGCTTCTCGGCCGCCTCGCACAGTTCAGTAAAGTCCTGCTCGGTGCCCAGAATCGGATCGATCTTGGTGTAATCGGCGGTGTCGTAGCGGTGGTTGCTCGCGGCTTCAAAAATGGGGTTGAGGTAGATAGCCGTAAAGCCCAGCTCGGCGATGCGAGGCAAGTCTTCCTGGATACCCTTGAGCGATCCGCCGTAAAAGTCCCAGGTCTTGATGGAGCCGTCCTCGGCGCGCTCGTACACAGGCGGCTCGTTCCAGTCCTCGACCATGCGGCGCTGAATGCCCTTACGCGGTTTTTTGACCTCGGCCAGCGTGCGCTCACGCCAGTGCTCGTCGCGGGCATAACGATCAGGGAAGATCTGGTAGACCATACCGCGCTCGTACCAGGTGGGACGGTTCTCACGGTGTTTGTAGACGGTGGCCTGGAATGACGGCACCTCGGCGTAGTCGTAGGTTACGCCCTCGCCGCCGGTGCGGCCCTGCGGTGCGCCCAGGCGAACCTCGGGCTGGCCCTCGATATTGCATATAAAGCTGTACCAGATAAGACAGGGCTCGGTGCACTCAAGCTCTACGGTGAATATGCCGTCGCCCTCGTGCGTCATGGGATACCGAGACTCACCGATCTCATCGACCCAGGTGCGCAGCGTAAGCGTTGCCTGCGCGGGATCGGCGTCCTCCAGAATCACGGAGAGCGAAAGGGTTGTTCCTGTGGTCACAGCGCCAAACGGAGTGCGAAACTGCGGCAGACGGCTGTTGTGTATCAATCTCATAGTACGGTCCAGTTCAATAGAATCATGGCATGCTGGCCATGGGCTTTACGCACAGGATGTAAGTATATCTGTTGTACACAGGCTGTATAAACAACATCCGTTTACCATCGGCGAACGGTTGTCCTAGAAAATCGTTTTACCAACTATCTACAGAGAAGGGGCGCCCGGTTGGAGCGCCCCTTACTTAAGGTTTGATTGGGTTTTGGATCGCCTGTGGGCTAGCGGCGCTTGCGGGTGGCTGTGGCCTTACGGACGGACGTCTTCTTGGACGGGGCCTTTTTCTCTGCCGGAGCGGCGGGGGAGACCGAAGTCTCCTTGGTGGGTTCTGGCTTGGCCTCTGCCTTGGGAGTCGTGGTCTTTGCCGTGGTCTTTTTGGCCGTCGTCGCAGTGCGCTTGCGCGTGGTGGTCTTGGCGGCCGGCTTGGCCTCGACGGTTGCCTCAGCCTTGGACTCGGCGGGCGTCTCCTCGACTTTGGCGGCCGGCTTTGCGGCTGCCTTGGTCGTGGCGGCCTTTGTGCTCGTCGACTTCGTTGTCGTGTTCTTCTTGGCTGCCGTTGCCTTCTTGGCGGTCGCGGTCGTCTTCTTGGCAGTGGTCTTGGCCGGTGCCTTGACGGCGGGCTTGGCCTCGACGGCGGCCTCAGCCTTTACCTCGGGAGCAGCCTCGACATCGGCGGTCATCTTGGCAGCGGCGGTCGTGCGCTTGCGCGTGGTCGTTGCCTTGGCAGCCGTTGTTTTTGTCGTGGCAGCCTTGGTCGTCGTAGCCTTCTTAGCGGTCGTCTTGCGGGTCGTGGTCTTCTTAACTGCGGGCTTTGCATCGGGCTTGACCTCGGCCTCTGCCTCAGGAGCAACCTCAGCCTTCACCTCAGGCTCAGCCTCAACCGGCTTCTCCTCGGCCTTGGGTTCCTCAACAGCCTCAGGCTCCTCAGTCGCAGCCTCCACCACGGCTGCCGGGCGTTCGATTTCCGGATGCATAAAGAAGTACAGGTCCAGATACTTGTCGGCCGAGCGTGTCCAGCTAAAGTCCTGGCTCATGGCCTGCGTGACCAGCTGGTTCCAGGCATCGCGGTTGTCCCAGAACAGGCGTGCCGCGCGGAACACGGCGTCGCCCATCTCGTCGCCGTTAAAGTTACTAAACGAGAAGCCCGTGCCCTCGCCGGTAAACTCGTTATACGGAATCACCGTGTCCTTCAGACCACCGGTCTCGCGAACAATCGGCAGGGTACCGTAGCGCATGGCGATGATCTGCGACAGGCCGCAGGGCTCAAACTTCGAAGGCATCAGGAACATATCGGCAGCGGCATACATACGCTGCGACAGCGCAGGATCGAACTCGATGCGTGCGGCCATGGTGCCTGGGTACTTGTCCTGGAAGTAGCGCAGGCCGTCCTCGTAGTCGCGGTCGCCGGTGCCCAGCACGGCCACCTGAACGCCGCCGGACAGGATGCGGTCGAGCGCGTACATGACCAGGTCCATGCCCTTCTGGCGCGTCAGGCGGGTGACCATTACCATGAGCGGACGGTCGTCGCGAACCTCGAGCCCCAGCTCTTCCTGCAGCTTGGCCTTGCACACGGCCTTGCCGGAACGGTCCTCGACCGTGTAGTTTGCGACAATGCGCTTGTCGGTCGCCGGGTCAAAGCCCGCCACGTCAATGCCGTTCAAAATGCCCTGCAGCGCATAGGAGCGCTCTCGCAGCACGCCGTCCAGGCCCTCGCCAAACTCGGGCGTCTGGATCTCGTTGGCATAGGTGGGGCTCACCGTGGTGATGGCATCGGCATAGCGCAGCGCGCCCAGCATGTAGTTGATGCTGCAGGCGTCGCAACGCAGCTGCGAGGCGGCCGCCGGAATGTGCGCCACACCCAGGATGTCCTCCATTACGGTGTCGCTAAACTGGCCCTGGAACGCCACGTTGTGGATCGAGAACACCGTTTTAACGCGGTCGTACAGCGGCAGGCCCTGGTAGAACTCGCGCAAGAACACGGGCGCCAGTGCCGTCTGCCAGTCGTTGCAGTGCAGGATGTCGCACTCAAAGCCGGCCGGCAGGTGCTGCAGGCTCTCGGTGATGGCCTTGGAGAAGAACGCAAAGCGCTCGCCGTCGTCAAAGAAGCCGTACGGATAGTCGCGCGCAAAGTAGCGCTCGTTGTCGATGAACATATACGTGACGCCGTCGTGCTCGAGCTTTTCGAGCCCGCAGTACTCGTTGCGCCAGCCCAGGCTCACGTAAAAGTCGGAGAAGTGCTCCATCTGCGCCTTGTACTCGTCCTTGATGGTGGCGTACTTGGGCACCATCACGATGACTTCGGCGCCGGCGCGCACAAGCGCCGCGGGCAGCGAGCCCGCCACGTCGCCCAGGCCACCGGTCTTTACAAACGGTGCGCACTCGGCCGAGGCAAACACGATCTGCATCTTTTTGCTGGAATCTGCCATATTGTCTCCCATGTTGCAATTCGAGAATAGCCGCCTGGCGCAAACCGGGCGGCTATTCTGCATGTTACGAGCGATGTTGCGGTGCCTACGTTAATGCACGATGGTGGTATCGGGAGTTAACGGGGCCTTGCCCAGCACCAGGATGTTCTCGGGCGTGCCGCGAAGCTCGGTGTTGGTGGGAACCACGTTGTTCTTGTCCAGGATGGCATTCTCAACGCGGGCGCCGCTCTTGATGATGCAGCTCTGGTTGATGATCGAGTTGGTCACCGAAGCGCCTTCCTCGACCACAACGCCGCGCGACAGGATCGAGTTGCGCACGGTGCCCTTGATGATGCAGCCGGCCGAGATGATCGAGTTGCACGCGTGGCTGCCGGTCGCATAGCGCGAAGGCGGCACGTCGTGAGCCTTGGTTAGGATCGGGCGCTCGGGGTCAAAGAGCTGGTCGGCCACGGTCTGGTCGAGCAGGTCCATGCTGCGGCGATACAGCGACTTCTCGCTAAACACGCCAACGACCTCGCCCTTGTATTCGTAGCTGCACACGTCGATGTTGCCAAAGTCACCCTGGAGCGCCTCGAGCAGGTCCAGATAGTCGGCAGCCTGGTAGTGGTCGATGATCTCGAGCAGCGTCTCGCGGTTGACGATGCAGCAGTCCATAGAGGCGTTGTCGCCGTACACGACGCCGGCGCTCACGCCCGTCAGGCGGCCGTTCTCGTTAATCTCGAGCTTGGTCTCGTCGTCAACATTGCGCGTGGCCTTGCAGTACACCACGGTCATCTGGGCGCCGGAGTTCTCGTGCGCGTCGATGATGGTGTTGAGGTCCATGTTAAAGATGATGTTGGTGCCCATCATCACAACATAGGGCTTGTCCGAGCGCTGGAACAGCGTCTTGTTGGAGATGATGTCGCGCAGCAGGAAGCGCATGCCGCCCTTGGTGGTGCCATACGCGTTGCCGGGCACCATGAACAGGCCGCCCTTCTTGCGGTCCAGGCCCCAGTCCTTGCCCGAGCCCACATGGTCGATCAGCGAGCGGTAGTTTCCCGGCATGACGACGCCGACGGTCTTGATGCCGGCATTCATCATGTTGGACAGCGGGAAGTCGATCAGGCGGTAGCGGCCCAAAAAAGGAACGGACGCGATGGGGCGGTCCTTGAGCAGCACGCTGCCGTAGGTCGAAGAGTAGTTAGCGGTGATATAACCGATGGCCTTGCGATTGATCATCGGATCATTCCCCCTTCCCGATAACGACGTCATTTCCAACGACGGCCGTATCCTTGGTGGTATCGACAGAGCCGAGCTTCACGCCCTCTTCGACCGTGGAGTTCTCGCCCAAAATAGCGCGGCAGATGTGCGCGCCGCTCTTAACGTGCGCACCCGGCAGCAGCACGGAGTCCTCGACCACGGCGCGCTCCTCGATGATGACATCGGTCGAAAGGATCGAGTGGCGAGCGGTACCGTAGATCTTGCAGCCGTTGGAGACCAGGCAGTCGTCCAGGCGACCATCCGGGCCAATGTAGTGCGGCGGACGCGTGGTGATGTTGGACATGATGGGGAAGTGCTTGTCAAACAGATCGAACTCGGGGTTGTTGCCAAGCAGGTCCATCGAGGTCTCGTGGAAGCTGGCGATGGTGCCGACGTCCTTCCAAAAGCCGTGGAACTCGTAGCTGTACAGGCGCTTGTTCTCGCCGAGCAGCTTGGGGATGATGTCCTTGCCAAAGTCGTGGCTCGAGCGCTGGTCCAGAGCGTCCTCCTCGAGCGCCTCGATCAGCACGTCGGTCGAGAAGATGTAGATGCCCATGGACGCGAGATTTGAATCGGGCTTATCGGGCTTCTCGGTGAACTTGGTGATGCGGCCGTCCTCGGGGTCGGTGGTCAGGATGCCAAAGCGGCTGGCCTCCTCCCACGGCACGGGCATAACGCTCACCGTGAGGTCGGCGTTGTTCTCAATGTGCGTCTTGAGCATCTTGCGGTAGTCCATGCGATACAGGTGATCGCCCGAAAGAATCAGGACGTACTTGGGGTCGTTGGCCTTGATGTAGTCGAGGTTCTGCGTAATGGCGTCGGCCGTGCCCGCATACCAGGCGCCGCCGGTCTGCGTCTCGTACGGCGGCAGGATCGAAACGCCGCCGTCACGGCTGTCCAGATCCCACGCCTCGCCGGAGCCCACGTAGGCATGCAGCAGATAGGGGCGATACTGCGTCAGAACGCCCACCGTGTCGATGCCCGAGTTGGAGCAGTTGGACAGCGAAAAGTCGATAATGCGGAACTTACCACCAAAGCTAACCGCCGGCTTGGCGATCTTTTGGGTGAGTGCCCCCAATCGGCTGCCCTGTCCTCCTGCGAGGAGCATCGCGATGCATTCTTTCTTACTCATCGATTTCTCCTTCTGTCATCGATGTTTCTAACCCATTAGCGGTGGGCACGGCGCCTGGTCGCGCCCACCGAATAATGCCGTGCGGCAAAGGGAGCTCGCGCGCCTTTAAGCGTGCCAGATCTCGTCGCGGTACTCGCGAATGGTGCGGTCGCTCGAGAACCAGCCAGAGGAGGCGGTGTTGAGCAGCGCCTTGCGGTTCCAGGTCTCCTGGTCGCCGTAGCTGTTCGTGAGCTTCTCCCAGGCGTCGACGTAGCTGCGGAAGTCGGCCATGACCAGGTCGGGGTCGTTGTTGTTCATGAGCTCGTTGTAGATGCTCTCGAAGTTGCCCGAAAGACCCGCAAAGGTGTTGTCCTTGAGCTCGTCCATCACGCGGCCCAGGCGCTCGCGGTCGCCGTTGAGGGTATCCCACGCAAAGTAGCTGTTGGATGCCCAGAGCTGCTCGACCTCGGGAGCGGTCAGGCCAAAGATGGCCTCGTTCTCGCGGCCGGCCAGGTCGGCGATCTCGATGTTGGCGCCGTCGAGGGTGCCCAGCGTAATGGCGCCGTTCATCATGAGCTTCATGTTGGACGTGCCCGAGGCCTCCTTGCCGGCCGTGGAGATCTGCTCCGAGATCTCGGCGGCGGGGTAGATGAGCTGGGCGTTGCTCACGCGGAAGTTGGGGATAAAGCAGACCTTCATAACCTCGTTCACGCGGGCATCGTTGTTGATGACGTCGGCCACGGAGTTGATCAGGCGGATGGTCTCCTTGGCAAAGGTGTAGCTCGAGGCAGCCTTGCCGCTAAAGATGAAGGTCGTCGGCGTCACGTGGAAGTTGGGATCCGCGATGCGACGGTTGTAGATGTCCATCACCTTCATGATGTTCATGAGCTGGCGCTTGTAGGCGTGGAAGCGCTTTACCTGAACATCGAAGACGGTGTTGGGGTCGATGACCAGACCGGTCTCGGCCTTAACGTAGGCGGCCAGGCGCTCCTTGTTGGCGCGCTTGGAGGCACCCACGGCCTTCAGGAACTCGGTGTCGTTCTGAAAACCTTTAAGCTTCTCCAGCTCAAAGGCGTCCTTCAGCCAGCCGTCACCAATAGCCTCGGTCACGAGCTTGGCGTAGGTGGGGTTGGCCTCGGCAAAGAAGCGACGGTGCGAGATGCCGTTGGTCTTGTTGTTGAACTTCTCGGGCGTAAGGGCATAGAAGTCCTTGAGCACGATGTTCTTGATGATGTCGGAGTGGATCTTTGCCACGCCGTTGACGCTGTGGCTGCAGATCACAGACAGGTTGGCCATGCGAATCTCGCCGTCCCACAGAATGGCGGTCTGGCGCAGACGCTCCTGCCAGCCCTCCTGCGTGGTGTCGAACGACTCGTGCCAACGACGGCTGATCTCGTCGATGATCTGGTACACGCGGGGGAGGAGCTTGGAGAACGTGCCGATGGGCCACTTCTCCAGGGCCTCAGGCAGGATGGTGTGGTTGGTGTAACTCACGACCTGCGTCACGATGTTCCAGGCGTCGTCCCACTCGAGCTTCTTCTCGTCGATGAGGATGCGCATGAGCTCGGGTCCGCACATGGCGGGGTGCGTGTCGTTGGTGTGGATGGCCACAAACTGCGGCAGCAGCTCCCAGTTCTCGCCGTGCTCCTTCTCAAAGGTGTCGAGCAAGCTGTAGATGCCGGCCGAAACAAACAGGTACTCCTGCTTCAGGCGCAGCAGACGGCCGTGCTCGCCGGCGTCGTTGGGGTAGAGGATGGCGCTGATGGCCTCGGCCTCGGCGCGCTCGGCGTCTGCCAGGGCATAGTCGCCGCGGTTGAAGGCCTCCAGATCGAAGTGCTCCTCGACCGGCTCGGCGGCCCATACGCGCAGCTTGTTGACGGTCTCGCCGGCATAGCCCACGACGGGGATGTCATAAGGGACGGCCAGGATATCCTGCGTGTCCACCGTGCGGTAGAACGTGCGGCCGTTCTCCTCAAAGCCCTCAACATGGCCACCAAACTTGATGGTCACGGCCTTGTCCTGACGCCGAACCTCCCAGGGATAGCCGTGGGTGAGCCACTCGTCAGTGGCCTCGACCTGGCTACCGTTGATGATTTCCTGCTTAAACAGGCCGTAGCGGTAGCGCATGCCGTTGCCGTAGCCGGCAATGCCCTCGGCTGCCATGGAATCCAGGAAGCATGCGGCCAGACGGCCCAGGCCACCGTTGCCCAGCGCCGGATCGGGCTCCTGGTTCTCGATGACGGACAGGTCAAAGCCCATGTCGTCGAGCGCCTCGGCGACCATGTCGCGCACGCCAAAGTTGAGCAGGTAGTTGTCAAGCAGGCGGCCGATCAAAAACTCGATCGAGAAGTAGTACACGCGCTTTTTGCCCTCGGCGGTGGCGCGGGCGTCGCTCTTGGTGGCAACGGTGCGGGCCTTCTCGGCCACGAGCTTGGCCAGGGCATTAAAGCGATCGAGGTCGCTGGCGGCCTCGACGCTCTTGCCGCTAATGCTCATGACGGCATCGCGATAGAGCTCGGTAAACTCCTGCTTGTTGTCGAAGATCTTATTCATACGTTCCTTTCCCCCGGGGATGTTTCTCCCGGAACGGTTATGACTTGTATCCTACGCCCCCGCGGGGCGGGTAATTACAGTGGTAACACCTTTGTTACGCTTTCTTGGCAGGAGCCTTAACAGCAGCTGCCTTGGCCTTGGGAGCAGCCTTTTTGGTGGCTGCCTTCTTGGCCGCAGTGGACTTGGCCGGAGCCTTGGCGGCAGACTTGGCAGCCTTCGCCTTGGCCGGAGCCTTCTTGGCAGCCGCGGGCTTGGGCTTTACCGAGGACGTGCGCTTGCGCGTCGCCTTCTTGGGCTTCTCGACCACGGGCGGCTTATAGCTGCTGGGACCGCGGCGCTTAAGTACCACGCCTGCCAGGCCGGGCACCTTCATCTCGATAGAGTCCATCTGTCCATTCCAGGGATAGGGCTCGCTCGAGCAGGTGTAGGGCTCTTCACCGGCGTATCCGCTGCCACCGAACTCGGGACGGTCGGAATCAAAGATGACCTCCCAGTCGCCCTCTCGCGGTACGCCCACGCGGAAGCTCTCGTAGCTTGCCGGGTCAAAGTTGATCAGGATCACCAGGTCGTCATCGACGTCCTCGCCCTGGCGCACAAAGCTCAGGATGGACTGCTTGGAGTTGTCCGCGTCGATCCAGGTAAAGCCGTCGTCGGTGTAGCCGCGCTCGTACAGGGCGGGCTCGGCGGTGTACAGGTGGTTGAGCGCCTTGATAAACGCTTGATGATGACGGTGGGTCTCGTACTCCTCGGTCAGGAACCACTGGATGGACTCGTAGTAGCGCCACTCAATAAACTGGCCGATCTCGTTGCCCATAAAGTTGAGCTTGGCACCGGGGTGCGTCATCTGGTAGAAAGCCAGCGTGCGCAGGCCGGCAAACTGGCGCCACCAGTCGCCCGGCATGCGGCCGATCAGCGAGCACTTGCCGTGCACGACCTCGTCGTGGCTGAGCGGGCAAATAAAGTTCTCGGTAAAGGCGTACATGATGGAGAACGTAAGCAGCCCGTGGTTGCCGGGGCGCCACGGAAAATCGGTCTGCATGTAGTGCAGGGTGTCGTTCATCCAGCCCATGTCCCACTTGTAGTGGAAGCCCAGGCCACCGTCCTGCGGCGGATAGGTCACGAGCGGCCACGCGGTGGACTCCTCGGCCATCATCATCACGTCGGGGAAGTGGGCCTCCACGGCGCAGTTGACCTGGCGGATAAACGCGCTGGCGTCCAGGTCCTCCTCGGTTCCGTACTTGTTGAACTTCTTTTGCCCCGGATCGTCAATGCCAAAGTTGAGGTACAGCATGCTGGACACGCCGTCCATGCGAATGCCGTCAACGTGGAAGTTTTCGAGCCAATACAGCACGTTGGAGACCAAGAAGGAGCGGACCTCGCCGCGTGCGAAGTCAAACTTGTGCGTGCCCCAGTTGGGGTGAATCTCGTGCTCAAACAGCATGTGGCCGTTAAAGGTGGCAAGGCCGTGGGAGTCGGCGCAAAAACCGCCGGGCACCCAGTCCATGATCACGCCGATGCCCGCCTCGTGGCACGCATCAATAAAGTGCATGAGCTGCTGAGGGTTGCCGTAGCGCGACGTGGCGGCGTAGTAGCCGGTCGTCTGGTAGCCCCAGGAGCCGTCGAAAGGATGCTCCATAAGCGGCATGACCTCGATATGCGTATAGCCCATGTCGTGCACGTAGTCCACGAGCTCCACCGACAGGTCGTCGTATGTGTAGAACTCGCCGCGTTGCGCGGGGAAGGGATCCATGGGACCTGGGTAGTTGCCGTACTCGTCCGGCTCGCCCTGTGGCGTGTCGCCGTGGCGCTTCCACGAGCCAATATGCACCTCGTAGATGTTGAGCGGCTGCGACATATGGTTGTGGCCGGCGCGGCGCTTGAGCCATGCGGCGTCGTTCCACTGGTAGCCATCGAGGGTCCACAGCACGCTGGCGGTACCCGGAGGGCACTCGGCCTTAAAGGCATACGGATCGGCCTTGTAGAGCTTTTCGCCCTCGTTGGTCTCGATAAGGTATTTATAGAGCTGACCCTGCTCGGCGCCAGGAATAAAGCCTTCCCAAATAGCGCTCGTATGCACGGGCACCAGCGGGTTGGCTTGTTCATCCCAGTCGTTAAATTCGCCAATGACGTGAACGCTTTTTACGTCGGGAGCCCAAACGCAAAAACGCCAGCCGCGCGTACGGTTCTGCGTGTCGGGATGCGCGCCCATCTTTTCCCAGCTGCGCTCCCACGTGCCAATGCCAAACAGATAGACATCGTCCTTGGTGAGCTCCGGTGCGTGCGGGGCGGCTTTACGGGTAGCGGGCTTTTTGGTTGCTGGCTTTAGCTTTGTATCGCTCACGTTTGATCCCATCATGACGCGGCAGCGTATTGCCTTGGTGACTAGATGCGAAAGGTCCAAGGCTGCACGAATCGAAGGGACGGCAAAGTATCTGTGATTCGTTCCACCTCGCGTGCTCGGTGGAACTTTCGGCAAAAACTACGATAACACCTGTACGTTAGGTTTATGTACGAAAGCGGATTTGCGGGAACGTTTAATCGGTAAGCGACATGTTTAGACCACTGGCAGAATTGCCGTGGTAAAACTCTTGACAGTTTTACCAATTTGGGTTTCAAAATTGTCTGGCTAACGTTTGGTAAAACGTTTTTAGCAGGTTGTTTACCCTTTGACATCGAAAGGCTCGTTTATGTCCCATACCGCTGCTCCCAAGGTTGCTTTTATTTTCGATTGCGATGGCACGCTGGTAAATAGCACCCCCGTTTGGGGCTATGCGCAGCCCGAGTTATTGCGCCGTCACGGGATTGACGTGACCGTGGATGACTTTGCCCAATTTGAGCACCTGTCACTGGAGGACGAGTGCCAGGCCTACCACGACACGTGGGGCATTGGCGCGAATGGCGAGGAACTGTATCGCGAGCTGGGCGAGATTTTGATTGATGAGTACTCCAAGGTGCCCCCGCGCGAGGGACTTCTGGCCTTTTTGGAGCAGGCGAAGGCGGCGGGAATCGCTATGGGCGTGGCCACGTCCACGCCGGCCGAGCTGGTACAGTCTGCGCTCGCTGGTGCCGGGCTCGACGCTTACATGGAGTTTGTTACCACGACGGGCGAGGCAGGACGTTCCAAGCAGTTCCCCGATGTGTACGAGCTGGCGCTGCGCCGCCTGGAGGAGCGCCATGGGTGCAAGTTTGAGCGCGCGTGGGTGTTTGAGGACGCCGTCTTTGGCCTAAAGAGCTCTGGGGTCGCCGGCTTTAAGCGCGTGGGTATTTATGACCCGCACGGCCGCATGAAGCGCGACGACGTACGCTCCAACTGCGATATCTTTATCGACAGCTACGAGGAGCTGGACCTTGACTGTGTGCTTTCGTGTGAGGGCTAGGTGAGGGCCGTGGCTTGCAAAGTACTTGTAGTCTGCGGCTCGCCCGTGTTGGCGAGCGCGGATTTGTTGCGTAGGCTAGCGGGGGCGTGCGACCACGTTGTCGCCGTGGACCGCGGGCTCGACGCTCTGCTGGGTGCGGGACTGGGCTGCAACGTGTATGTGGGGGATGCCGACACGGTGAGCGACGCGGGCCGCGCGTTGGTCGATGCCGCCACTGACTTTGAAGTTGAGCGCCACGATCCGTACAAGGACTATATCGATCTGGCGCTGGCGCTCTGTTCCGTCCGCCGCCGCTGGCCGGGTGCCGAAGTGGTTGCGACCTGCGCCACCGGCGGTCGCCCGGACATGGCCCTGTCTGTGTTAGGGCTACTGGCAGGCTATGTGGACGCCCCCGTCTGGATCGCCGAGGACGAAACCACGGCCCGCATCCTGCGCGGAGGCGAATCCTGGACCATCGAAGGCGCCGAGGGCAAGACGTTCTCCATCATCGCCATTGCCCCCAACACCGTGGTAAGCGAACACGGCCTAGAATGGGAGCTAGATCACAGCCCCCTGGGCCTGTTGGCCGACACGGGCATTAGTAACGTCGTCAGGTCAACAGCCACGATCCAAGTCCACACCGGCACCGCCATCGCTTACCTCTACAGGTAAGGTCTATCGCATCAGGGTTTTATCGGGACGGTGGATAGAAATAAGCGCTCGAAGAGTGTTTATTTCTGCCCCGTCCCAGGAAAACCCGTAAGTAAGAGATTCAACCCAAAAAAGTCCTTGCATCAAAGAAAGTCTTCCCCTATAGTATCTCCTCGTCACGGGGGCGTAGCTCAGCTGGGAGAGCGCTTGACTGGCAGTCAAGAGGTCAGGGGTTCGATCCCCCTCGTCTCCACCATCGTGAATGCAAGGCCTTCGGAATCCCGAAGGCTTTTTTCATGCCAAAATACCTCATGCCACAAACCACTTTCACACCAACAAAAAGTTGCACAATTTATTTCCTATGTCTGTACATAGTTTGTTAGACAAACGCAATTACCAGTGCAGCTCGCTGTCCCTTTTGGACTTTAGGAACGCTTCTAATTATCGTCAGCACCCCAATAACCTGCGCCAACGTGAACAACATCCCAAAACAACTCCCTTAAGCACGCCAAATGAACGATATGTTGTCCAACGCAGCCCAAATCAGTTTCGTTATCAGCTTGTGCTAGGATACCTAACGTTACATGAGTTCAACTGTGCTCACAGCTTCAGCAAGCCACAAAGCGCAGGGTCGATCAGCATCCGGCCGTAACGGCGGTGCCAGAAACACCACGAGCTCCAATAATGATGTCATGCGACGTAGTTATTTGTATTCAGTTAGTTCTGAAATGCAAGTAATTAGCAGTTCGTATGCCAAAACGTAGCAGTCCTGCAGCTGTTTGCGTGCGTTCCAGTTTTGTACCCGCTTAACTGGGCCGCACGCAGCCAGCTGGAGATGCGTCATTTTGCGATACACGTCCGCGTCTCTAGCAACTGCGCTTATACATACCGTTCACGGTGGGACAGAGCCACGTGCTTGTCTAACTGGGCTCAGGGTTTGAATATGGAGCGCCTTCGCGCATAAGCGCCCTGGCGAAGCCATACCCAAACCCCGTGAGCCACACGTAAGACAGCAAGGGGGTGGTGCTCGTGTGGTATGTGATCCAGGTCATTAACGGTCGCGAAGACGTAGTGCGCGAGTGCATCGAGCGTGTGGTGCCAGCGGGCGCCATGCAGGAGCTCTTCTATCCCCAATATCAAACCGAAATCAAGGTACACGGCGAGTGGGTCAACACGACTAAGCCGCTGTTCCCCGGTTATCTCATCTGCGATACAGCGGACCCCCGCACCGTGCAACAGTATCTGCTGCGTATGGACGACTTTGCTCGGGTGTTATCCCAGGATGGTCAGTTTGTACCGCTGGCAAAAGAAGAGGTCCAGCTTATTGGAGGCTTTACGCATAGGGGAGACCGCGTAGTGCCCATGAGTGAGGCCCTAAAAGACGGCGACCAGGTCGTAGTTACGGCAGGTCCGCTGCTGGGCCACGAAGGCCTTATCAAAAGCATTAACAGACGCAAGAGCACTGCTTATTTGGAGCTCGACCTGTGCGGCCGACGCATAACTACGCGCGTTGGCCTTGCCGTGCTTTCGGCCGAGCAGCGCGTAATGCGAAACCTTAAAAAGGCGATCGCCTAGCTGCGGGCTGTCGCTATGCAGAACAGGGAGGATCCCCGACTTGGGGACGAAGTGTTGGAAGAAAACGTGTCGGATAAAACTCAATTTGCAACGGATGCGCCTGCGGGGGCAGCGCTCATTGCTCAGGCCATGGACCGACGCGAGGGCGCCGGCCGCTACAAGGCCATGCAGTCCATCATGGACTGGGATCGTTCGCGCTTGGTCTACCGCGCCGTTAAGCGCGCCTTTGACGTCGTGTTCAGCGGCTGCGTGCTGGCCGTCATCGCCGTTCCCAGCCTTGTGCTTGCCGCGGCCATCCGCCTTGAGAGCGAGGGCAACCCCTTCTACAGCCAGATCCGCGTGGGCCAGACCCACCGCGATGGCAGCCTGTCCACCTTCCGCATGTGGAAGTTCCGCTCCATGTACAAGGACGCCGACGAGCGCCTGGCAGATCTCAAGGAGCAGAACGAGATCGCCGGTGCCATGTTCAAGATGAAGGAGGACCCGCGCGTTACCAGGATCGGCAAGTTCATCCGCAAGCACTCCATTGACGAGTTCCCACAGTTCCTGAACGTGTTTCTGGGCCAGATGTCCGTCGTCGGCCCGCGCCCGCCGCTGCCGAACGAGGTGTCGGAGTACACGGAATACGACCTGCAGCGTCTTGCCGTGAAGCCTGGCATCACCGGCTGGTGGCAAGTCACTGAGCGTAACGCGACTGGATTCGACGGGATGGTCCGTCGCGACCTGGAATATATCGCCAAACGGGGCGTTTTCTTCGATTTCAAAATAATCCTACTCACAGTGATTGAGGTTGTTAGCGGAAATGGCGCTTGCTAAAGAGACTATAGGGAATTACGAAGGCACCGGTTCAGCGGTTGATCTTCCCGGGCGAGTCGAAGTCCTGGGCGCCCCCGTCGACCCCTGGACGATGGGGCAGACCGTCGAGGCGACCGATGCCCTCATCAAGGAGGGGCGCTTCGCCCACCTGATCGGCGTGAACGCCGACAAGTTGCTGCAGATGCGTGACGATCCCGAGATGGATGCGTGCGTGCGCCGCTGCGAGATCGTGAACGCCGATGGCGCCTCCATGGTCATGGCCGCCAAGAAGCTGGGCGTGGACTTGCCCGAGCGCGTGGCCGGCATCGACCTCATGTGGGAGCTGTGTGGGCTGGCCGAGCGTGAGGGGCACAGCGTCTACCTGCTAGGCGCCAAAGCCGAAGTGGTCGCAAAGACCGCCGAGGTACTGTCCGAGAGGTATCCCAATATGGTCCTTGCGGGTTACCGTGACGGCTACTTCGGCGAAGACGAGTTCGATGCCGTGGTCGCCGAGGTTGAGCAGGCCGAGCCCGACATCGTGTTCGTTGGCATCACCTCGCCCAAGAAGGAACGCCTGATCGAGCGTTTCCGCGAGCTGGGCGCCAAGGGCGCTTTCGTGGGCGTGGGGGGTTCGTTCGACGTGGTCTCCGGCAACATCCCGCGCGCCCCGATGTGGATGCAGCGAGCGAACCTGGAGTGGCTCTTCCGCATGATGCAGGAGCCCAAGCGTCTGGTGAAGCGCTACGTGGTCGGCAACACCCGTTTCTACATGCTTCTCCGCAAGGAGTCAAAGAGGAGCAAGGCCAATGACTAAGAAGAAAGTAATGCTCGTCTTCGGCACCCGCCCGGAGGCAATCAAGATGTGCCCGCTCGTCAACGAGCTGAGGGCGCGCGCGGATGAGTTCGAGACCGTCGTGACCGTGACCGGCCAGCACCGCGAGATGCTCGACCAGGTGCTGCGCGTCTTCGACGTGACGCCCGACCACGACTTGGCGATCATGAAGCCGGGCCAGACGCTGTTCGACGTTACGTGCGACGTGCTGCTCAAGCTCAAGGCCGTCCTCGAGGACGATAGGCCCGACGTCGTTCTTGTGCACGGCGATACCACGACCAGCTTCGCCGCGGCGCTTGCATGCTTCTACCTTCAGATCCCCGTGGGCCACGTCGAGGCGGGCCTGCGCACGCACGACATCTACAGCCCCTGGCCCGAGGAGTTCAACCGCCAGGCCGTCGACATCGTGAGCGAGTACTATTTCGCCCCCACGGAGGCGAGCAAGCAGAACCTGCTCGACGAGGGCAAGCCGGAGTCAAAGATCTGGGTCACCGGCAACACCGGCATCGACGCCCTGCGCACCACCGTGCGCGAGGGGTACTCCCATCCCGAGCTCGAGTGGGCGGAGGGCTCCCGCCTCATCCTCATCACGGCCCACCGCCGCGAGAACCTTGGCGAGCCCATGCACCGCATGTTCCGCGCCATCCGCCGCGTTATGGAGGAGCATCCCGACACCAAGGCGATCTACCCCATCCACATGAACCCGCTCGTCCGCAAGGCGGCGCACGAAGAGTTGGACGGCTTCGACCGACTTCACATCATCGACCCACTCGAGGTTCTTGACTTCCACAACTTCATGGCCGCCAGCCACCTCATCCTGACCGACTCGGGCGGCATCCAGGAGGAGGCGCCTAGTCTGGGCAAGCCTGTGCTCGTGATGCGCGACACCACCGAACGTCCCGAGGGCGTGGCGGCAGGCACGTTGAAACTCGTGGGCACCGAGGAGGACGTCATCTACCGTAAGTTCAGCCGCCTGCTCTCTGACGAGTCTGAGTACGAGGCCATGAGCCACGCCTCCAACCCCTACGGAGACGGGCATGCGAGCGAGCGGATCGCGGACGTACTGGCGGACGGTGAATACCGTGGGTAAGATACGCGTGCTTCTCCTAGTGAACCGTTGGTACCCGGACGGTGGCGTTGAGAACTTTCTCGAGCAGCTGGTGTCTGAGACCTCGGGTTCAATCGACTACGCGATAATGTCTCTCACCACCCGCGTCGACTCCGATGCTGCCTGCATCAAGATCGGGCCGGTTCTGAGTTCCGAACGCGTGCAGGACATGTTCGCTCAAAGCTCCTCTATAGCTTCGGTCATGCGGGAGGGTCATTACGACGTCGTGCACATCCAAGCAAGCAACGGCAGTGCCTTCTTCCTTGCTGACATTGCAAAGAAAGCGGGGATCCCCCGTCGCATAATCCACTCGCACAACGCGGGGGCCGAGATTTCTGGTAACCCGTTGAAGAGGGCCGTGGGCGCAGCCTGTGCGTCGCTCTTTTCAGACGCGCCGACCGATTTGTGGGCCTGCTCGGCGAACGCTGGCGAATATCTATTTGGCAAACAACCGTTTAACGTCTACTTTAATGGTATTGATCTCGTTAGGTTCGCCTTCTCTGAGCAGAAGCGCGCAAACATACGCGGCGAGCTCGGCGTGGCTGACGGCGAGTTCCTGCTTGGTAGCATCGGCCGCATAGCCCTGCAGAAGAATCCGCTTTACCAGCTTCAGGTGTTCTCCGAGCTGCGCAAGCTCGTTCCCGGGGCTCGCTTCTGCATGGTTGGCAGCGGCGACATGGAGGTCGAACGTGATGCTGAGGCCGAGCGACTCGGTCTGGGCAGCTCGCTCATAAAGGTATCGAGGACCTCGGAAAGCGACGCCTACTATTCGGCTTTCGACGCACTGCTATTGCCCTCCCTCTTTGAGGGCCTGCCCTTCGTTGGCATCGAAGGGCAGGCTGAAGGTCTTCCCATATACGGCTCCGACGTGCTTCCTCGCGAGTTGTCCATCACTGACAGAATCTTATTCGCGTCCACCGACGAGGCGCCTTCCACCTGGGCGCGGCGTATCGCCGAGGGTATCGATAGGTATCGTATTGAAGAGCGCCCTTCGTATGCGGAAAAGATGCGCGCCGCCGGCTTCGACAGGGAGGCGTGCTTCGCAACGATTGCCATGGCCTACCGGGGTGGTGGCCGATGATACAGAGGCGCACTAAGGTCCTCATGGTGGGGCCCGCACGCAACGAGCAAGGCGGTATCGCGACCGTCATCAACGACTACTATAAGGCTGGCATCGAGGACCGCTGCGACATTACCTTTCTGCCGTGCACAGGCAAGGGGAGCAAACTTAAGAAGCTCGCGCAGGGTGTCTATGCCCTGGCGTGGGTTAAGCGACACTTGAGGGGCTTCGACGTGCTGCACGTCCACATGGGCGGCGGCAACAGCTTCGCCCGGGAGCGTTTCTTCGCCATGGCAGGTGTCGATGCCGGTGTGCCGACAATTCTGCACGTGCACGACGGCCTCTTTCGCGATACCTACGCGAATGCGCCCGAGAAGACCAGGTCGGACTACCGCAGGGTTTTCTCGGCGGTAGATAGAGTGGTCGCTCTTTCCGACTCATGGAAGGAGTACTTCTCCTCCGAGATATCAGGTTCGGACAATGTCGTTACGATTCCCAACGGTATCCACGTCCCCGAGGATGTAAACGATCACAAGGAGCCGAACACGGTGCTGTTTCTGGGACACTTCGATGACAACAAGAACGCCACCGTACTCATACGCGCGATTTCTAGGGCGCGGGAGATCGTGCCTGGTATTCGAGCATATTTCGGTGCGGACGGCGACGTGGAGGGTGCGAAGGCGCTTGTTGCCGAGCTGGGCTGCGAGGACGCGTGCTCGATCTTGGGATGGGTCGGCTCGCGGGAGAAGCAGGCGCTGCTGGACATGTGCGCAATCTACTGTCTGCCGTCCAAGAACGAGGCCTTCCCCATGGGGCTCTTGGAGGCCATGGCGAACGGCTTGGCGGTCGTTGTGACCCCCGTGGGCGGCGTGCGTGACATCGTGGAGGACGGTAAGACCGGCGTTTTCGTTCCCGTCGATGATATAGATGCCCTAGTGGAGGCGATTGTGACACTATGCCGCGATAAGAATGAGCGCACCCGCGTTGCGAAGGCGGGTGCCGACATGGTGCGCGAGAATTACAACCTCGGCGCTGTCGTGTCTGAACTTGTAGGTGTTTATGAGGAGCTTGCTGGAGGTGGAACCGTTGACGCCTAAGGTGCTGCATTACTGCTGGTTCGGAGGAAAGCCCCTACCGCAAAAAGCTCAGGCAAACGTTGAGCGTTGGCAGGAGCTTATGCCGGATTATGAGATTGTCCGATGGGATGAATCGAACTTTGACGTTGATGAGTGCCCTTATGCCCGGGACGCTTACAAGGCAGGTAAATGGGCATTTGTGAGCGACTATGCGCGCTTCAAGGTCGTTTACGACAACGGCGGTACCTATATGGACATAGGTAGTGAGCTTCTGAAGTCAATCGACCCGCTTGTCAAAGAATCGGGGTTCACTGCATGTGACTATGAGTCGCATGCAGTGAACCCCGGCCTAGTGCTCTCGGCTGGGGCTCACTCTGACTTAATCGGCGAGGTCCTTGAGTCTTACCGAAATCTTGATTTCGTGGATTCCATTGAGTTCCTGTATTCCCATACCGTTAATCACATTTTCGGTGAGGTTCTTGAACGCTATGGCTATCAGTGGGGCGTAGACGCTCTATGGGAGTATGACGGTTTTAGGGTCTATCCGAGTGAGTACTTCTGTCCAAAGCTCGACTTCGGTGGGTTTAAATGTACTAGTCGCACGTACTCCACCCATGTCAGTACCGCGAGTTGGTTGCCGGCCGGTGAGCGGTTTCGGATTGGCTTCATCAACAAGTGGGCCCCCTACGTGGGCGATTTCATTGCACGCAAGATCGCTCGTATTCTCTCGTTAACGTTATATAAGGGTGATACCCGATGATTACGGTATTCACTCCCACCTACAACAGGGCTTATTCGATAGCCCGTCTGTTCGACTCGCTTCAACGCCAGACTTGCAAGGATTTTGAGTGGGTTGTTGTGGATGATGGATCCACGGATGAGACGACTTCTTTGCTCGCAGAGCTTAAGGCAAATGCGACATTCCCCATGCATTTCGAAAGGCAGGAAAATGCCGGCAAGCATGTAGCGATTAATCGGGGAGTGAACCTTGCTCGTGGAGAATGGTTTTTTATCGTTGATTCCGATGATTGGCTACCGGATGATTCCATTGAGGTGAACTTGCGATATATCGCGCAAGTCGCTGATGACGATTCTTTTGCTGGCGTTTCCGGTGTGTGCGCGCGCGCTGACGGCTCACTGCTTCTTGGGGAGTCTGGCGTGTCTTTGAGCGACATGGATGAGAAGACGGTTGAACGGTTTACCGAGGAGTACATAGACTCTACGTCGTGTGATTTCAGGTTCAAATACAAGATGCCGGGCGACAGGGCAGAGATTGTGCGCACTGAACTAATCAAGCGTTTTCCTTTTCCGCGTTTCGAAGGCGAAAGATATCTTTCTGAATTCTATCTATGGCAGTCGATATCGGAATTGGATCTCAAGATTAGATGGTTCAATACGCCGACGTATTACGGCGACTATCTGGAAGATGGTCTTACGACCAATATGAAGGAGGTTATGCTGAAAAATCCGAGAGGGCGTTCTTTTATTGATGATTTCACGTTGGGGACTCACGTTCCGATCAAGATGAAACTGAGATCTGCTGTTAATTATCTCCGGTACGGTAGTTATGCCGGCTGTGGTATAGGTTCGCTTGTATCCAGTTCTTGCCATCCTCTGATTGTTCTACTCGCCTTGCCTTTCGCCTGTTTGTTTCCTCTTAGAGGTGATGTTGAATGACGGGAAAAACGATTTCCCTAAGAAGTCAAGTTCTTGAGACGCGTCTTTTTACTGTCGTTAATCTCTCTGTTTTCTTACTTGTCGCTTCGGTATTTGCTGTTTCTTTTTATCTACGAATGGGATTGAGCTCGGAGTTTGCGTATATTAACCTATTATTTTATGTTCCTTTGATTCTTCTAGCTGCTAAATGCGGATGTCGAATCGGGATTGGGCCTTTGATGTTTTGGCTCTTTCTGCTTTCCCTTTTTTTGGTGACCGAGCGAACGGCTGGCTCTTCGTTTCGGGACGTAGCGAAATTCTCCTTTCTTTACTGTTTGCCCCTATTAGTCTGCCAGCTGAGATTTGGCTCGTCGCAGGATCAGCGTCGGGCTTTGGCCAAGGCAATAATTAGAACATCAAACGCGTTCGTATTTCTTGTCTTTGGCATTCTTGTGCTCGATTGCTTTACGGGTTCCGCTTGCATGGCGGCAATATCAAATGCGGCTATGAAAGAGATGTCTGGATGGGTTTCGCCGGAAATTTCATCGAGGCATGTCTCCATATGGGGCCATTATCTCAGCACAGCAGGGTTTTATCTCGTTTTTTACTATATGAATATTGCATACGAGCGAATCGTTGGTGAGTCGTTGGTCAACATCAAGCTCTTGTATGTAGTTGCGACATTAGGCATCCTCTCCACAGGCGGTAAAACCGCCATTGTGATTTACCTGTTATCTGTAATTTGGCTTAACACTACTAGTAAGGATGCGATAAAGAACGCGATTGCCCTGAGCGTTTTTCTTGGCGTGCTTTATTTTGTCGGCGCGTTCGATGTCGTGCTTGATCGTTTTGGTGCGTCAGATTTATCGAGTGGAAGGAACGGCTCAGTTGAGCTTGTCCTTTCTTACGAAACTCCACGTATTTTCTGCGGATACGGTGAGGGTTACACCGCGCATTTCACTTCATTTATCGACAGAGGCACGGTATCTATGTTTTCCGAGTATTCCCTCTTGACGCTCGCATTTAAATTTGGACTTGTATTTGCAGTTGGTGCAGCGTTTCTTATCTTGCTGCCATCAATTAAGACCTCTGTTGCAACGGGAAACTATTCTATTCTGTTCCTGGGAATTTTGATGCTTACTTACTTCTCGACCTTTAACGGCATGGCCAATATTCCGGATGTCTACCACGTTATGGCTTTATTTTGCTTAGTGCTTAATCTGCTGGGTGAACGCACCTCTAAAAATGACTCTGTCGACTCCGCAGTCAGTGACGTCATCGGCCCGAAGGGTTTATGAGATGGAGATGCCTTCAGTGAATTCAAACGCCCCATTAGTCAGTGTCGTGATCCCGACATATTCACGTTCTGACATGCTGACTCGGGCAATGGAAAGTGTTAATGCCCAGA
The DNA here is from genome assembly GCA_958420355.1 of uncultured Collinsella sp. Taxonomy (GTDB): domain Bacteria; phylum Actinomycetota; class Coriobacteriia; order Coriobacteriales; family Coriobacteriaceae; genus Collinsella. Next base: position 24,632 of record CATZJG010000015.1, read on the forward strand.
CTTACCCCAATATCGAGATTGTTGTCGTAGATGACAATGGTAAAGGCACGAATCAACAGCTTGAGACTCAAGCTCGTGTTCTTGCATTCGAGACTCGGCCGGGCGTTGAATTGCACTATGTCGTTCGCGAAAAAAACGGAGGCGGATCGCTTGCGCGTAACACTGGCATCGATGCCTCAAAGGCCGATTTTGTTGCCTTTCTTGACGATGATGATGAGTTTCTACCGCGCAAGCTAGAGCTGCAGATGGAACCAATGTCCGATTCTAATGTCTCGTTGACCTATGCGCACTGCAAGGGCGTCCAACCCGATGGCACAGAGATTTACTACCGCCGAGTCTGCAATGGGGTGCCTGTTTTTGAGCAGGCCTACTGCGGCTGTATTGCGGCGACGAGCCAATGGCTGGCGCGCAAGGATGCGTTACGGAGCGTCGGTTGCTTCAGCGATACGCCTGCGAAGCAGGACTCCATTCTCATGTTCAAGCTTTTGATAGCGGGCTTCCAGATCAGATGCGTCCCCGAGGTGCTCTCAGTCTACTACGATGACTTAGGGACGGTGAGGATAAGCACGAGCGGCAAGTCTTTGGCGGGGGAGCTGAACTATGATCGGCTCATACGGGAGTATTCTGGGATGTTTACGCTCAACCAAAGGCGTCGTGTAGAGCATGCGATGCACTATCGCGTCGGCATGATGCTCGTTGGAATGAACGCGAGTGCTGAGGGCGCAGTCCAGCTATTATCCTCGTTTGCGCTTGCTCCCTTTGCTTTTATACATAAAGCATATCGCGTTGTTGGTCACAATGCGAAGCAGGCTCTTAAGAAACTTAATGCTCATCGTGGTTAGGAATTGCATGTTATTAAGAAAAGCCGCTCGCTATGTTAGGCACCCTTCGCTTGTTGGGTTCGAGATTGAGAGACGTTCCAGGCTGCGTGAGGTCAGTAAATTTGATTTTCGCCCTTACACGAGCGCACCTATCAGCAATAATACATATATATCTCTTACAAGCTATGGGGCGCGTCTCAATGCGGTCCATATGGCCATCCGTTCCCTACTCATGCAATCAGTGAGACCCTCAAAGGTTCTGCTTTATCTTGATGAGTCTATCCAAAGGGACACGCTTTCCGATGATTTGCTTGACCTTGAACAATATGGTCTTGAAATCAGAATGGGTTACGAGGATTTGGGGCCGCACAAGAAATATCTCTTCGCATTTCAAGAGTTCCCGGACTCGCTCATTATCACAGCGGACGATGACCTCATCTACCCAGCAGATATGGTCGAATCGCTTCTCACAGCCCACGAGACTGTTCCCTATTGCGTTGTGGCAAGGCGCTGCCATCTCATAGGGTTTGATGCTGCGGGAGATTTACTTCCTTATGAAAAATGGGGCTGGGAGCATAAGGACGCTTTTTCAGTCCCCAGCCGCCGGTTGCTTGCAACCGGTGGCGCCGGGGCGTTGTATCCTGTCGCAGCCTTCGACCTCGCATCGCTGGATATAGAGGCCATACGTGGAGTAGCCTGGCCTGCAGATGACCTTTATCTCAAGTTCTTCGAGCTCGCCAACGGCATCGAGGTGGCATATGCTCCGAACAGACAGAATCATCCCTATCAATTGGAGGGTCCTCGTTCAGACGCTCTTTGCAACGCGAATGTGGCGGGAGGGCGTAACGATGCCATCATGGCCGAGCTCATGTGCCGCTATGGATTGAGTCCATCGTATTTCGAGGAGGGATATCGTGTGACTTCTTCCTAATGTTCAGAATAGGCTTTCGCAATCCAAGGCTAACGAATGACTTGAGACTAACATGCAGGAACTGAGGGGGATCGGCTCTCTCGGTTGACCGACGGCCGACATAGCGATTCGTTATCCTGAACATATATTCATCGGGAGGGGCGTATGTCAACGGTGGGATGCTGGCTACCTCGAATGCGTGAAAGACGTCATTGGGCGCGACTGAATGTTGCCTATGGTTCTCTCGTGCGTACGGTCTTGCATCGCCATCAAAGACTTGATAAACCGATGAATGAGCAAAGCAACGTTGGGCTGAGAAAGTGTTGGGCAATGACGCTTGGATCGGGTGCTGCGTACAAATAATGTCCGGCGTCACTGTTGGCTCGCACGCCATTGTGGGTGAAGTGGTCGCGCGTAATTTCCCGGAGCGACCGGTTGTTGGCGGCGTGCCGGCGCGTGTAATCCACAAGAGGAACAGATATACCAGGCCATTGAGGCCGCTAAAGTTTGGAATATGGAAAGTGTCTAAATCAAATACGGGCATGCGCAGTGCTGCCCTTATGCAGTTTGGGTCTAAGTATGTCAGCATGGGTGCTCAACTCGTGATAACGGCTGTGCTGGCAAGACTTATCTCGCCGGGTGACTTTGGGCTTATGGCTATTGTCACCGTGTTCACTGGGCTATTCAGCTTGCTTTCTGATATGGGCGTGGGCACTGCTATCGTGCAGTATCGCGACCTTACGGAACGTGATTATGGCGGTCTATTTGCATTTTCGGCACTTTTGGCTGCAGGGCTTTCTCTGGCCTTTTGTGCCGCATCGCCATTCATCGCCGCAGTCTACGGGGACGCCCGGCTTGTGCCCTTGTGCCTTGCCTCGGCCCCCGCGCTGCTGTTCTCCACGCTCAATATGGTGCCAAATGGCCTTATGCTCAAGGAGTTGCGCTTCGCCGCCATTGGCGTACGTCTTGTGGCGGCTACAGTAGTCTCTGGAGGGGTCGCAATCGCGGCCTCCGCCTTGGGTGCGGGCTGCTATGCGCTCGTCCTTCAGACTGTGCTATCTGCAGCGGTGGTGTTCTTCTGGAACATCGTAGCGCGACCAATCAGGCAGATAAACGCTCATTTCATTTGCACGCTTAAGAAGATATTCTCCTATTCTGCTTACCAGTTTGGGTTCAGCTTGGTCAATTACTTCTCCCGCAACCTCGATAACATGCTCGTTGGCGGTGTGCAGGGAACTGCGGCCTTGGGCTTTTACGATAAGGCTTATAAATTGACAACCTATCCCATGACAGCGTTCTCCAGTGTCATAGGCTCGGTCATCCAGCCGTTCATGGCAGAGCATCAAGACGATGTCGACCGCATCTACGAGTGCTGGATGCGTATCGAAAAGCTGCTCTCGCTAGTGGGTGTTGCTGTGGCGGTGGTATTCAGCTGTGCTTCGGCGGAAATCATTGCTGTCTTCTACGGGCCAGGATGGGAGCAAGCCGCGCCGGTGTTCGCCGTGCTTGCTTTGTCGGTCTACTTCCAGATGATGGGCAACCCTTCGGGTGCGTTTTTCCAGAGCATAGGACGCACCGATTACATGTTTAAGGTTGGTCTTGTGAACACCGCGATCACCATTTCCGGGCTGGTGGCGGGCCTGGCTGGCGGTTCCATCCTCACAGTGGCTTACGGCATCTTCGTAGCATACTGCCTTCATATGGTTCCTCTAGCGTATTTCCTAGTGAAACGTGGTTTCGGCAGACCTTACTATTGCCTGCTAAATTTCTTGCCTGAGATTGCTGTTGGCATCGTGGGCATTGCTGCTGTTGCGGGAGTTGGCGCCTTTATACCCATGGAAGATGTTTTCCTCTCTCTCATCGTAAAGTTGCTTGTGAGCAGCATTGCGCTAATCACTGGATATGCGCTCACTGGCCAGCTGAAATACCTCACGGCTCTAATTAAGAGATAGCTCATTCTGATCGTTCCATCACGTATGGCACCTTGAAAACCCCAGATAGAAAGAAGATTCCCATGAAAATCGCTGTCGCCGGTACCGGCTATGTCGGCCTGTCCCTCGCCGTACTTCTTTCGCAGTACAACGAGGTGCACGCGCTGGACATCGTGCCCGAGAAGGTCGAGAAGATCAACAACTACCAGTCGCCCATCCAGGACGACGAGATCGAGCGCTTCCTGGCAGAGGCCAAGGCGGGGGAGCGCGAGCTCGACCTGCACGCCACCGTGGACGTGGCCGAGGCCTACACGGACGCCGACTACGCCGTGATCGCCACGCCCACCAACTACGACTCGGACAGGAATTTCTTCGACACGAGCTCCGTCGAGGCCGCCATCGCCGCCGTTCGCTCGGTGAACCCGGACGCCTGGATCGTCATCAAGTCGACCATCCCCGTTGGCTACACCGCGGGCCTGCGCGAGAGGCTCGGCGACAGCAAGATCTTCTTCAGCCCCGAGTTCCTGCGCGAGAGCAAAGCGCTCTACGACAACCTGCACCCCAGCCGCATCGTGGTTGGCGCGCCGAAGGACGACCCTGAGGCCGTCGCCGCGGCGGAGAAGTTCGCCGGCCTGCTCGCCCAGGGCGCCGACCCCTCCGAGCTGGAGCGCGTGAACGCCGACGGCTCCAGGGGCATCCCGGAGCTCGTGCTGGGAACCACCGAGGCAGAGGCCGTGAAGCTCTTCGCCAACACCTACCTGGCGCTGCGCGTGGCCTACTTCAACGAGCTCGACACCTACTGCGAGGTCCGCGGGCTCAACACCCGCGACGTCATCGACGGCGTGTGCCTGGAGCCGCGCATCGGCTCCCACTACAACAACCCCAGCTTCGGCTACGGCGGCTACTGTCTCCCCAAGGACACCAAGCAGCTGCTCGCCAACTACAAGGACGTGCCGCAGAACCTGATCGAGGCCATCGTGGAGGCCAACCGCACCCGAAAGGACTTCGTGGCCGACGAGGTGCTGCAGATGGTGTGGGACCGCGTCTACAAGGGCAAGGAGAAGCCGGTCGTGGGCGTCTACCGCCTGACGATGAAGTCCAACTCCGACAACTTCCGCGCGAGCTCCATCCAGGGCGTCATGAAGCGCGTGAAGGCCAAGGGCGTGCCCGTTGTGGTCTACGAGCCCACGCCGGACGCGCCGGAGTTCTTCGGCTCCGAGGTGACCCACGACCTGGAGGCCTTCAAGGCCGGCTGCGACGTGATCGTCGCCAACCGCTGGAGCGATGAGCTCGCGGACGTGGCGGACAAGGTGTACACGCGGGATTTGTTTAAGCGGGATTAGGGAAGAGGGCGGAACCAGGCTGATCCGCTTCAATCATTCGCTATTTTAACCGCGTCGAGGGCGGGGGTGTTCGGCATTAGCCGATACACCCCCGCCCTTCATTGTTCTTCGCAGGTAAAATTCGCCTAATTCGAGCGATCGCTCAACGTGATTCGTGCCTTGAAACCGGCTCCATATTCTCCCGCCCGTGCCTGGTCATCCAACTTGAAGCCGATGTTATACAGCTTCCCCGACTTCGTCTTCCGAACCAGGCCATGCTCCAACATGAATGCGACAACGCGGCGATGTGCTTCGACGTCGTCCAAGTTCAGGTAGAAGCAGGCGACGCCTCTGCCGTTCTCGATAACGGACTCGAATGAGCTGTGCTTGCATTCCGCGACGACCATTCCGAGGGCCGCCTTGCGGCAGACTTCCTCCGCGAACTCGATATCGTTGAAGTAGAACATCCATTTCCCGCACCTGCTCTCGTCTAGCGCAGGTGCCAGCTCGGTGTCGATGTAGAACGAACACCATGGGTTGTCCACCCTGACGATTCGGCCGTCTTCGCTCAGCATCGTCTTCTCTTCCATCCATGCCTCATATGGTTTGAGGGTGCTTTCGTAGTACGCGATTGTTCTCGGAGAGCACCCCTCGACTTCCTTGTCGGTAAGGAAGAGACCGAGTAGACTCGAGTTGCTGGGCACGCTGCTTTCGGCATGGCTACACATAGTGCTTTCGAGCACTGCTTTTAAGATTGCTTTATCTGCAGATAGTCTAGAACCGGCTACATCTGTGTTAGAACCATATTGATCATCGCTTCCACCGGGGGCTCCTTTCCCCTTGGTTCGATGGAAACAATTCTGAAGTGCAGGCCTATGTTCCGGTAAATGATTATTTAGCTGAACTCGGAGAAGCCCTTTTTGCTCAAACAATTGAAGAGAACAAGCGAGAAAATCATTACCGTTCAGTCGAGTCATTCTGCGAAGTCAAGGGCGGTTAGAGGCTCCCTAAAGGTTCAGAGCTAATTGCAGAGGCAAACTCTCATCCATATATTCGAGTCCGCGACTTAAACAACGCTTCTGTTCTCTTACTCAATTCGGAAATGCTATATATCGACGATGAAACACGATCTAATATTTCGCGCTACGTTGTCAACACTGGCGATCTAATTGTTTCCGTTGTCGGAACGATTGGCCTTACGGCGTATATCGGAAAAACGCTCGATGAGGCAAACCTCACAGAGAATTGCAACAAACTTACTTCGTTTAAAGGCGACTTTGCGGCGTGGTCGTATTTCTTTCTTCGTAGCTCAATGGGCATGGAAGCTATTAGGCTTGGAACTGTTGGTGCCGTTCAGACCAAGCTTGCATTAAAAAACATTAAGTCGATGAACGTCCCGTTTGCTCCAGCTTGTGCAATAGAAAGAACGACTTCGACGCTCAATGGTATTCTTGAGCTCATATAGGCTAATATACTCAAGTCGTAGGCTCTTGGCGAACTGCGTGACGCATTGCTTCCCAAACTCATGTAGGGCGAAATCGACGTCTCTCAGTTTGGCGCTGTTCGGATGGATTAGGTATAGAGCGCTATGGCAGGGGGGCGAAGATGATGATTGTTGTAAATGAATCGGCTGCTGCTTCATATCTATACCTAATGGGATTAACCATAGACGAAGAGCTGCCGCTTACGCAACACCTCTCTCTATTGCCGGCCACGTGCAAGGCCTCGCCGGACGACATGATAAATTCTGTGATGAAATATGGCAGCGGAGATGAGACCGATTTAGGTGTCTTGATTGCCGTCCTTAGGAAAACTACAGCTCAGTTGCGCGTTGTTGGAGAGGGCAAAGAGCTTGCAGTTCGAGTTTGGAATGCCCAATCTGCAATAGTTCTATTGTCCGCGCTTTTGAATTGCGAATTGTATTGGCATGTTCAGAGCGATTCGCGGACAGAAGATTTTTCGCCATGCTCGGCAATCAATGTTGTTCTTTCTACAAGGTTGTTCATTCCAAGAAAATTGAAAGTGATCAACGATTCAGAGAAGCAGTGGATAAGACAGCATTATCGGGACGCATGGGAACTGTTTGATAAAAACACGCGATTTGAGACCGCGGTGAATTCCTTGTGGAGCTACAAGCAATCGCTTCGACCTTCAGTTCAAATGGCGATTATATGGGCTGGGATTGAGTCATTGTTTGGAGTCCGGAGCGAACTTGTTTTTCGTGTCAGTACTCTCGCAGCTTTGTTTCTTGGAGGAGGCAAGCAAAAACAGCAAGAAATAAAGAAACTATATAGAGCAAGGTCAGAAGCCGTTCATGAGGGAAAACAACCTTCTGAGTCTTGTGTTTCCGATTCTGCAAAATTATTGCAAGCGCTAATCTTGGAATGCGTCGAACGGGGCTGTTTACCAAATGAGGACGGTTTGCTTTTCGGATTCGAAGAAGGATCGGCTAAATAATCATTTATCGCCCTACGAGTATTTGCAGATGAGACACCGATGCGTTTCAGTTGCATTGCATAGACAAGATAACGAAAAAGCAGCAAATCAAGAATGGCGATTCGCAAACATGGTTTATCCGGAGTTTTCACCAACCGCATCTTTGCGCGCCGCCTCAAATGAAACCCATAATGGAGTTTGGGCCATTCCAGAGTCACTTGCGCAAAGGTATTGCGAGTTTTTGGATCCAGTGATTTTGAGACGTAGCGTCGCCACTCAGACCGCGAACGCTTCATCGATCTGCAACTTCGGCAAAGCAAAAGGCCGAACATATGACCATGTTTTGATTTATCCAGTTGCCGATATGGCCTCTTGGTTGCAAGATGCCTCGACGGATCTGAAGCCGCAGACACGCTCCAAGCTCTATGTTGCAATTACTAGGGCGAGGTTCAGCGCTGGCTTCGTGGTTGCTGACAATAAAATAAATGAGCTTCCAGACACGCTAAGCGTCTGGAAGCCATAAATCAATCACGTGTTTGTTTGTCAGCAAAAGCGGATCCCTACGTGAACCTAAAGACGGCCTTGATCAGCCATCCGTTGAACCTGGAGATGCACTTACCAGTCAACTTCATCCATATCACCCCAATCCTCTGAAACAACTCTCATGTCACCCTTCTCTGGCTGCGTCTCGGTTGCGCCCAGCGCCTATTTGGCTACTTCCGCTTGTATCCTGAGTAATAACCTCCGCTGCTGCAACCAAGGTGGCGAATTGCTGCCTTTGCCATATGGATCTGTATGTAAGTGCTTCGAGGTGATGATGCCGATCTCACTTCAATTCATGGACGCATCGAAATAATAGGGCGGAGTCGCTCTCTCGATCCCGCCTCGCAAACCCGAATAGTTCTGACTTTCCCGTTATCCGGAACATCTGGGGAAGTTCGCGTCCCAGTCCGGAAAACCCAATGCTTGAAGCGACGATGCCAAGGGGCTACTCGGTCAGCTTTTCGCATCCGCGCCAGGGCAAGGGGAGGGACAGCCTGTAGAACGAGGCCGGCTCCATAGGAATCTCCTCGAGCCTTCCGTTGCCTCGCCGAACCCACGATGTTCCGTTTGCGTCGGTGAAAGCCGTTTCGGGCGCCGTGCGTACTCCCATTCCGTGCCCTTCCGTCGGGAGCCATATGTACCATGCTCCAGGAGGAAGCGTGCCGACGCAGACGCGGTTGGGAAAAACGGGGCGGTTGTCCTCTCCTTTGAAAGAGGGGCCGGCTCCGCTAATCCCGACGCAGGTGACGATTGCGTCGTAGACGGGGGACTCGCTTTCGTTTCGAAGCACGACGAACTGCCAGACGAATCGATTGTCCTCGGGCTGACCGGTACGGTTTCGACCCCCTTCGTACCATGCCGATATGCGGGATGGCTGATACCGCTTGATGTCGTCCTCCCTGTTCCTTTTGCTCTGGCTGCCTTGCCAGAATGCGACAATCAAGGCCACCAAGGTAACGAGTCCGATGAATGCTTGGACAATCAGATTGGCGATGTCTATATCGATGCCAAAAATCATTGGATGGTCACCGGCTCAGCGTCGTGGGGCGATAATTCTAACTCCGAATAATATGGCTTGATCGATGGTCGACGTTACATAAACGTCAAAATGGGTTTGTCTTAACAGCCTTATTTTCTTAAGACAAACTTGCCGCAACGCCAATTCAAAGAGTTTGCCGTGACGCAGACAGATGCAGTTGGTTGCTGAAAAGCGTGGTTATTTGGGCAGGATTCGCTTCAAAACGCCCGTCGATTATTACGATCTAATGCAGCCTGTAGGGTGGATGTACTTCGATAAGCAGTAGTCGACATGCTCTGGTTTTGAACGAAAAGTCCCAGAGACAATCGATAACGATTCTTCTTTGATGATACGAGCGGCGCTACCATTAGCAGCGCCGCTTGTTTTCCGCTCGCAGATAGATCCCGCCATGTTGACCACCGAATGCATCTTGACCGACGTGCTCGTACTCCTATTCGGGCACAGAAATTGGAGGCGCGGCCCCCAGCGTCTACTCAGCGAAATTCGTTAAGAAAGCTGACATCGAACACTGTGAACTCCGTCATCGAATCGAATCTCATTGACTGGGATGCGTTCATTAATGATGACTTTGATGCCTATTTCAAAGCTCGCGTCATGGCTTTGCTGGACGCTATTGAGTTCGCACTGGGCAAGTCCATCTCCGATAGGGGCACCGAGGAAACAGTAAAGAGATTTGGCCGCTCATTGGAATAAGATGCTTCTTAGCTCCGTTATTGGTTATAGAAAGAAGGCTTAATGTCTGATTTTGAAATTTTGCAGCAGTTGTGCGAAACAGCAGACGAACTTTCAAAGAAATACATCAGCTCTAGTTCGCCTGACTTTAAAGCATGGAAGACAAGGGCGGACAGGCTTTTAATTAGGCGATTTGGAAAAGACAGCTACGAATTTAAAAGCTTTAACAAAATCAGCTACTCGTTGTCTTTCTTCACCTCCGGTACGCCCGACTCGGCTTTCGTTGAAGCCTGTGCGGACGGCCTGCGCAGTGCAAAAGCTGTGCTGGAGACATACCTTGATGAGTTTTCAGACGAAGGGGAAACCGGATCGACTGCAAATGTTGGAGATTATTCGAAGGTATTTATCGTTCATGGTCACAACGGAGAGCTTAGAGAAAGGGTCGCGAGAATCATCGAAAGGCAGGGCCTGACGGCGGTTGTCCTAAACGAGCAGTCAAATCAGGGCAAGACAATCATCGAAAAGCTGGAAATTGAAGGCGATGCAGCAGGAGCGGTATGCCTTTTTACGGCGGACGACGAAGGAAGAGCCCAGGCAGAACAGTCGGAAAAGCCCAGGGCTAGACAAAATGTTGTATTTGAAGCCGGATACTTTATTGGTCGGCTTGGCAGGGAAAACGTTGCAATTCTTGTTGACAAAGGTATCGAGATTCCCTCCAATCTACAGGGCGTCGTTTATACCGGAACAGACAGTTGGGAGTTCGGCCTCTTGAAAGAACTCAAGTCCATGGGATATTCCATCGACTTTAATAAGATGGATATCTAATCCGTTGATCCCTCCTTTCACCGACTGGCAAAACGATTTACACCTAATTGTGGACATTGCCCACACGATTTCTCTTTGCTCCCGCATTGATCTCGCTAAACTATTAATTGCTGCTACCAGGGCATTTTCTGGTGCACATTCTATTGGCTCCTGCGAAGATCGGAGCAGGTATGTTTGCTGCCAAGTCCCACACCAGCCGTCATTACATTCCGATTGTTGCCATGGCCTGCCTATGCGTTTTGCTGGGCGGGCCTTCTTATGCCGCTGGCGCGGAGAGCCTCATCATCGCGGGCGCGACGTACTACGAGCCGGGCGTGTCGGGCCCCGGCTGGGTCTGGACCGATGCCGACCACCTGGAGCTTAACGGCTATGCGGGCGAGGCCATCGGCGCCGAGGGCGACCTGGTGCTGACGCTTAACGGGCAAAACTCCGTGACGGAGTCGCATGCGCCCGATGCGGACATCACGCTGTGCGGCATGGAGGTGTGGGGCAACCTGACGCTTCGCGGCACCGGGACCCTGACGGCGACGGGCTCGCAGTGCGGGATCCACGTGTCGCAGGCGCTCGTGGTTGACGGCTGCACCGTCGATGCGCGGGCAGACGGGGCCGATATTACGGACGAGGCGGTCGCCGGCGTGATCGCAGGCGACATGACCGTGCGAGGCGGCGGACGCGTCATTGCCGCGGGCGTCGGGTCCGGAGCGGCCGTGCGCGCCTACGGCGTGTATCTGCAGGACGCGGGCATTGGTGCTGGCACGGCTGGATGCCGACTTTCCGTCGAAGCTTCATGGCTTGATGCGACCGGTGCCGACGGCGGCGTTGCGTGCACGGGCGGGTCACTTGTGTCTGCGCGCTTTGTGGCGCCTGCTGGCGGAACCTTTGGTGCTAGTGGCGTGGTGGATGCCTCCGGTGCGGTAGCACCGCATGTGGTGATTGAGCCCGATGTCGCCACGCCTCCGGCGGGGGAGACCGATGGAGACAACGTGCCTGGCGATAGCTCGAGCAAGTCTCCTGCCGATGCTAACCCCGCTGCCGGAGAGCTCACCACAGGGCCCACGGCAAATCCGGCGCTGAAACCCGCGGCCGCGACAACCAAGACAAACATAACGACCAAGACGACGGTAACCAAGACCACGGTCTCTACGTCCTCCAAGCCTAAAGCCACCAGAGTGACCGCAGCGACACTCCCCAAGACCGCCGACAACAACTGGATCGCCGCCTCTTTATCGTTATTCCTGCTGGGATTGGCACTTTTTGGTGCCGCATATCGCTGCTGAGGTGCCAATTTATCAGAAGTATGCGGTGATCGATTTCTCATCTATTTGCTAATCACCGATTATCGCTAATCGATGACCTTACAACTGGCAGCATGCCGTCGCATCACCAAGAAGATCATCTCTCAGCATTTGCGGTGCACATGTCGGCTATAAGTTCAATTCGCGACATTGATAGCGCCCTATGACAAACAAGAAAGATTTCTCCTCTCCATTCATAATCATCTTCAAGGACAACATCGTCTGAAAGCCTATTCTGGACGGAAATCCGAGGTAAACACGTGAGCACAAAAACTCAGATTGCAACATAGATGAAATCTGGAGGCTGCTGTTTCTACCTGATAGGTAACAAGAGGGCTCATTGCACAGACGACGCCGTGGAAGGCGCGCCAACATCATGCTTGCCCCATTACGGATTAATGATGCGCAGTTCGGCCTTTGCGCAAAATTAAAGACTGGTAAAATGACCCCTATAGCCGGTTCGAATTAGCGTTTGCGCATCGCAATCGGAAGTGCTTTGTTTGCACATTATATTCTGCTACGTGTCTATCAGGTACGACTCTACGGAGGAACCGGCTATTAACTTTAAGGATAATCTGATGCTCAACGAACTTCAGTCGAAAGGCGATCTGGCTGGGTTTCTTGGCCTGACCTTGGAAAAGCTTGATTTCTTTGTATATCCAACTTCCATGTATGACCTATATAGAAATAGGTTGGTTCCAAAAAGAAACGGTGGCTATCGAGAACTATTAATCCCAAGGTCTGATTTAAAAAGGGCTCAAAGAATCATCGCCTCTGAGCTTGAAAAAGGCTATAAGCCATTGCCTTGTGTCCATGGTTTTATCAAAGGACGGTCGATAAAAACAAATGCTGAAAATCACATTGGCTCACAAGTAATTGTTGGCCTGGATATTAAGGACTTCTTTCCTTCTATCTCGTCAAGACGAGTGTACGGGCTTCTTGTTTCCAAGAAGTTAGGTCTAACCCCTGAAGTTGCATTCTGTATTTCAAGGATTGTTGCGACACCGAAAGGACTCCCTCAAGGCGCTCCCTCATCTCCTATTATTTCGAACATGATTTGCCTCGGTATGGATAAACAGCTAATGCACTTATCACGAGAATATCGATACCAATACTCTCGATATGCCGATGATCTTACGTTCTCATTTAATAGTTCTTACTTCTTTTATCGAAATTTTTATTCAGGTGGAAAGCTCAGGTTGCCCAATAAGCTACGAAACGCAATCACTAGCTTCCATGGAACCGAATCGTTTGAGCTCAACGAGGATAAATCGTTTTACAGTTGCAGTTTTTCAAGACAACTGGTCACGGGCGTTGTCTGCAATCAAAAGACAAATATAAAACGCGAGCAATATCGGCGACTCCGCTCAACGCTCCATCGACTAAGCAATGGCGACATTGAAGGCGCGATGGGCTGCTATTACGGTAAAACCATCGCCAAACTTACTGATGCAGAAAGAGGGATGTTTGAAGCGTCTCTTCGCGGAAGTCTTGATTTTTACAAGTCTCTGATTAAGGACCCCTGGACATCAGGACCACTTATGCGTTTGGGCAGTTTGTACAACAAAACGAAACCAGAAAATATGCCTACTTTCCCAGTCGCACTTCAACAAGACTCACTTCTGTATCTCGAAGGAGATGATGGCGAAGAAAACTCATTTGAGGGTCTCGGGTTTTATTTGCCTGGCTACGGTCTTGTTACGGCATGGCATGTGATATGCGATGCCGTTTCCCATGATAAAACTAGCAGGGAAATTAAATTATTCAGCTCGGATAAGACGCCGCTTGCAATATTTAGGTTTGGGAATGAGGTAGTTCAGGACAACAAACACGATGCCGCAATATTACAAGATGTTCCTCCTGCGATCTTAAGGAACATTCCCCTTCTTCCATCAAATATGGATTTGCTTACCAAGGGCGACAGGATTTCTGCTTACCAACACCATTTTTCCGAATCTAGATTCAGCTTTGAACTACACAGCGGAGATTTGCTCAGGGTCGGAGAACCAAGTGAAGAGGGCACACTTTGTTATACGAATTGCTCATTTCGGCATGGAATGAGTGGTGGGCCAGTGTTTAATGGTTTGGGCCAGGTCGTTGGCATAGCACATACCGCAACTGAACATGGAAAACTTGGCTCATTTCTTCCTTTAAGGGATTGTGTCCGCTCAACCGATGTTTATGGAGAATGGCTACTCTTCTAACTAGGTTGCCAAGCACTCTAGCCCCGAAACTCTCATCGCGGCAGACTCGGAACAAGGTGTCTGCTGCTTTTACCTAAACGGCAACGATACGGAATGCCATAAGAAGATGCTGAGCTACATGCTGGAAAACGGGCTAGTCAGGAAGACAAAGAACGGCGAGCTGTAGATAGTGTCGCGAAAGTTGGTGTAAGGCTCGGCTCGCGATGGTGGCCGGAGGCCGCCTGAGTGAGCCGAGAATCACCTAGAATTCCGCCATTCTAGCTCATGTCACGCCGCCTTCCTGCCGGGAATCGGGTTGTCGGCCACGACGAGCGCGATGATCCTTGCCGCGTGCTCTGCTGCGGTGCCCTCGTAGGCGTGCTCAGGCGCGTTGACCTTGGCGCCCTCCACGGCCCTGCCGATGGAGTCGTCGTTGAACCAGCGGCGGCCGGCCCAGTCCTCGTCCATCTCGGCGAACACGGCGCCCATCATCCTGATGAGCGATTTCCCGCTGGGGAAGACCTGCACGACCCGGCTGCGGCGCTTGAGCTCTCGGTTGGCGCGCGCCTGCACGTTGTTGGTGCGCAGCCTCACGTGGTGCTCGTAGGGGAAGTCCAGGTAGGCCAGGGCGTCGGCCTCGGCCTCCTCCAAAAGCTCGGCGGCCTTGGGGCAGAAGCGCTCGATCTGCTCGGTGGCCAGCTGAGAGCTCGAGTCCGGGCTCGCCGGCTGCAGGGCAACGCGCGCCATTAGCGAGGGGTGCGGCGACCGCGAGATACACGGTAGCGACCTTGGGCGCATGTGCGCGCTTCTGCAGGTTCGTGCGTAAGGAGGTGAAGTGATGGGCGAAGACGTGAAATGGGCTTTGGGCATTGCGGTCACGGCGCTCGTGCTCATGGCGTTCCTGCCGCACGTGCCGTTCGTCCTGGTGCTGGGGCCGTGGAGGACTAGGGGGCGCGTCCGAGACCGAAACCCCCGCTGGAGGGACCGTTCGTTTTTTGTCCGGACGAGCTGAGATGCTTTTATCACGATAAGCTCAGATGGGAAGCGCATCACTGGTATGATTTGGAAAAGGAGGAAACAGATGAAAGTCCAAATCGGGACAGAGTACAGCGCGATGGAAATCGCCGAGTACGCCGTCAGCAGGCGATATCGCCACGACACGCCCATCAGCAATCTTCAGCTCCAGAAGATTCTTTACTTCCTGCAAGTCATACACGCGAGCGAGACCGGCGAGCTGCTATTCGCCGACCAGTTTGAGGCATGGCCCTACGGCCCGGTCATCAGGGATGTCTACGTTGAGTTCTCTGACTGCGGCGGCTTCCCGATAAAACGCGAGTTCGACACCGAGATAAATGACTCCATCCGCCCGTTCCTGGATGCGGGGGTGGACATGCTCGCCGAGAAATCCCCATGGGAACTCGTCAGGATCTCACACGCCGAGGGGTCCCCGTGGGACGTCATCTACAACCAGAAGCGCCTACACAAGGGAATCATCCCAAATGAGCTGATCATGCAGTGCGCTAGCGAGGTCTCTGAGTGACCGAACAAGAATACGCAAAGGCGGCCGAAAACATCGGAAGAGCCCTCTCTCTGCTCACCAGCAAAATTGGGACTCTTTCGAAACCGCCCCTGAAAGTTCCTCCAATAAACGCAGGCAGTGACGACGCAGAGAAACGCAAGGCTCTCCGCGACATGCTCGAATCCCTCGCCAGCACGGATGATGCTGCGGTGCTCTCCCAAGAGGACATACGCCGAGCCTCGAGCTTCTTCGCAAAGCTATATGGGGGGAGCGAGCCCTATCGCCATAGATATGCCGACATCTGCGACCTGGTATTCAATGCACTCGGGCAGTCCTCTGGGGACTTAGACGAAGGGGTCCCCTATTCGGTCAATTGCCTCGCTGAGAACATTCGCATCATCCATGAGTACCTGACGAAGCATGGACTTTGTGACCAGGCGAAAAGTGTCCTCAAACTCGCCGACCACATCGACCTGGAAAAGACGAGGCTGAGCCACGACATCGAACAGCAGCAGGCCATGCGCGCATTCAAAACGGCAATCGCCGAAGTAAAAGCGGAAAGGGACGAGGCGGACCAGAAACGCGCAGAGCTGGAAAGGGAGTTCGACGAGCGCCTCGACAAGACGAGGATGGAGTACATCGCGATCCTCGGCGTGTTCGCGGCGGTCGTGCTCGCCTTCAACGGCGGCGTCGGGTTCTCGACCTCCGCGATGGGCGCGCTCGGCATCGACGGCGGCATACGTGCCATCGTGCTCCTCGCCGCGCTCGTGGGCTTCGTGCTCATCAACACGGTCTGCATCCTGCTGGTCTTCATCTGGAAGATGTCCTTCAACCACAGGAAGGTGGAACTGGGCAACTGGCCGAGGAACTGCCTGATCGCCGCAGACGTCGCCCTCGTGTTCATTATGGCTGCGATGATGGCGCTCTCTCACCCTGGACTCAGGGAGTTCATCGGGCTGCAGCCCGAACGCGACGCCAAGGGCCGCCCTCCGGGGCGGCCCTTCTCATGGCGACACGTCTAGGAGCATAGCCGTGCGGTAATCCTCCGCCGCATGGGGCGTTGGGAAGCTGTCCTTCGGGGCGGCTTCCCGCTTTTCGCGGCGGGCGCGATTGATTGGGGGCGGTGCTTGGACGCCGACGAGCCGATGGCGAACCCGCGCCACGAGACATATTGCCGCGAGCGCGTGGCCGGCAAGACGCAGAGGCAGGCGATACTCGCCGCATAGCCCGACCGCTCGCGCTGGAAGCCCGAGACGGTGGACAACAAGGCCTGCAAGCTCGAGGCCGAGCATGAGGTCAAGGCTAGGATTGCCCGCCTCAAGAGGCTCGCGGCGGAGAAGGCCACCACGACGCGCGCCGAGGTGCTCGCGGGCATAAGCTATACCTTCCAGGCGGGCATAGCACGCGTGCGCGGCGCCGGGGACGGCAGGCAGCTGGACTACACCTCGGTCAACGCCGTCACGCAGCTGGGCAAGACTCTGCTCGATGCGCTGCCCAAAGAGGGGGGGGAGGCGGCTGAGGCCGAGCGGCCCTTCTGCAGGGACTCTGGGTCGGCGAGCCGACGCTGTCAATCTACCACGCCGGCGAGCGCATCGCCGCGCACCGGTTGCTGCCGCCCAATGTCTGGAATGTTACCGTCAATGGGAAATCGGCCAATTGGTTGTATTTAGATTAGCCCTAACGCAACTGCTACTCCGACGTTGGCGAGGAGGGCGCATACGCTGTCTGCCTCGCTGAGCAGGAGGGTGTGCTTGCTGAGGGCGGGCTCGTCTGGCATTCACATAATCCAAGCTAACACCTTTCCGGTCAAATCCTGCTACAGCCCTGCTGAATCCAGACGCGAGGTTTTGTAAGGCCTCTATAAGGCGGAATCTGTAGAGGAGGGAGGCTGTGGTATCGTGCGTTTCGACGATGATATGCCTTGCGAAGGGTTTTACGAGCTCTACCGCGTACTCTTTTACCCCGGGCTTCACGAGAGGCCTACGGCCAGAATGCGGGATGTGCGACGGGGGCAGCGAGCCGTTCGCCAAGTGGGGCCCGACGACCGGAAGCCTCTCCTTGAGGCGGCGACACTGGCGGATGGGTTGGCCAAATGATCACGGATGGCGTTGTAATTAGTTTCAACGGTCAAATCGATTTCGGCACGGCTGTTGCTTTCCTCTCGTTGGCGCTCACTCTCCTCCAGTGGATTGTCACGCTGATACGGGGCCGCCGGGCGGCCGCGCGGAGCCAGGCCTCGGCCATCTGTGCCCGTGTGGTCAGGATGTCCGAGAGGGAGACGGCCACGGTTGGAGGGTGCAGGGTTGATTTCGGGCCGCAGTTCGGACTAGAAGTGATGAACAATAGCAACGACGTCGTTTACCAAGTTATCCTCACTGCCGTGCTCGTCCAAGGTGCCGGGCCTCAAGACGGGAGGGACGTCGAGGGGTGTGGCTGCAGAGTTCTACTCTCGTCTGTTGCTCCGGGCAAAACCGTGAGGCGCATCGGGTATCTCGATTGCTCGATGCATAAGACCTTCGGCTGCGAGGTGGCTTTCACCGATCGCTACGGACGCAGTTGGGTGCGGAAGAGCGACGGTCATTTGTGCAGGATTCGATTCAAAACGCCCGTCGATTATTACGGTCTGATGCTGCCTGTGGAGTGGATGGACTTCGATGAATGGTAATCGACACGCTCTGGTTTTGAACGAAGAGTCCCCGAGACGATCGATAACGATTCTTCTTTGATAATGCATGCGGCGCTACCATTAGCAGCGCCGCTTCTTCTATGTTTCGCTCGTAGGTCCATCTTGTGCCTAGCAATGACTCTAAAACCCGCATTTTTTGAGGTAGGGTTGCTATAATGTCAGACACTAGAACATCTGTTTGGAAAGGCGGTTATATGGCCAATAGCGCAGACTTTGAATCATTCTTGAAGGATATCAATCCCAGCAAGAGCACCATTGATGAAGCGAGTCGACTTCACCGAAATCTCAGGGACCATCTCAAGGCAAGTGAGACCTATGGGGCTGTATGCAAGGACACATATCTCTCTGGTTCATACGCCAAGCAGACCTTCATACGACCGAAGAAAGATTCTGACAGCTGCGATATTGACATCA
Source organism: uncultured Collinsella sp. (assembly GCA_958420355.1). Taxonomy (GTDB): domain Bacteria; phylum Actinomycetota; class Coriobacteriia; order Coriobacteriales; family Coriobacteriaceae; genus Collinsella. The sequence goes on from CATZJG010000015.1 coordinate 43,228, forward strand.
TCGTTGAGACAAACCACTCCATCAACGACTCCCCGTTTTGCGTTTTGCTCGAGCTCGAGGATGCGATACGTGAGCGCGAGTGCTACAAGAGCGTCAAAATGCAAACGCATTCCATCGGCATTGACATGGCGAACTTCCATCTTGATGTCGTCCCCTTGGTCCAAGATGAAAACGGTCTTCTCTACATCGGTTCCAAAGCCGATGGCGAATGGAGGCAGACGAATCCCAAAGAGCATCTCACTTGGTCGACTGAGATTAACAAAGAGTTCAACGGGGATTACAAACCTCTAGTGAAGATAATGAAGTGGTGGAGAAGGGAGAACTGCCCAAGTTTGGTGAAGTTCCCAAAGGGCATCACTCTTGAGAAGATGATCGCCGACAACCTCCCTGAAGCAGGGTTGTCGATCGAGGATTGCGTCATGCAGGTAATGGCAAACCTTGCAGTTGCATACGCCGATGAACTCGACTCGTACCAGGTGCCCTTCATTGAGGATCCAGCCATAGAGGGAAACAACCTTGCCGGAAAGTACTACTATAACGATTTCGCCCAGTTCGTGGACAAACTCAACGAGCACCTCTCGCTTCTTGCGGACGAGGGAACCGGCAACAGCGTTTGGAAGCAAATATTTGGAAACAACTTCCCTTCGGGAGGCTCTACGTACGGAACCACGGTATCAGATAAGTCAATAAGCCAACAGCGCGCATTGTCTGTTCAGCACAGGCAGCCGTTAGGCTTCCCCATGCAGGCTCGTAAGCCAAATGCAACAATTACGGCAACGGTCAAATTGCCTTCAGGAGAAATACGAGCACTCGAAAACGACGGCGCGGCCATACCGAAGGGCTCCACTATCGTGTATAGAGTGAACTGTGGGCCGCTAAAAGATGGCAAGGTAATGTGGCAGGTCACGAATACCGGCGATGAAGCTATGAGGGTTTGCTGCAGGGGCGGTTTCGAGATCCCAAACATAGAAAAGACCTCCCGTCGCGAGGAGACAGCGTATACGGGAAAACACTATGTTCAATGTTTTGTAATTCGAAGGGGATATTGCGTCCGTTGGAGCAAACCATTCTTCATCAATGTTGAGTAGGTGGTCATCGATGGATATCAGCAACGTAATCTCTGGCATCCTTTCTGTCAAAGAAACCATATCTATCTTCCTCGAATTCTTCGGATTCCTGTCGCTCGCCGCATTCGCTATCGGAGCCTTCTCGCGTCTCGGTAAAGCCGCGTGGCGCTTCGGCCTTGCGCTGTACGGCAAGAAGATAATGATTGTTGCGAGTGACGAGGACTACTGCGACCTTGAAGAGGACCTTTCCGACTCTGGACTGATCAAGAGGAAGAACATACAGCGCGTTTCGGACAAACATATATCTAAGGTAAAGGATGCGCTCCTGCTGATAGTGGTCTACGGATATTTAGACAAAGATGGCTTTAGGCAGATTATCAACGGGAAGAGTTCTCGATGCGGCCTTATCGTCCACTGTCCGCCGGAAAAGGGCCGAATCGACGATGAGGAGATGAGGCTCCTTAGCAAAACCGCATTTACCGCGCTTTGCAATTTCCGAGGCAGGTTAGTGAACGACGTTCTGCTCATGATGCTATCCACTTCATTCAAAAAGAGCGACCTGAAATAGACTGATGTCGCAAGGTTTTTGGAGCCCCGAAAACTGCACTTTCCGCAAATAATTACCACGGAATCCCAATACCCAACATGGAATTAGCAAAGGAAAACTTTTTACAGGCTGTGGCGAGCTTGGAATGAGATAGATGAAGAGTGCGGGCATGAAGGAGCTTAGAAATAGCGACTTGCTCATGATGGTGAGCGCCCGCTTCTCGCCGGTGACGAGGTTGCTGTGTTTGTGCTTGCAGTAGATTCGGCGGTATCCTAGCGCCCCCTTGCAAAGACCGCGCCTCGCGGCGATGGTAAGTGAGGTGGTCGCGAGAGGTGTTCCCTCTACAATTTCTCCAATCCAATTTTACATAAGGGAGGTAGTGACCTTGGATATCTTCAACCTATCTCTTGCCACCGATACGCCAATTAAGACGAGGGAGAAAGATCTTATCGGAAGGGCCCCTTTCGCTGAGAGGCTGGCTGATATTCTGAAATCCGCAACTGGCCCTGAGTCACTTGTCATTGGTTTGTACGGGTCTTGGGGATCAGGCAAGACATCGGTTATAAACCTCGTCGAAAATGCGCTCTCCCGAAAAGATGATGACGGTAAAACAGGCGTCTCGGTCGTCCGCTTCGAGCCCTGGAATTACCTCACGGCCGAGCAGCTGCTCGCTCAGTTCCTTAAGGAAGTCGAGTGTTCGCTTGATAAAGATGCACATGGGCGGCGTAGGCTATGCGGCAGGCTGCGCGGTAAGCGCCCCGAGGTGCTCAATGCCTTTGCGGCATATTCTGAAGCCTTGTTGATGACCGCTGGAGCCGCTGCCAGATTGGCAGGCGTGCCGCTTGCAGACGTTGCTGTGCCTGCCTTCGGCAATCATTTGATGAACAGGTTGAGGAAATCAGCAGACAGGGCGGGAAGCGTTTCCGCGAAGAAACAGAGACTTGAGGAGGAGCTCTTCAAGTTCGATGGGCGGGTCGTAGTGATCATCGACGACATTGATCGGCTGCCGAACGATCAGGTGCGTATGGTGTTTCAGCTCGTCGCCTCTCTGGCGAAGCTTCCCAAGATAAACTACCTTCTTTCATTCGATGAGGAGGTGGTCACGCGAGCTTTGAGTGAGGTCCAGAAGTGCGACGGCTCCGAATACCTGGAGAAGGTAGTCCAGGTTCCTGTGCGCCTGCCGTCTATTTCATCGGGCGATTTGGAGCGGATGCTCCTCAATGACATCAACGCGATTTTCAAGGCGTTTGACTACAGGCGGGAGGACCTCGACGACAAGAGGTGGAACGGCGTTTGCCAGACGTTTCTGAACAATCGTTTCTTCACCATAAGGGAGGTTCGGCGGTTCACGAACGCGTTAAAGGCTAAGTTGAGCATCCTGCCGCGATTCTGCTGCTTCGAGGACGTCGTCGCCATAGCGGTACTGGAGCTCAAGGTGCCAAAACTCGTCGATTGGGTTCGCGTGCACAAGGACTTCCTTTGCGGCACGATCGGATCGTCGTTGTATATGAATATCAGGGATCCGAATGACAACCTCGCCAATTTGAAGGAGCAGTTTTCTGGGATAGTCCCGAGCTCTGAGGACAAGTGGGCGGTCGAGGCCGTCTGTAGGCTCTTCCCGCGGGTGGCAAATGTAACTGGCATGAGTCATTGCGTCTCTTACTCGAGAGAGAGCTTGAACGCTATCTGGCGGGCCGATTCCTTCGATCTATACTTCCATTCGAACATGCCGGACGGATTCGATATTCATGAGGTGCAGGATGCGTTAAATGTGAGCGAGGGCGGAGTATTGCTCGAAGACCTGCAAAGGCACGCCGAAGCGGGAAGCATGATCGACTTTGTATCGGCTATGAGGGCCCGTGTATCGACATTGGAGGAAGACCGTGCCGAGGTCGTCACTAGGGCGTGCCTTTTGGCCTTGGGTCTGAGCGAGGAAAAGAGCTACGCCCCTTTGGCCTCGACTAGCGCCGACCTGGAACTCATCAGACTCATCGAGTTGCTGTTCAAACGGTTGGGGCCTGCTAAGTCTGGCGAGATTCTGCGAGCGTCGGTGGACGAGAGCGAGGGGAGAGTAATCTATCCGCTCGTGCCTTTCTTGATATATCAGCTGGACAGCATGAATGCCACGGAAAATAGCGATTGCAAGACGCTTTTGCCCGAAGGCAGTATTTTCGAGCTTTCTGATGCCGTTTGCGCCAAGGTAGGCGAGGACGCCGCCGCGAGAAACCTGTTCCTAGACGATGAGTATCATTATGCGCTGATCTTGCTCAAGAAGCGTAAACCCAATGAATTTATGGCTTATGCGAAAAGGGTTGCCAATGCTGACGGGGCGGGGTGCGCGTCTTTTCTTTCGTTCGGGACGGGTCGCTACACATCGCTGGACAGCGGCGAAGTAACGAGCTTCTTATTCGATAAGACTGGTGTCGCTGAGGTGGTCGAGCTCGCAAAGATCGACGGTCTTCTTACTGCGGCGCGCGCAGACGGCAGCTTTTTCGAGTTGCCGGAAGACTGCCAGCTGGTTGCGGCAGCTTTCTGCGTTGCGAATGAAGATGATGCTAGGAACGAGGTCTCTGCTGAAGAAGCCGGTAGGTTCCTCGCGCGTTGGAGGCGAAATACCAGGAGGGCGTGATTCTTCCTTTCACCGATTGGCAAAACGATTTACACCTAATTGTGAACATTGCCCACGCGATTTTTCTTTGCCCCCGCATTGATCTCGCTAGACTAATACTTGCTGCTACCAGGGCATTTTCTGGTGCACATCCTATTGGCTCCCGCGAAGATCGGAGCGGGTATGTTTGCCGCCGAGTCCCACACCAGCCGTCATCACATTGCGATCGCTGCCATGGCCTGCCTATGCGTCTTGCTGGGCGGGCCAACTTGCGCCGCGGGCGCGGAGAGCCTGTTCATCGCGGGCGCGACGCACTACGAGCCGGGCGTGTCGGGCCCCGGCTGGGCCTGGACCGATGCCGGCCATCTGGAGCTTGACGGCTACGCGGGCGAAGCCATCGGCGCAGACGGCGACCTGGTCGTGACGCTTGTGGGGCGCAACTCGGTGACGGAGACGCATGCGCCCGATGCGGACATAACGCAGTGCGGCATGGAGGTGTGGGGCGACCTGACGCTCCGCGGCACCGGGTCCCTGGCGGCATCGGGCTCGCAGTGCGCGATCCACGTCTCGCGGGCGCTCGCGGTGGACGGCTGCACCGTCGATGCCCGGGCGGACGGGGCCGGCGTCACGGACGAGGCCGTGGCCGGCGTGATCGCAGGCGACATGGCCGTTCGCGGCGGCGGACGCGTCGTTGCCTCGGGCGCCGGGTCCGGGACGGGCGTGCGCGCTTACGGCGTGTATCTGCAGGACTTAAGCCTTGGTGATGGCTCGGCCGGCTGTCGGCTTTCCGTCGACGCCTCGTGGCTTGAAGCGGCCGGTGCCGACGGCGGCGTTGCGCGCACGGGCGGGTCGCTTGTGTCCGCACGGTTTGTGACGCCTACTGACGGAGTCTTTGGTGCTGGTGGCGTGGTGGATGCTGCAGGGGTCGTGGCAGCGCACGTGGTGATTGAGCCCGATGTGGCCACGCCGCCGGCGGAGGAGACCGATGGGGTCGTTGTGCCTGGCGATAGCGTGGATAAGTCTCCCATCGATGCTAACCCCGCTGCCGGAGAGCCCACCACGGGGTCCACGGAAAATCCCGCGCTGAAACCCGCGGCTACGACAACCAAGACCACGGTCGCCAAGACGGTCAAGCCCAAGCCTGCCACCGCAACAACTGTGGCACTCCCCAAGACCGGCGACAACAACTGGATAGCCGCTTCTGCGACGCTTTTCCTGCTGGGGACAGTGCTTCTAGCTGCCGCATGTCGTTGTTGAGATAACTGCCATTTGGAAGAAAGGGATATCCACAAGAATAACTATTTGGTTGTTTGCTTATAGGCGCCCAATTATCGAAGGCAGAGGCCATACGTACACGACCATGGCCTGAATCGCGACATGCGACCCAGGCCCACATGAGTGAGGCAAGCATTCAGTAATGACGCAAGTCGGACTGAAAGCAACGAAAGGGCGCCGGGGCCTATCTCGACCCCGGCGCCCATGCGAAAGATCATCAGAGTTGCCACGCAATATTCGGCGGAGCTAAAGCGGGCAAATACCAAACCGGACCCAATTGTGAGCTGTAAAGGTTGGTTCCTTAGCGACAACCGGATTGTCTATAAGCAAAAGTCTGGTGTTTCGGAAATGTTGTACCGTACGCCAAAACTGTCAACCTCTTGTTTTAATACAGCCCACTTAATTTCTAAAAGCAGCCGCATAACATCGTAAATTGTCACAATGCCTCGAATCCCCTTGCTCCTCATCCGCACGAGTTCGTAAATCAATTGAACAGAAATCGTTGCTGCATACGGTTCACCGCTTCTATCAAGATTTAATGCTCTTGCAGCATCAATGATCGCGGTGCCAAATAGAAGCTCAGGGCAAATCCCTTCAGCGGGGTTTTCGATTGTGATATTTACCTTATCTCCGCAAAGCTCAATTTCTGATTCTCCAACTCTACTTTGCTTGAGAAAGGGTTCCGTTTTACCTAGGCCTAAATATTCCGTTCTTTTAAGACGCTGCCTGCGGCAGCTCTCCTTAAACATATTATTACGGCAATCTATAATGGCGGCATTTGCAATCTGGTCAGTCAAGCATGGGTAAAAACCTATTAGGATCCAATCGACCTCACAAGATGCCTTGAAAAGAAGATCGTAAATTTCCGCATAAAGTGGGCATTGCCCACTGTCGAGGCGGGCCACTCTTCTCCCATCGTGCATGAATAATCCCTGAAAATCTGAATGAATTTCAATTAAATAGCCCAATTCAATGCGTCCATCATCACCGCTAAGTTCAGTAAGGTGATTGCGGTATTTAGATAATTTGCGAGCATGACCTGCTTTTTCACCAAATAACCGAGCATCTAGAGAGCGCGTCAGATCGTCACAGCATGCACAGCTTTGATGATATTTTGCCAACGAGACAAAGTTTGCGACGATGCTCGCCAATTCCTCCGGCGAAACATCGTCGGCTTCAAGCCTTGGCATTAGCTTTTCGCGCTCAGCTTTCATCGCAGATGTGAGCTCAGCAGATTTTGATTGAGCGTTTCGACCAAGTTTGATGTTATGGTCGATTCTAAAATGTTCCAAACCAACAATGGATCCATTTTCGCGGGTAATAACAATATCAGGGCACTCGCTGCCTGCGTTAATAGATCCACTCACCTTCAAGGCAGCTTTCTTCTTGTAACCACCCGAGGCCATTGATAGCCTAAGAACATCATTGAACACTTGCTCTTCGTGCGCGTTCTGGTCGCTTTTGTTCTTGCTCATGCCGGATCCTCCGCCCTTATAAGTAAAACATAATTCAACTCGCGCTCTTATAGAAGGTGCGAGGCCCTCGTCACAAGTGAATGAATGACGAGGGCAAACAGGGTTAAGGTATGACCTCCGTGTTACCTTTCAGCCCTACCCAAATTCAAATTTATTATGCTGCTTTGTCAATTTGAATAGCGGGGATCCTCGATTTCTTTCTTCCTAAGCTTGTGCTGGTTCCAAAGTCGGTCTGGCCCCTTTTAGATGCAACTTTGTATTTCTCAATCTGAGTTCTATAGCCTTCAATTAGCTCCAATAAAGACTCATCGAGAAACAGCAACATTTCGCTTCCGTCATATCCCTCAGCGGTATCATCCACGAACTTGCATTCTGTTCTCGGCATATCGAAGGTGCACTTTCGGAGAAGGTTCTCAAGTATTTCTAGGCGGCGAACCAGAACGCCTGCATCATCTATAACATCCAGCCAACTGGACCCGTCCTTGCAAAACAACATTTCGTCCCTTTCGTTTTACAGCTCTGATGGACAAAAGAAATCTAAAGCCGCGTGCGGACATCATTAAAAATTGTTCTTAAAAGCAGTGTAGAAAATCAGTTTCAGACATTATGTTGTATGGACTTGCTGAGACCTTTAGTTTGAATCTCAATTTAAAGTAGATATTTGTTCGAAACTAACAAATAATGGTTTTAAAACAATATAATTTTCCTTGTTATTAAAGAATGTCTGCGGTGAATCAACTTTTTTGAAAAGGACTCTGAAGATGATCCTCAATTTTTCATTTAAGAACTTTCAGAGCTTTCGAGATGCTCAACAGTTCTCGTTTGAACCGATTTCGAGCAAAAAGGAACTTGGGCCTGTGCGAGTGGCTGCGGTTTACGGCGCAAACGCGTCAGGCAAATCAAATTTCCTAAATGCTCTTTACTTTGTCTCTTACTTTATTCGTACAGGTTATGCGGCAGGCGATGCGAATTCTCAAATACCCATCGTCCCCTTTTTACTTGACTCGGAATCGCGATCAAGTGACACAGAATTCTCGATAGATTTTATCGCTAGCAACTTAAAGTATGAGTTTTCATTTGGTGTGAACAAAAATGAGGTTACATATGAGAACCTCACTGTGTATCGATCAAAACAGCCGTCCCTTCTCTATGACCGCTCTTCGATAAACGGGGAACAGTCAATTAAATTTGGTAGTACCTTTACAGGTGCAAAAAAACAACTTTGGGATATCACGCGCAATAATTCTTTGTTCTTATCTGCCGCAGCGGCGGCTGGAAGTGATGTAATTCAACCCGCATTCACAGCTCTTGCCAATGACATCAATCTCTATGATGCAACGCATTATCTAGCAGAACTCGCCACCATAAAAAAGCTGTTTATCAACGATGACGCTCGAGCTCAGATGCTATCTCAGCTCATTAAATATGCTGATATCGGAATTGACGGCATAGATGTCCGTCAATCGGAAGGCGTCATGGGTTTAAAAGACTCACTTATTGGACTCGATGAGATTCCGGAAGAGGCACGTAATAAAATTGCAGAAGACTTTAAATTGTCGTTCGCTTATGACCTGTTCTTCCACCATAAAGGCTCGGGAGATGGCTTTTGGCTGGGCTCCGCCCATGAATCGGAGGGCACAAAAGCTGCGCTGGCGTTTTTCTCGGTAGCCTTACGTTCTTTAAGCAGTGGGGCCACAACAGTAATTGACGAGCTTGATTCGAGCCTTCATCCTACGCTCCTGCGCGACTTCGTCTCACTGTTCGCCGATCCCGACACAAATCCAAAGGGCGCGCAGCTAATCTTCTCGACCCATGATGTCACCTTGATGACGCGAACCAGCCCTATGGAAGAGGTGCTTGAACGTGACCAGGTCTGGTTTGTGGAAAAGGACTCTGAAGGTGCTTCGCAATTAATTGCTGCGATGGAGTATTCGCCTCGTGCAAATGAGAATCTGGGGCGCAATTACTTAAACGGTGTCTATGTGCCGCTGCCCAACCCAAGTTTTCATCAACTTGTGGCCCAACTCATGAAGGAAGGCGCTGACATAAATGGCTAAGGCAGAAAGGAGAGGGCTTGCTCGCGGCCGCAAAAAGCAGACAAGAGCCAAGCGAAAGCGCCACCTAATTGTGTCCAATGGAAAGGTGACCGAAACCGAATATTTTAGCTTCCTTATTACTGAAATGGACGTTCGCGGAAGCGTGCTGTATCGGCATATTGACGGAGACCCTTTGAAGGTGGCCAAGCAGCTTTCGCGAGAGCTCGATTCAGATAAAAAGGCCGTTAAAGCAGGCGAAATCGAAGCATTGAGTTCCGCATGGATCGTGGTCGATTCAGATGAGTTCAGAAACCTAGCCGCAGCAGAACGAGAAGCAAAGACAAAGGGAGTTAGGCTCGCGATCTCCAACCCATGCTTTGAAGTATGGCTTATCGATCATGTCTCACCATGCCCGGAAACTTTTGCATCGACGCCACAATGTGAGAAAAGAGCGCGCGACCTTGGCGTTCTAAAATCTACTGACCCCAACAGGTCCTCCGCGTCAAAGTTCAAGTCGGTAAATCTCGAAATAATTGACGGCAACAAGGGCCAGGCTTTGACCAATGCCGCAAAGCACAATACGGATGATAAACGTCGTGCAAGAGAAATGAATCCGGACAACGTTGCCGCCTATCAAGTATGGACAGACTTGCCTGATCTTGTAGATGACGTATTTGGGTCGGGTAACTAGTGTGATTCATCCCGCGTTGGGGGCAGGCATTTAACTCAATAAGTTGTAAACGAGGTAGCAATGCTTTGGAGCTATGTTCAGCTAGATGACGGCGCTGGTCGAGCTGCACAAGAAAATCATTCAATAGCGGACGAGAAGAATTCAACATTACCGATTTCGCTCGACGACTCTACGTCGATCGACCATGCAGTTGAGTTAACCATTACGGGCATGCCCAACGCGCTCAGGCTCTTGGAGAACTCATGATGGCGGCTACGCGGCAGAGTGCTCGTCCGTTCCCGCCGCTCGTGCTCGATGATGCCAGTTCGCTCGAAGCCATGGCCGGCGCCGTCATGCGCCTTCACAATACGCTGCTAACAATCGGACGCTGCTATACGACCGATGCCGCGGGCGACAGGGCTATGCTCGAGCTCGGACGCATCGAGTCCGTGCTTGCGGGCGCGTTCTGCACGATATTCGGCCAATCGCCAGCCGATCGTTTCACGGACATCTTTGACCAGGTCACCTACGTGGCCGAGCACATGGTCAAGGACCACATCTTTGAAGACGGTAACAAACGAACCAGCCTTGTCTTTGCGTTGTCCGTCTTAAGGTTCGCCGGCACTCCGGTCGAGCTGTCCGACAGCCCCGAGCCCAAAGACAACCAGTACTACGCCTGGATCCAAGACCTCGTATCCGGAAACCGCACGACCAGTGGGCTCGCCGAAGAGCTACGCCGCGGTTGCATTGCGGATATGGCCGACCCGTCGCACGTACAGAATCAAAGCATCCGCACGCCAGCTATGAGATGGATTGGACGCCACATGGAGATCCCCAACACCCTGTGCAGAAATGTATACGACTTTGCGTTTTGCCCCGAGCCCTGCTACGACCGCCTAGTCGACCTCGCCGATCCCGAGGACTGGGGTCCCGGCAACCGCATTCTCAAAAACTACCTGTCGTTCTCGTTTAGCCGCGCGGTGTTCCTGACCGAGCGCGACGTGGACCAGACCGCGCCGTCCAACCTGCCGTTGGTGTTCGACGACGATCGCTGCCTATTCAACACCGGCCTGTACACGCGCCGCTACGAGACCATCTACGGCCTGTTTGAGCCCAATACGAAGCCCGACGCGCGCCAGCGCTGGTTTTTGAAGGGCTTCTTTAAGGAGAGCGACCCCATGCTGGTCTCGTTTGAGTACCTGCCGTGCCGCGTGCGCTTTGCCGAGGACCCCTCCGAGCTTGTCTTTGACTACCGCCTGCCCATCCGTTCCAACATCGACCACATTCTGGGCGACGAGGAAAACCTGACGCGCATTCCTGCCAGCCTGATGGGGGAGGGCAACTCGCTGCTGCTGCGCCGCGCCTTTGAGGGCGCCGTCGTCGAGGCCGCACGCCGCGCCTCCGCCAATTACACGCTCGCCGTGCCGCAGTTCTACGGCGGACGGATCCAGCTGCTCTTGCCGCTGTGCCTGACCGGCGACAAGCCCGAGCTGGCGCTGACCATCCAGCGCGAGGACGGTTTCTACGCCGCGCGCACCTGCCTCACGCTCGACATGGCCTACAACAACGCGCGACTTATCTGCCGCCCCGAGACTTCGTGGATTAAGCGATAAATGGTGGTTTAGCTGCGGTTTTGTTGATTGCTTTGGTTGCTTTGGCTTGGCTAGCACCCACGAATTTAAAATCGGGGGCAAAAAGTTCTTGGTAAACCACGCACGGCTATGTTAGTATCTCTTTTGTCGAAAGGCGACGGGCGATTGGCTCAGGGGTAGAGCATATCCTTCACACGGATGGGGTCACAAGTTCGAATCTTGTATCGCCCACCATCTAAAGAACAGGTCAGAGGTGTTAAGTCTCTGGCCTTTTTCTTTTTGACACCAAGGCCGACACCAAAATCGACTCGAAGTCGTATAAGGCGTCATTTTTTTCGCACCCTTTTTGCTGACGCCATTGCATGTTTTGTATAAAACGCATGCGTATTTTCATTGAATTCCCCATGTGATCCGCGCGCAAATGTGGAGACAGGGACCACATGCCCAAAGCTCCTTCCAGCGGTTTTCTATCACACGACGGTTTTTCGGCGGAACTCGGCATGCTTTTGTCAGCATTTGGTTTGCTTCCCGTACTTACCCGCATGATGCCCCGGCAGATAATCGGCCATGCCCGCAATCCGCACGGCCTACGGTCGAAACCAGGGGAGGCCACATGGACGAAATCGTCTGCGCAAACACCGCATTCCGCTACTGGCGCTGCCCACCGCAGGTGCATGACCTCTACCCGCGCCTACCCAGCTCCGATGACGGCTGGCGGACCCTATCCCAAGCCCCTTTCGTAACCGATGTCCTCAAGACCCCGATTATCGCTGTTGCTTCGCCAGGTTGTTGTAATCACCACTCGGGATTGCGCTCCACTATTCGCTGGGAAGGGGCTTCGGATACCGGCACAACAACCGACACTCATTTAGGCTTTAGCGTCACCAATCCGCTTAACACGTTATTTACTATGACACGCTTTGTGTCCCAAATAGATCTCGTACTGGCTATGTACGAACTTTGCGGCTGGTTTTCTGTTTTCGAGCCGACCCCCGCTGTCGAAATGCAGTTAAAAACCGCGTTAAAGGAGAATCGCAATTCCAGCACGCAGGATCCGTTCGAACTTGGAGAAGGCGAAGACGAGATTCCTTGGAAACGAGTTTATGCCCGCACAACCGTAAAGGTCCCAGTAAATGAAGGCCAAACGAACAATCGCGAGGATGGAAGAGAGGTTACGAAACTCAAAGGTACTTCGCTTTGGATGAGAAAGCCACTCATCGAACTGAGCGACTTGCATCGATTCGCCGAAAAGGTCAAAAGTCAAATGTGGGGAAAGCAGTTTTATGATGCCGCTCAGCAGGTTATCGGCATTGCTGCATCTCCACTCGAGGTCGCGGGGGTCCTGCTTCTAAGTCGTTCTCGACGTCTAGGTGGTTCAGGATTCAGATACGTGTACCTCAACGATTTAACCCCTCTATCCGTAGCAGCCCAAAGCATCGCAGGTCAAAAGGTTTGCTACGGCGACATCGTGATTGTAAACCCAATCCTAATGAAGGCAGTAATTATCGAGATCCAAGGCGAAGTCATCCATGGCTCAGGTGCAATACTTGACCACGATGCGGAACGCATGACTGCGTTGCAGAGCATGGGATTCGATGTATTCCTGGTGACTCACGATATGCTCAACGATTCAAAGCAGCTAGACACCATAGTCAGAAGTGTCTGCGACCGTTTAGGGATTCGCTATAAAGTCAAAACTGAAGCAATGAAATCCGCCGAGACGCGACTGCGAGCAAATGTTTTGTGCAACTGGTTGGAAATCGGAAATTAGCCGACGACAAGGCGCTAGAACAACCTAGCTTGCCTGCTAGTGAATTGATGTCATTTCAAAACTATGCCGGATTACGGGGCTGGACCCGGACCGGCCGTCCATACCC
>CATZJG010000016.1:0-55400 GCA_958420355.1 uncultured Collinsella sp.
GGCATGACCAGAAGGTCTATGCCGTCCTCTTTTCATGCCAATTTGTTCGCTCTGGCGCCCGCTCGCTGGCATTGCCAAAACATCGACGTTGCCGTGGTCCTAAGTAGTCATTGGGGACGTTTTTGTTTGACTAGTCGTTTAAGAACGTCCCCGATGACTATTTGAATTGCTAATTTGTGCGGGTTGTGGTTTTGTGACCTGCTGAAATTTAAGATACTGTACAACTGTACGTTAATTTGTCTTCGTAGTATATTGCTACCCGCAAAACTCAATACCATTGTGCTCTGAGACGCTAAAGCGCCTACGTACAATGGTTGTCGATAGTACGATTCGATTTAACGACAGGATGGATGGTCCAAGCGTGAGTCTCGGCAGCAAACTATCCAATGCAAAGGTGTCCTTTGCGATATTTAAGCGCGACATTAAGCGACTGCTTGTGAACCCCGTCGCCTTGGTGGTTACCCTTGGCGTGTGCGTTATTCCCTCGCTGTATGCCTGGTACAACATCGTGGCCAACTGGGATCCGTACGGAAACACCCAGGGTATCAAGATTGCCATCGCCAACAACGATCGGGGCACCCAAAACGACTTGGTGGGCGAGCTCAACGCGGGCGACCAGGTTGTCGATCAGCTCAAGGAGAACGATCAGCTGGGCTGGACCTTCGTCGATTCGGCGTCCGATGCCAAGGAGGGCGTCGAGAGCGGCGAGTACTATGCCGCTATCGTGATTCCCAAGAACTTCTCGGATAACCTGGTTTCGATGCTCGACGGCAACTACCATCAGCCCAAGCTCACGTACTACGTCAATGAGAAGAAGAGCGCCATTGCGCCCAAGGTTACCGATACCGGTGCAAACACCATCGAGGAGCAGATCAACTCGGAATTTGTCTCTACGGTAGGCAAGACTGTTGCCGGTATCGCCAAGGATGCCGGTGTCGATTTAAAGGACAAAGCAACCCAGACTCAGGACTCGCTGGCAAGTTCGGTGTCCGAGGCGTCCGACACCTTGGGCGAGGTGCGCGATTCGATTGGCGATATGAATGCCGCCATCGATAAGACGAGTGGCGCTATCGCCTCGGCTGATGCGGCACTTGCCGGCTTGCAAGGCCAGGCACCGTCGCTGACGCAGGCGATCTCCCAGGGCAACGACCTGCTGAGCGAAGCTCGCACCACGGCGGGCAACTCCATCACCTCGCTCTCCAAGGCGCTCTCGGAAGGCAGCCTTGCGCTCACCAAGACGTCGGCCTCTGCGAACGCTGCCATCGGCAAGCTGACGGGCGCGGTCACATCTACGACCACCCGTATCGACAACTCGCTCGAGTCTCTTCAAGCGACGATCGACCACAATAAGGCCGTTATCGGGCACTTGGAGATTCTCGCCAATGACACGTCGACAGGTTCCGAGGAAATTGACGCGCGCATTGTATCGACCATCGATTTGCTTCGAGAGCAGAATGAAAAGCTTCAGAGCATCAAGGACGGTCTGTCCGCGCAGTCGAGCGCCATGGCGAATGACGCAGCGGCTGTTTCGGGTGCCAGTGACGCTATCAATAACGCAATTCATACCGGTGCGACCAACCTTGGCCAAGCCCAGACGGACTTGGGCCAAAACGCGCTGCCGAAGGCCTCGAGCGCGCTCGACTCTTTTGCTGCCGTTTCGGGCGACCTGACCGGTATCGTCTCGGGTATGACACCTACACTTGCAAATGCGCGCGGCACGTTGGCGCAGCTTAGCGCTACGCTCGGCCAGGCCAAGACCACGCTGTCCCAGACCGATTCCTCGCTTGCCAAGGTCCAGGACAAGCTTGCAACCGCCGCCAATGACATCGCGGCGCTGCAGACCTCCGAGTCCATGGGCGAGCTGGCCGATCTGATGGGCGTCGATGTCAATGACGTGGCAGATTTCATGGCGTCTCCGGTTGAGTTGACGTCCAAGTCAATCTATCCGGTCAAGAGCTTTGGCTCGGGCATCGCTCCCTTCTACACCAATCTGGCGCTTTGGGTGGGCGGCTATGTGCTCATCGCCATTTACAAGCTCGAGGTCGACCGTGAAGGTGTTGGCAGCTTTACGGCGCGCCAAGGCTACTTTGGCCGCTGGTTGCTCATGGTGATCCTGGGCGCGTTGCAGGCCATCATCGTTACGGTAGGCGATCTGGTGATTGGCGTGCAGTGCGTCAGCCCGCTGCTGTTCGTGCTGGGCGGCATCGCCATTTCGTTCACCTACGTCAATATCATCTATGCGCTGTCCACCACGTTTAAGCATATCGGCAAGGCTATCGGCGTCATTCTCGTCATCGTGCAGATCCCGGGTTCGTCGGGCATGTACCCCATCGAGATGATGCCCGGCTTCTTCCAGTGGCTGCACCCGCTGCTGCCCTTTACCTACGGCATCAATCTGCTGCGCGAGACGGTCGGCGGCATGTATTCGTTCAACTACCTGTTTAACCTGTGCATTCTGGGCGTGTTCTTGATCGTGGCGCTCTTTATCGGCCTGCAGCTGCGTCCGCTGCTGCTCAACCTTAACCTGCTCTTTGATAAACAGCTCTCCACGACCGGTATGATGATTTGCGAGTCCAACGACCTGCCGCGCCAGCGCTACTCGCTGCGCACGGCCATGCGCGTCATGCTCGATTCCGATTCGTACCGTCGCGAACTGCTCGATCATGCGGTCGCCTTTGAACATCGCTACCCGTACTACATCAAGGGCGGTTTTGCCGCCGTGGTGGGCGTTCAGGTCCTGCTCTTTGTCCTGTCGACGGTTCTCGATATCGACAATAACGGCAAGATCATCCTGCTTGTCATTTGGATCATCTCGGTTATTGCCATCTGCGGCTGGCTTATCAATATCGAATATATCCGAGCGAGCCTCAATACCCAGATGCGCATCTCGGCGCTTTCGGATGAGGACCTGCGTCGCGAGATGCGCGAACACACGGCCGCCATTCCTGCCGCCCGCCACATGTTTGGCCTCAACGCCAGCGAGCGTGGTGCCAAGGGCGGCGATCAGTCCACGGGCCGCTTGCCGCATATCGGCTCGCACCATAAATCTCAGGGCAGCGACAGCACAGCCACAAATGATGGAGATACCACCGCGCTTGGCAAGCACTCCAAAGGAGGTGAGGCATAAATGAAGAACATCCTGCATCTGTTTAAGCGCGATGTCCAAAACGTGTCTCGCTCCGTGATCGGCTTGGTTGTCGTGATGGGCCTCATTATCGTACCGTGTCTGTACGCGTGGTTTAACATCGCCGGCAGCTGGGATCCGTACGGCAACACCGGCAATCTTAAGATCGCCGTGGTCAACACCGATGAGGGTTACGAGAGCGATTTGATCCCCGTCGAGGTTAACGTGGGCGAAAACGTGACCGCCACCCTACGCGGCAACGAGAGCTTCGATTGGGTTGTGCTCAACAATCGCGAAAAGGCTATCGAGGGCGTTAAGTCGGGCGCGTACTATGCTGCCGTCGTTATCCCCAAAACGTTTAGCGCTGACATGATGACGCTTTTCTCGACCGACGTGAAGCATGCCGATATCGAGTTCTACGAGAATCAGAAGGCCAACGCCATTGCGCAGATCGTGACCGAGAAGGGTTCGAGCGCCGTCCAGAGCCAGGTTAACAAAACTTTTACCGAGACCATTACGACGATCGGTCTTAAGACGGTGTCCAGCCTGCTCGATTACATGAGCACCGACCAGGTGGGTAACTTTATCGCCAACCTGTCCTCGACGCTCGGCGATTCGATTGAGGACCTGCGAGACGTTCGGGCAAATGCTTCGTCGCTGGCGGGCATTTTGAGCTCCACGTCCGATTCGCTGACGTCGGCGAGCGGCATGCTCAAGCAGACCGGTGCCGTCGATGAGTCGACAAAGCAGCTCATGGAACATGCCAAAAGCGGCATCGATGATTCCAAAGAAGCGCTTAAGGCGGCAAACGATGCCATCGATGCCGCAATCGATGGAAGTGCGGGTTCGTTCGACAATGTGTCTGCCGAGCTCGCGAAGGCGTTCGACACCGCAAACCAGCATGTCGACCTTACGGTGTCCCAACTCAACGATGCCGCTGCGGCCCTCAATGCGCGCGCCAAGGATATCGATGCGATGGCCGATCAGCTCCGCAGCCTTGCCGACCAGGTGAGCGATGAGAATTTGAAGGACGGCCTCAAGTCCGCCGCGACGTCGCTGGGCAGAATCGCCGTTGAGTACCGCAACAATGCCAAGGATCTGGCGGCTACCGCGAAGTCGCTCTCCGATAGCATGGCCGAGGTCAACAACTCGCGTGCCGAGGTCGATCAGGCCATCGCTGATGCCAAGGCCGGCATCGCGGGTGCCAAATCCGATTACGATTCCACGTTCTCGGTTAAGGCCAAGGAGCTCAAGAAGACGGTTTCGGGCATTCTGGACTCGCTTGATGGCATCTCGGGCGACCTGGATAGCGCCGTAGGCGGCCTCACCGATGCATCCGGCTCGTTGGCGAAGGGCCTCTCCAAGGCCGCCAAGCTGGTCAACAAGGCTTCCGATCAGCTAGGCGAGGCGTCGGACAAGATCAGTGCGTTTAAGGACGAGCTCGACGGTGCCTTGATGTCGGATGACCTCGCTACGATCAAGACGATGATCGGCAATGATCCCGAGGGTCTGGCCGTGTCGCTTTCCGGCCCCGTCGCGCTCGATCGCAAGCCGGTCTATCCGATCCGCAACTACGGTTCGGCCATGGCACCGTTCTACACGATTCTGTCGCTCTGGGTCGGCTCGATCGTGCTGGCGGCCATGATGAAGGTCTCGGTTGACGATGAGCTTATCAATGAGCTGATCCCCGTGCGCCTGCACGAGATCTACCTGGGCCGCTACCTGTTCTTTGGTGGTCTGGCCCTGCTGCAGGCAACGCTCGTGTGCGCGGGCGACATCCTGTTCTTTGGCATCCAGTGCGACGACCCGCTGCAGTTTGTGCTGGCGGGCTGGGTCGCGAGCCTCGTGTTCTCTAATATCGTCTACACGCTTACGGTTTCGTTTGGCGATATCGGCAAGGCGCTCGCCGTCGTGCTGCTGGTCATGCAGGTCGGCGGTTCGGGCGGCACGTTCCCCATCGAGATGACCGGCCCCGTGTTCCAGGCAATCTATCCGTTCCTGCCGTTTACTCACGGCATCAACGCCATGCACGCCGCTATGGCCGGTGCCTACCATATGGAGTATTGGATTGAGCTAGGCATTCTGGCGAGCTATCTGATTCCGTCGCTGGCCCTGGGCGTCGTCTTCCGCCGCCCGGTCATCAAAGCCAACGACTGGATCATCGAAAAGCTGGAATCAACTAAGTTGATCTAGTTCAGCCACGTAAACGCCGTCGGAACATCGAGGTCTTCCAGTTTGACACTTTATTATGCTGGATTGCGATGCAACGCTGGTTGTTGCTACAGTAGCGGGGCGTACCGGGGGTCCGGTGCGCCCCGTTTTTATTTGACCATGAGGCGGCACGCAGCCATACGCGTGCGGACACCACGCCCAGATTGAGTGTGAGGATGTTCCATGGCCCAATACGCTGCCAACGAAATCGAGAATATGCCCGATAGCCCTGTAGCCCGCGAAGACCTAGGTGCCGGCGGTGCCTCTCGCGGTGCCGGTGCGCGCTCGCCGCTGTTCTGGAAGGTCTTGCTGCTTTCGGTGGCGGTCATCTGGGGCTATTCCTTCACCACCATGAAGGATGCGCTCGATGCCATTCCGGTGTTCGAGCTGCTCTACATTCGTTTTCTTCCGGCGTCGTTGGTCATGCTTGCCATCTTCCACGAGCGCATTGTTGCCCATTTCAACGCTCGAAACCTGATTGTTGGACTTGGCATGGGCGCGCTCATGTGGGGTGCCTACGGTTTGCAGACGATCGGCCTGGCACAGACCACGGCAGGCAAGAGTGCATTTTTGACGGGCACGTACTGCATCTTGGTTCCGTTTGCGAGCTACGTTCTAAGCGGCGAAAAGCTTACCCGTTACAACTTGGGCGCCGCGTTGCTGTGCCTGGCGGGCATTGGTCTGGTGGCGCTCGATAGCGTCGAGTTCAATGTCGGCGATGTCATCACACTGGGCGGTGCGGTCTTCTTTGCCATCCAGATGGCGGTGACCGCCAAGTATGGCCGCAAGATGGACATCAACGTCATCACGTTTTGGATGTTTGTGGGCAACGGCGTGCTGAGCCTGATCTCGTCGCTGCTATTCGAGACCCAAGCGCCTCTGTCCGTTTGGACGCCGAGCTTTATCAGTGTGATGGCGTTTCTCTCGGTGGGCTGCACATGCGTGGCGCTGCTCATCCAAAACGTTGGATTGGCGCACGTCCCAGCCTCGACGGGCTCGCTGCTCCTTTCGATGGAGTCGCCTTCGGGTGTGCTGTTCTCGGTACTGCTGATGGGGGAGGCGCTCACCTCGCGCCTGCTCGCCGGCTTCGCGCTCATCTTTCTTTCGATTATCTTGAGCGAGACGCATTTCGATTTTTTGCGTCGAAAGCCGCGTCCGCAATTGTAAACAATTTGTTGCGCCGCCTCCCGGGGCGGCATTTTTTATGCGTCGCCCTTAAAGTAGTACCTTGCACTTTACGCTATCAAAGTGCTTGCTGCAAAAACGTTACTGGAGGGCATCTATGGCACCAGCACTGTCCGATCTTCAACCGCAATCAGCGCCCAAGGCCACCGCGGCGGCGCAAGCCGCCATTGGCGACAGTCTGGTCAAAGAGGCTCAAACTTTTGCCGATGAGCTTGCCGCATGGCGTCACGATCTGCATCGGACGCCCGAACTTGGTAACGACCTCCCGCAGACCTCTGCGTATATCCAAGCGCGCCTGGCCGAGATGGACATCCCGTTTGCCACGCTCGTCGACGGTTCCTGCGTCGTTGGCCTGATCGGTGCCGGTGCGGCCGCGGCCGCTCAGGGCAATGGCACGTGCAAGGACGAGCGGGCCGGAACGGTCGTCATGCTCCGAGGCGATATGGACGCCCTGCCCGTTGTCGAGGAATCCGGCGAGCCCTTTGCATCCACCAATGGCTGCATGCATGCTTGCGGTCACGATATGCACGCGACGGCCCTGCTTGGTGCGGCGCGCCTGCTCAAGGCCCGCGAGGCCGAGCTCATCGACGCCAATGCCACCGTCAAACTGCTGTTCCAGCCGGGCGAGGAGACCTTCGAGGGCGCCCGCGCCGCTATCGCCGACGGCTTGCTCGAGAACCCGCGCCCTCAGGCGGCCTTTGCCATGCATGTCAACAGCCAGTCGCCGCTTGGCCTGGTGCTCTACGGCAGCCCGGCGCTCTCGGGCGTGTACGGTTTCCGTATCACGCTCCAGGGCAAGGGCGGCCATGGCTCGAGCCCCGAGATCTGCATCGACCCCATCACGGCAGGCGTGCATGTGCATCTGGCGCTCCAGGAGCTTATCTCCCGCGAGGTGCCGGCGGCCAAGGAAGTCGCACTTACCGTTGGTAAGTTTGCTGGCGGCTTGGCGGCCAACGTCATCCCCGACACCTGCGTGCTCGAGGGAACGCTGCGCGGCTTTGATGTTGAGCTCATGGCTCACCTAAAGACCCGCATCGCGGAGGTCGTTAACGGCGTTGCTACGACCTATCGTACGCCGGCGACCATCGAGACACTTTCGGATGTTCCGCCGCTTGTACTCGACAGCGATATGACTCAGGCGTCGCTTGGCTACGTGGGCGCAGTGCTGCCCAAGGCGGCTTTCTTGCCGCTTTTCCATGCCATGGCGAGTGAGGACTTCGCGCTTATCTCGAGCGAGATTCCGGGTGCGTACTTTACCGTGGGCGCGGCCGTAACCGACACGGACGAACACTTTGCCCAGCACCATCCCAAGGCACGTTTTAACGATGCCGAGCTGCCGCTCGGTGCCGCGGCCTATACCGCCGTCGCTTTGGGCTATATCGCCGACCACCGGTAGCACCCAACCTTGCCTTTCAAGCCTGCGGGCATGGCCGTAAGGCCTATGCCCTTGTCTTTCAAGGCAATCTTGGGCACTACCGGCGCCATTGTCTCGGGCGTGCTGTTCGATGCCACGGGCTCCTTTGCGAGCACCTGGATCGTGTGCCTGGCGTGCTCCGTGGTCATGCTCGTGTTCCTGCTGGCATCCGAGCCCATCGCCGCCAAGCTGCGCGCGAGCGTGGCAGGGGAGTAGACGTCCGTCGCTCTTTTCTGTTCGCCCCGTTCTGTCCGTGGCCGCCCTGGAAGCCGAATGGATGCTCGTACCATCATTCGGTTTCCAAGGCGGCCACGGGCCTACGAATGATCCGTTTTCCTCCGTCCCCAACAGATCATGTGACCCGAAGGGGTCGGAGGAAAGCGGACCGGCTGTCGCGGCGGCGCGCCTGGCCGAACGAGTCCCCATACCCTCGTTCGGTCAGGCGCGCCGCCGCGTTGCTGCTTTGTGCCGTATAATGTCCACTACCTATGACGCGATACAAAAGAAAGGTGTTTGCCCATGCAGGCACAGAAGGCGGAGGGAACCCGCGACCTTATCGGCGCCGAGATGCGCGCCTGGCAAAAGATGCAGCAGATTGCGGCCGGCGTGTTCGAGCCGTTTGGTTTTAAACCCATCGAGACGCCCGCGATCGAGCAGGTTGACGTGTTTGTCCACGGTATCGGCCGGTCGACCGACGTCGTGCGCAAGGAAATGTTCCGCGTGTTCAGCGGTGCCAACCTGGAGCGCGTCTTTACCGAGGGCACCGACACCAAACTCAAGCCCAAGCAGCGCCTGGCACTTCGCCCCGAGGGCACGGCCGGCGTGGTGCGCGCCGTCGTCGAGAACAATCTGGTGCCTCAGGGCTCCACGCCGTTTAAGGCTTACTACGCCGAGGCCATGTTCCGCGGCGAGCGTCCCCAGAAGGGCCGCCTGCGCCAGTTCCACCAGGTGGGCATCGAGTGGCTCGGCGCTCCCGATCCGGCGGCAGACGCCGAGTGCATCATCATGCTCATGGAGTTCTACAAGCGCCTGGGCTTCGATCTTTCCAAGCTTCGTCTGCTCATCAACTCGATGGGTGACGCCCAGTGCCGTCCGGCTTATCGCGAGCAGGTTAAGCAGTTCATCCTCGATCACGCCGACGAGATGTGCGATGAGTGCCGCGAGCGCGCCGAGCTCAACCCGCTGCGTGCCTTCGACTGCAAGAACGACCACTGCCGCGAGATCATGGCCGAGGCTCCGCTGATGGGTGACAACCTGTGCGATGAGTGCCGCGAGCACTACGAGCAGGTCAAGCGCTATCTGGATGCCGCCGGTATCGAGTATGTCGAGGATCCCACCTTGGTGCGCGGCCTGGACTACTACACCCGTACTGTCTTTGAGGTCGAGGCCCCTGGCGCCGGCGTCGGCTCCATCGGCGGCGGCGGCCGCTACGATGGCCTGGTCGAGCTCGAGGGTGGCAAGCCCACGGCGGGCGTCGGCTTTGCTGTCGGTTTTGAGCGCGCCCTGCTGGCCCTGCAGGCCTTTGGCAGCGATTTGGGTGCCGATGAGGCCCCGTGCGTCTATGTCGCCAACGCCGGCAAGGAGCTGCGTCAGAACGTCTTTGCCATTACGCAGGAGCTTCGCGCCGCAGGTATCGTGACCGAGGCCGACTATCAGGGTCGTTCGCTCAAGGCCCAGTTTAAGCAAGCCGATAAGGTAGGCGCCAAGCTCATCTTGGTCCTGGGTGGCGACGAGCTTGCCGCCGGCAAGGTCAAAGTGCGCGACATGCAGAGCCATGACGAGGTGCTCGCCGATCTGGACAACGTCGTCGAGGCGGTTCGCGAGCGCCTGTAGCGCATCTTTTTGAGCTTCGGGCCTGCTAACGTGCCCTGCTCATGGAGAGCGATTGTTACGGGGGTGTTTCGCTTTTATGCGGAATGCCCCCGTTTACGTATGCCGCCCACCGAGAAATACGACCATTTAGGGCAAAAACCTTTGCAATGCAGAAAATACTTTTGTGTGGTAAAGCGCAATCAGTGTCGAAAGTATTTCTCAAGCGCCTATAATGAATACCGCATGTTACGTGCATAGAAGGAGGAATGGGAGGAAACGTGGCTGAGAACCTAAGCAACCAGTCTGTACCCGAAGCCGCGGCGCGCGTCGCTGCCGTGGTCAACCGCCTCGTTAACCGAATCGGCTCGAATGCCGAGTCCAGGGAGCGTCTCGCCGAGATCGAGATCCCCGAGGAGCTGCGCGACAATCTGGCGCTGTTCTTGCGCCTGGAGCGCCGTGTGCTTAGCGAGTATGATCCCGAGATCGCGGACCTGTTCGACAAGATTTTGACAGCCGAGATTGTGGTCAATGCCGGCAACCCCGGTACCTGCGCTGCCGACGAAGCCGTCGACGAGCAGGGCGTGCCCACCGCCGACGAGCCCACTGCCGTGGCATTTCGTGAGGTCGTCGATTTGATCGACAGCCTGCCGCTCGATAAGCAGCAGGTCATCGTTCGCGCCTTTACGAGCTTTTTCCATCTGGCAAACCTGTCGGAGGAGAACTACCGTGTGGCGCAGCTGCGCGAGCGCGAGGCCGGTGCGTCGACCGATACCGAGGTCGATCCTGCCAACGAGCTTACCGTTGCCTATCACCAGCTGGTGAATGAGCTGGGTGTCGAGGGTGCCAACGAGCTGCTCGACAAGCTCGAGTTCCACCCTGTCTTTACCGCACATCCCACCGAGGCCCGTCGTAAGGCCGTCGAGGGCAAGATCCGCCGTATCTCCAACCTGCTGGAGGAGCGTCCGCGTCTGGGCGGCTCCGACCTGGTGGAGAACGAGCGCCATATGCTGCAGGAGATCGACGCCCTGGTGCGTACGAGTCCCATCGCGCTCAAGAAGCCCACGCCGGTCGAGGAAGCCGATACCATCATCGACATCTTCGATAACACGCTGTTCGACGTTATCCCCGTTATCTATCGTCGTTTTGACGATTGGGTGCTGGGCGACAAGGCCGGTACTGTGCCGCCGCTGTGCCCGGCGTTCTTCCATCCCGGCAGCTGGATCGGTTCCGACCGCGACGGTAACCCCAACGTCACCGCCAAGGTGAGCCGTGAGGTCGCCGCCAAGTACTTTACGCACATGGTGCTCAAGCTCGAGGACAAGTGCCGCCACATCGGCCGCAACCTCACGCTCGAGGCTACCTACAGCAAGCCGTCGGCCGAGCTCATTAACCTGTGGAACCATCAGGTCGAGATGAGCCCTCGCTACACGGCCCGCGCCGAGCTGATCTCCGAGCACGAGCCGCATCGCGCCGTCATGCTCGTCATGGCCGACCGCCTGAACGCCACCGTCCGTCGTATCACCGACACCATGTACCACAGCGCCGACGAGTTCCTGGATGACCTGCGCGTCGTCCAGCGTTCGCTGGCCGCCTGCGGTGCCGTCCGTGCTGCCTACGGCCCGGTCCAAACCATCATCTGGCAGGTCGAGTCCTTCGGCTTCCATATGGTCGAGATGGAGTTCCGTCAGCACTCCGTGGTGCATGCCCGCGCCCTTAAGGATATCCACGAGAACGGTATCCATGGCGACCTGCAGCCCATGACGCGCGAGGTCATCGATACCTTCCGCGCTATCGGCTCCATCCAAAAGCGCTACGGCAAGAAGATGGCGCACCGCTACATCATCTCGTTTACCAAGAGCGCTCAGCATGTGGCCGACGTCTTTGAGCTGGCGCACCTGTCCTTTGCACACGAGGAGGATGTCCCCGAGCTCGACGTGATCCCGTTGTTCGAGCAGCTCGAGGACCTCGAGGGCTGCGTCGACGTGCTCGATCAGATGCTTACGCTGCCCGTGGTGCAAAAGCGCCTTGCCCAGACCAACCGCCGCATGGAGGTCATGCTGGGCTATTCCGACTCTTCCAAGGATGCCGGTCCTACCACGGCCATGCTCGCGCTGCACTCCGCGCAGGAGCGCATCGCCAAGTGGGCAGAGAAGAACGATATCGACCTGGTGCTCATGCACGGTCGCGGCGGTGCCGTGGGCCGTGGCGGCGGCCCGGCCAACAAGGCCGTGCTGGCGCAGCCCAAGGGTTCGGTCAACTGCTTCTTTAAGCTTACCGAGCAGGGCGAAGTCATCTTTGCCCGTTACGGCAACCGCACGCTGGCTCAGCGCCATGTTGAGTCCGTTGCCGCCGCAACGCTTTTGCAGTCGGCCCCGAGTGTCGAGAAGACCAACACCGAGACCACGCAGAAGTTCTGGGATATGGCCGAGAAGCTCAACACTGCAAGCCACGAACGCTATCTGGACCTGCTGAACACCGAGGACTTTACACCGTGGTTCTCGACCGTGACGCCGCTGACCGAGGTCGGTCTGCTGCCGATCGGCTCGCGTCCCGCCAAGCGCGGTCTGGGCGCCAAGTCGCTCGATGACCTGCGTACCATCCCGTGGATCTTCAGCTGGAGCCAGGCGCGCATTAACCTGGCCGCTTGGTACGGTCTGGGCACCGCCTGCGAGCAGCTTGGCGATCTTGACCAGCTCAAGGCTGCCTACCAGGAGTGGCCGTTCTTCCGCACCTTTATCGACAACATCGAGATGTCGATTGCTAAGACCGATCAGCGCATCGCCAAGATGTATCTGCATCTGGGCGACCGCGATGATCTGTCCAAGAAGGTCTTTACCGAGATGCAGCTCACCCGTAAGTGGGTCCTTGCCATCGTCGGTGATGAGTGGCCGCTGCAGCGTCGTCGCGTGCTCGGCTGCGCCGTTCGCGTGCGTAACCCCTACGTCGACGCTCTGTCCATCGCCCAGGTCCGCGCCCTTCGCGAGGTGCGCATGAATCAGGACGAGATGGCCGAGGAGAAGAAGGCCGAGTACATGAGCCTGATTCTTTCGACTGTGACCGGCGTCTCGGCAGGTTTGCAGAACACGGGGTAATCGATAGCCCTGTGGCTCTCACCGGGACCCGATGGGTTTCTCTCTGAATGCGTCCTCGCACTTGAAGCCCCCTTATCCTGCTCCTTCGGAGCTGCGGATAAGGGGGCTTCGTGCTGCGGAGTGCATTCAGAGGGAAACCCATCGGATCCCTTCGTCCTCGGTCTTCTGGGATTAAAGCTAAAGGGAATAAGGCGCGCTTCGCGCATAGCGTGGAGTGCGGCGAGGGCTTCTTGCGTCCTGCGGAGTGTGCCTAAAAGTAAACTGATGGCGGGCCCTGCGATGTCCGGTCTTCGGCGGATCAGCCGCTGGGTGAGGGTGGTGCTTGGGGCGACGTGCAAAAAACGGAGTTTTCAGCAGCCAAAGATTGATGCATAAGGCCATAGCCGGCTTTCGCTGCCTTTGTTGATGCTTTTGCACGACGATTGGGCTTTGGCGACGATCATATATGGCTGGTTTCTCGCCGCATGCTATCCAGATGGGTCGAGTCATGAGGATTATCTACCTTTTGAAAGATTTTTGGCACCAAAATCTTATCCCGCGATGCTGAATACTCGCAAAAATGCACGCTCCGGAGGGTACTACCCAGTTATGGCCAGAAATCCATGCGCCATCTTATGCAATTAATTAATGAATTTATGCAAAATGGCTTACGTGCGCACGTCTCGGACTAGATGTTTGCCTCGGCGCTGCGTAAATCATCCTGTCTATAGTGTCTTTGACAGGCGGCCGCGGTCCCGTTTGGGGTCGCGGCCGTTTTGTTGTGGGTCAAATATGAACGTTGTGTTAATGAGTCGGTGGACGGTGGTGTTTTTCGGTGAGCGGCGTATCCTTCCAACGGTTTATCTAGTGTGTCAGTTGAAAGGAAGAGGGCGCTCGTCATTGTTTGAATGTGAACTGCCGTTTGACCACAAGACGTTGCATCTGGAGCTCGAGGATAAGAACTTCGCGGGTGTGATGGAAGGTCATCAAAACGAGTTTAAGACTACAAAATCGCAGGAAGAGCTTGTGGAGGAGTCACTTGCCAACCCTTATGGCTCGCCTTCGCTCGAGGAGCTTTGTGCTGGCAAGAAGGATATTGTCATCATTAGCTCCGACCATACGCGTCCCGTTCCCTCGCGTGTGACGATGCCTATTCTGCTGCATCACATCCATTCCGCTGCGCCCGAGGCTCGCGTGCGTATTTTGGTTGCTACGGGTATGCACCGTCCGTCGACGCACGAGGAACTCGTCAATAAGTATGGCGAGGAGATCGTTGCCAACGAGGAAATCGTTATGCACGTCGCGACTGACGACAGCATGATGAAAAAGATCGGCACCCTGCCTTCTGGCGGCGAGTGCATCATCAACAAGATTGCTGCCGATTGCGATCTGCTGCTTGCCGAGGGCTTTATTGAGCCGCACTTCTTTGCCGGTTTCTCTGGTAGCCGCAAGTCCGTCCTGCCTGGCATTGCCAGCTACAAGACCATCATGTACAACCACAACGGTCAGTTTGTGAACGATTCCCATTCGCGTGCCGGCAACCTGTGCCACAACCACGTGAGCGAGGACATGTTTGCCGCTGCCGAGATGGCTCACCTCGCCTTTGTGCTTAACGTGGTGCTCAACGGCAAGCACGAGGTCATCGGCTCCTTTGCCGGCGACATTCACAAGGCGCATGAGGCCGGCTGCGAGTTCGTGAAGAGCCTTGCCGGCGTTGAGCCCGTCGAGTGCGAGATTGCCATCACCACCAACGGCGGCTACCCGCTCGACCAGAACATCTATCAGGCCGTGAAGGGCATGTGCGCCGCCGAGGCCACACTTCCCGAGGGCGGCGTGATCATCGATGTCGCCGGTTGTGCCGACGGTCACGGTGGCGAGGGCTTCTATCACAACATCGCCGACAACGATCCGGCAGAGTTTGAGCGCGCCTGCATCGACCGTCCTAAGGACGAGACCCTGCCCGACCAGTGGACGAGCCAGATTTTCGCCCGCATCCTGGCGCATCACCCTGTGATCATGGTCACCGACCTGTGCGATCACCAGATGCTCAAGGATATGCACATGACGCCGGTCAACACTATCGAGGAGGCGCTCAAGCTCGCCTTTGAGATGAAGGGTGCCGATGCCAAGGTTGCCGTCATTCCCGATGGCCTGGGCGTTGTCGTCGCGCAGCACTAGTGCGCGGCCTAAACGAATCGTTTATAACCGACAAGAAAGATAAGGTTTTATGCTTACCAAACTCCTCTGCGAATTCGGCGCAACGGCCCTCATGATCATCTTTGGCGTGGGCGTGCACTGCGATACCGTGCTCAAGGGCACCAAGTATCAGGGCTCCGGCCACATGTTTGCCATCACCACCTGGTCTTTTGGCATCTCGGTCGCTCTGTTTATCTTTGGCGGCGCCGTGTGCATGAACCCCGCCATGGTGCTTGCCCAGTGCATCGTAGGCCTGGTGCCGTGGAGCAGCTGCATTCCCTTCATGATTGCCGATATGCTCGGCGGCTTTGCGGGTGCCGTAATCGCTTGGCTTATGTATGCCGATGAGTTCAAGGCTTCCGATGGTGTCGTCGATCCCATTGCCCAGCGCAATATCTTCTCGACCAACCCCACCACCGAGGGTACGAACTATGCCCGCAACTTCTTCTGCGAGGCTATCTGCACCTTCGTGTTCATCAGCGCCATCCTTGCTGCCGCTAACCGCGCCGGCGAGAACGTTCTGATGCTCGCTATCTGCGTCGGTCTGATCGTTTGGGCTGTTGGCATGGGCATGGGCGGCATCACCGGCTTCGCCATGAACCAGGCTCGTGACCTTGGTCCTCGCATGGCCTATCAGGTGCTGCCGATCAAGAACAAGGCTGACAATAACTGGAAGTACGGCCTGCTTGTTCCTGGCATCGCTCCGTTTGTCGGTGCCGCTTTGGCTGCACTGTTTGTGCATGGTTTCTTGGGCATGTTCTAGTCCAAGACTACATAGTTGTCCGCTGGCCGCATGGGGTAACTTCCCAGCGCGTCCTCGGACATGCAAAAAGGCTCGCTGCGCACTTCGTGCGGCGAGCCTTTTTGCGTCCTGCGGAGTGCGCTGGGAAGTTACCCCATGCGGACAGCTGCGGGGTCTTTGTTGCGCTTGAGCAAGCAATCCAAAATATAAATCTGAATTTGGATGGGAGGGACTTGTTGCTGTTGGGGGCGTTGAAGCGCGAGTGATACTTTGGGATGCGTGGCGGCCTGGGTTGGGGCGATGCTTTGGGATGAGCTTCTTACTTAGTTGAAGAGGGGTTTTATGGCTGATAGGTAGTCTTTGGCTACGTCCTCTTTTGGGGCTTCGAAGTTGTGCCAGGCCCACCATTGGACCATTCCTACGAAGCTTGAGGCTATGTGGTGGAGGAGGAAACTGCGGTCCATGGTGCCAGCGGGGCCTGTGGGGTCGGCGGGGACGGTTTCGGCTGCTCGTGACATGATGGTCTTGCGTAAACAGTCGGCGAAGACGCGTGAGCCGGCGCCGGCTACGAGGGCTCGGACGCCCTGGCGACGCTCCCAGAGATTGTTGAGAATATGCTCGATCTGCACGAGTGGGTCGTCGAGCGGTGTGCCATCGTCATCGAGGGCGTGGGTGCAGATATCGCTCACGAGCTCGGACAGTAGGTCGTCTTTGCTCTTAAAGAGGCCGTAGAATGTCGCGCGGCCTACGTGAGCGCGCGCGATGATGTCGCCGACGGTGATCTTGCCGTAGTCCTCCTCGCGAAGGAGCTCGGAAAACGCCGTGACAATAGCAGCGCGGCTTTTTTCTTTGCGGGCATCCATGGCTATGCGTCCACGTGGACGAGCAGGCAGCGGAGCGTGCCGGAGCAGCCCTCGTAGGGGCGCTTACCGGCACCGTAGCCGACGGCCTCGATGCGGTAGCGTGAGGGCAGTTGGTCGGACGTACGCAGCGCGGTGACGATGGCGGCGCCCGTGGGCGTCACGAGCTCGCCGGCGACCGGTGCGGGCGTGAGGGCGATATTGCCCGCCTGGCACAGGTTGACGACAGCGGGGACGGGAATGGGCATAAGGCCGTGGGCGCAGCGAATGGTTCCGTGGCCTTCGGAGAGCGACTCGACCACGATGTCCTCAATACCTAGGTCATCGAGGCAGATGGCGACAGAGCAGACGTCGACGATGGAGTCGACGGCGCCCACCTCGTGGAACATGACGGTCTCGGGCGTTTTGCCGTGAGCCTTGGCCTCGGCGGCGGCGAGTACGGAAAAAATGGCGAGGGCGCGACGCTTGGCGCCATCGCTTAGCTGCGAGCCGTCGATGATGGCGGTGACGTCCGCCAAAGAACGGTGGTGATGGTGGTGGGCATGATGGTGACCCTCGTGACCATGGCCGTGGGCCTCATGGTCATGGTCGTGTGTGTGCTCGTGTTCGTGCTCGCCATGGCCATGATGGTGGTGCTCGTGCTCATGTGTGTGCTCGGCAGCCGCTTCGTTGCCGTAGAGCCAGGCCATATCGTGATCGTGGTTCTCGAGCGCCTCTGCAAGCTGGACGTCAAAATCGCAGGCGTCGATGCCATGCTTGTTTACGCGCGTAACGGCAATCTCAAAGCCGTCGACCGGCAGCGTAGCGAGCTGTTCGCGCAGGTGCTCCTCGCTGGCGCCCAGGTCGAGCAGGGCCGCGACAGTCATGTCGCCGCTGATGCCCGAGGTGCCGTCGATGATAAGCGTGTGCTGATGGTTGGACATGGAATGCTCCTTAACGGGCGCAGGGCGTGCCGGCGTTCAGATGATTGATAAGACTTGCCTGGTAGGCGGCGCCGAAGCCGTTGTCGATGTTGACGACTGAAACGCCGCTGGCGCAGGAGTTGAGCATGGCGAGCAGCGCGGCTACGCCACCAAAACTTGCGCCGTAGCCCACGCTGGTGGGAACGGCGATGACCGGACAGCTCACCAGACCGCCGATAACGCTCGCCAACGCGCCCTCCATGCCGGCGATGGCAATGACCACCTGTGCCTGGGCGAGTTCCTCGGCATGCGCGAGCAGGCGGTGCAGGCCGGCGACGCCTACGTCGTAGAGGCGGTCGACCTCGTTGCCATAGAACTCGGCCGTCAACGCGGCTTCTTCGGCGACGGGCAGGTCGCTCGTGCCGGCGCAGGCGACAACGATGCGTCCGTTGCCGGTAGGGGAGGGCTTGCCGCCCACGAGGGCGAGCTGGGCGTCCGGGACATACCCCAGGTCGCTGTCGTTGCCGAGAAGCTCAGCGGTGTGCGTGGCTTTTTCGGCATCCAGGCGCGTGACCAGGATGCGCTCTTGGTCTGCATCGAGTAATGCTTTGATAATGGCGGCAATTTGCTCGGCAGTTTTACCGGCACCGTAGACAACCTCGCCGGCTCCCTGACGCACTCCGCGCGAAAGATCGAGCTGCGCAAAACCCAGGTCGGCGGTCGGGGCCGTCTGGATGCGTGTAAGGGCGTCGGCAGGGGTGACTGATCCGCCGGCAACATCGCTCAGCAACTGCTCAAGATCTCGCTTATCCATATATGTTCCCTTCGACGGCGCAAAGTCTAGCACTCAAAGGGTATGTTTCCGAACACTAAGACAAAATTGTTCGGAAACTAGACATAGAGGAATTGATTCTGTTGTTAGACAGATCGGCTAGTCACGCAGGATGATGTCCATGGCGAGCATCAGGTTGCGCTCGTCGATGGTAAACGGGGCGGCTTTACGCGTCTTGGGCTTGGCGCAAAACGCGATGCCCGTGCCCGCGGCCTGGATCATGGGGATGTCGTTTGCCCCGTCGCCAATAGCGACCGTGTGGGCCATGTCGACGCCGCACTCAACTGCCCAGTCCAGCAGCTGGATGAGCTTGGACTCCTTGGTCACAATGTCGGCAGCCAACTTACCGGTAAGCTTGCCGTCCACGACCTCCAGGCGGTTAGCGAGGCAAAAGTCGATGCCCGCGGCGGCCACGATCTTATCGGCGACCTCGTGGAAGCCGCCGCTCACCACGCCGACCTTCCAGCCCTTGCTGTGCGCCGAGCGCACAAGCTCTAACGCGCCGGGGGTAAATGTCACGCGCTCAAAAGTGCGCTCGAACACGCTCTCATCCAAGCCGGCAAGCAGCCCCACGCGCTCCTCGAGCGCTTGCTTAAAGTCCAGCTCGCCGCGCATGGCGCGTTCGGTGATCTGCGCCACCTGCTCGCCCACGCCTGCCTCCTCGCCCAAAAGATCGATGACCTCCTGGTTGATGAGCGTGGAGTCGATATCCATAACAATGAGGCGTGCAGTCATGACGGGCCTTTCCAAGTGCTGTTTTATTGGGGCATATTGTCGCACGTGACGAGCGCGGGCGGGTGCCGCGGTGCGTCAATTGTTTCGTCTCCGTCAAGTCTTTGGGCAGGAGCTACTTTTCCGCGGCACATCGACACAGGTGCGATAAGATATAACGCCATGTCTGGCTGCGCGGTTTACGCAGGCTGGGCAAATCTGTACGACGCCGCCCGGAACGACACGGGGCGGCACAGATCCATAAAGGAGGATCACTGGTATGAGCCAGACCCGTCCCATCGACGAGCATTCCATGCACACCCGTACCTGCGGCGAGCTTCGCCGCGAGAACGTGGGCGAAGAGGTCACCCTCACCGGTTGGGTGAGCCGTCGCCGCGACCACGGCGGCCTTATCTTCTGCGATCTTCGCGACCGCGAGGGCATCACGCAGCTCACCTTCGACCCCGAGCACTCCGACGGCGACGCCTTTAAGATCGCCGAGACCATGCGTCCCGAGTGGCCCATCAAGATCCACGGCGTCGTGCGCTCCCGTGGCGAGGAGACCACCAACACCAAGCTCGCGACCGGCGAGATCGAGGTCCTGACCGACCACGCCGAGGTTCTCAACACGTCCGTCACCCCGCCGTTCCAGATCGAGGACGGCATCGAGACCAGCGAGGACACCCGCCTGCGCTATCGCTATCTGGACCTCCGCCGTCCCGAGATGATGGCCAACCTCAAGCTGCGCTCCGACTTTACCTTTGCCATTCGCGAGGCACTGCACAACCGTGAGTTCATGGAGGTCGAGACGCCCTCCCTGTTCAAGTCCACGCCCGAGGGCGCCCGCGACTTCATCGTTCCCAGCCGCATCCAGCCGGGCAACTTCTACGCCCTGCCGCAGTCCCCGCAGCTTCTGAAGCAGCTGCTCATGGTCGGTGGCGTTGAGCGCTACTACCAGGTTGCCAAGTGCTTCCGCGACGAGGACCTGCGTGCCGACCGTCAGCCCGAGTTCACCCAGGTCGATATCGAGATGTCCTTCGTGGACCAGAACGATGTCATGAGCGCGCTCGAAGAGGTTCTTGCCGATGCCTTCGGTCGCATGGGTGTCGAGATGCCCACGCCGCTGCGTCGCATGAACTACTGGGATGCCATGGACACCTATGGCTCCGACAAGCCCGATACCCGCTATGGCATGCACCTGGTCGACCTGACCGACATCTTTGCCAACTCCAAGTTCAAGGTCTTTGCGACCGCCGCAAATGAGGAGGGCTCTGTCGTCAAGGCCATCAACGCTAAGGGCGCCGGTGCCTGGGCACGTGCCAAGATCGATAAGCTCGCCGGCGTGGCCTCCACGTTTGGTGCCAAGGGTCTGGCTTGGATCGCCTTCCGCGAGGACGGCTCCATCAACAGCCCCATCGTCAAGTTCTTCTCGGACGAGGAGATGGCGGCTCTGCGCGAGCGCATGGACGTCGAGCCCGGCGACCTTGTGATGTTTGCCGCCGGCCCGCGCCTGCTCTCTGACGAGATCCTGGGCGGCATGCGTTCCCACATGGCCAACGCGCTCGAGATCAAGCGCGAGGGCCACGACTTCCTGTGGGTCGTCAACTTCCCGCTGTTCCACTGGGATGAGGACCGTAAGGCCTATGCCGCCGAGCACCAGCCCTTCACCCTGCCGACCGAGACCGACATCGCCAAGATCGAGGCCGACCCGTTGGCAGCCGGTTCTTGCACCTACGACTTTGTCATGGACGGCTTTGAGGCCGGCGGCGGCGGCATGCGTATCCACAACGCCGAGATGCAGATGTCTATGCTCAAGCTCCTGGGCTTTACCGAGGAGCGCGCCGAGTCGCAGTTCGGCTTCCTCATGGAGGCGCTCAAGTTTGGTGCACCCCCGATGGGCGGTTTTGCTCTGGGCCTGGACCGCGTGTGCATGCTGCTCACCGGTTCCGACTCCATCCGCGACGTTATGGCGTTCCCCAAGACGGCCAGCGGCTCCGACCTCATGTCGGGCGCCCCGAGTGCCGTTAGTGGCGCCCAGCTCAAGGACGTCAGCCTGCGCCTGATGTAGGCGAGCGGCTACATATTGCCTGTTGCGAGGGAAGGACACGTACCTTCCCTCGTTTTTTATGCGCCGAGGTTGCGAGGGTATAGGTTGACTGGGCGTCGCGGAAACTACGACCCGGAATTTGCGTCCAGAACGGGTCGCAGTTTCCCAAACAGGGTCCTTTTGGAAACTGCGACCCAGAATCCAGCCAAATAACGGGACGCGCTTTCCGGTCGAGCTTCTGGCGGGCTTCAACAAGCATCTAACGCTACAATAACTACCACGTGGCTGGGTTTGCCGGCCGAATGTGCGATGTCGTGGGAGGGGACATGGTCGAGTTTACAAAGACGATTAAAGATCCGTTGGGATTACATGCCCGCCCGGTTGCGCTGCTCTATGACATCATTGCCAAGCATCGTAGCGACGTGTCAGTCAGCATCGGCGATCGCCACACGGATGGCCGCGATGTCATGGGACTCATGGCTCTCTACGGCGAGTGCGGCGAGGACATCATCTTCCGCGTTTCGGGCGTAGATGAGGCCTCCTGCGTTACGTCGATCAGAAACCTCTCGCTCTAACCTCAACAATGTGACAAAGGGGCAGTCCCCTCTGTTGCATCAATTGGTATGGCAAGGCGCCGCAAAGAGACAGTCTTTGCGGCGCCTTTGTTTCGTATAGGAAACTTTTTCGAAATCTGAATGTGGACCCTTTCCAAAAAGTTAACCACGTGTTAGTTTACTATAGTGAACATAGACGTGGTTAACTTTTATCGCGTCGATGTTGAGGACGAACCGACGTTAGGAGCTCACTCATGTCTTGCGGACCGCAGATGCCGGCAATGCCGCTTTCGATGGTAAAAGCGGGCGAAACCGTGCGCGTGTCCCGTGTAAAGGGCAATGAGGACATGAAACACCACCTCAAGGACCTCGGCTTTGTCGAGGGCAACGAAATCCACGTGGTGAGCTCGAGTGGCGCCAATATCATCGTCACCGTGCTGGGCGCACGCTTTGGTATCGATTCCAAGGTTGCCATGCACATCATGACCGTCGGTTAGTCCGCAGCATTTCATAAAAACCGAAAGGGGGACAAGAGGATGAAGACGTTGGGTGACGTTAAGGTGGGCGAGAGCTCCACCATCGTCAAGCTTCACGGTGAGGGTGCGCTTCGCCGCCACCTTATGGACCTGGGGCTCATCAAGGGCACTTCGTTCAAGGTGGTGAAGGTTGCACCGCTCGGTGATCCGGTCGAGATCAACGTGCGCGGCTACGAGCTTTCCATCCGCAAGGAGGAGGCCGCCGTCGTCGAGGTTCAGTAAGGACTCGCGGCGCATATTTCTGCAGATAAAGTTAGGTTTTTCTAACTTAATGCAGCATCTTTGAAGCACATTATCCAGCCTGCGCGGAGAAAGCAGCGCAGGCACACAAGGAAGAAGGATTGAATGGCGGATTCTCAGATCCATGTCGCGCTGGCGGGTAACCCCAACTGCGGCAAGACCACGCTTTTCAACCTGATCACCGGCGCCAACGGCTACGTTGGCAACTGGCCCGGCGTCACGGTTGAGAAAAAGGAAGCCAAGCTCCTAAGCGACAAGAACGTTACCATCACGGACCTCCCTGGCATCTACTCGCTTTCCCCCTACAGCCCCGAGGAGCAGTGCTCGCGCGATTACCTCATGAGCGGCGAGCCCGATGTGGTCGTTCAGGTGGTCGACGCCACCAACCTCGAGCGTAACCTGTACCTGGCGCTTCAGGTCATCGAGACCGGCCTGCCTGTGGTCGTTGCCCTCAACATGGCCGACCTGGTCGAGAAGAACGGCGATAAGATCGATACGGACAAGCTCTCCAAGAAGCTCGGTTGCCCGGTCATGATGATCTCCGCTCTTAAGAACAAGGGCATCACGGAGCTGTTCGATCAGGTCAAGAAGTCCGCTGCTTCTAAGGGTCAGGTGCCGGAGCACAAGTTCGATTCCTCCATCGAGGACGTTCTGGACCACATCGAGAATAACCTGCCTGCGAGCGTTCCCGCCAACAAGCGTCGCTACTACGCCGTCAAGCTGTTTGAGCGCGATGCAGACGCCTGCAAGCTCATCAACCTCACCAAGGAGAAGGCCGCTCGCGTGGAGGAGCTGGTCGCCCAGTGCGAGCAGGACTGCGACGACGATGCCGAGTCCATCATCACCGGTGAGCGCTATGGCGTCATCGCGCACATCATCGATGAGTGCCTCACCAAGGCCCCGGCCAAGATGAGCACCTCCGAGAAGATCGACCGCGTGGTTACCAACCGTATCCTGGGCTTGCCGATCTTTGTCGTCATCATGTTCTGCGTGTACTACATCGCCGTTTCTACCTTGGGCGGCACGGTGACCGACTTCACCAACGACCAGCTCTTCGGCACCGACGGCTGGTATGTGCTCGGTCAGGGCCGCGACGCCTACGATGCAGCCGTCGAGGCTGCGGGCGACGATGCCGACTCGGTCGACCCGGCGCAGTACGGCCCCTATGTTCCGGGTATCACCACCGTGGTGCACGACGCCCTTGTGGCGGGCGGCACCGAGGACGGTGGCCTGGTCGATTCGCTCGTCTGTGACGGTATCGTCGGCGGCCTGGGCGCCATCTTCGGCTTTGTGCCGCAGATGTTCCTGCTGTTCGTCATGCTGTCCTTCCTGGAGGACTGCGGCTATATGGCCCGCGTCGCCTTCATCATGGACCGCGTGTTCCGCCGCTTTGGCCTGTCCGGTAAGTCCTTTATCCCCATGCTCGTGTCCTCGGGCTGCGGCGTCCCCGGCGTCATGGCCACCAAGACCATCGAGAACGAGAAGGACCGCCGCATGACGGTCATGACCACCACGTTCATTCCCTGTGGCGCCAAGCTGCCGATCATCGCCCTGCTCATGGGCTCCATCATCGGCGATTCTTCCACCACCGCCGCGTGGATCAGCCCGCTCTTCTACTTCTTGGGCGTCTTTGCCGTCATCGCCTCGGGCCTCATGCTCAAGAAGACCAAGCTCTTCGCCGGCCGCCCGACGCCGTTCGTTATGGAGCTTCCTGCCTACCACTTCCCGGCGATTCGCTCTTGGGCGCTGCACGTGTGGGAGCGCTGCTGGGCCTTTATCAAGAAGGCCGGCACGGTCATCTTCGCGTCCACCGTCGTGGTTTGGTTCCTGTCCAACTTTGGTAGCTACAACGGCTCCTTTGGCTTCCTGCCTGCGATGGACGGCATCCCCGAGGAGTTTATGGACTACTCCGTGCTCGCCATGCTGGGCAACCTGGTCGCTTGGATCTTCGCCCCGCTTGGCTTTAGCACCTGGCAGGCCACCGCGCTGACCGTCTCGGGCCTTGTGGCTAAGGAGAACGTCGTCGCCACCGCCGGCTCGCTGCTGTCCGTTGCCGACGCTGCCGAGACTGACCCGAGCCTGTGGACCGCGTTTGCCGGCATGTTCCCCACCATGGGCGCCTGCGTTGCCTTCGGCGCGTTCAACCTGCTGTGCGCTCCGTGCTTTGCCGCTATGGGTACCATCCGCAACCAGATGGATTCCGGCAAGTGGACCGCGATTGCCCTCGGCTACGAGTGCGCCTTCGCTTGGGTGATCGGCCTGTTCATCAACCAGTTCTATAACCTGTTTGTCCTTGGGCAGTTTGGCTTCTGGACGGTTGTGGCTATCGTGCTGCTGGTCGCGATGCTCTTCCAGATTTTCCGTCCTATGCCCAAGCACGCTTGGACCGACGAGGACGAGACCAACACTGCTTCCGCCGCAGTTTCCGCCTAAGTCCGACTAAGGATTAACCCCTTTCCACGAGCCCGGGTGTCTCAGCGACACTCGGGCTTTTGTTTTAACCGCTAGGCAATTTCGTTATAATCGACGTCCGCAAATCGATTCATTATGTTGGAGAATCCATTTGCTCATGGCAGATATCGACAATAGGATAGCTTTGGTGATTCCCGCGTATGAGCCGAGTGGTCGGCTGGCCGCACTACTTGAGGAGCTCGTGCTCGGATGGCCGGGACCGATCGTTGTGGTGGATGACGGGAGCAGCGCGTCCTGTTCTGTGGTGTTTGACCGCGCCCGCGCGCTTGGTGCTACGGTTCTTGTTCACGGGCTCAACCGCGGCAAAGGTGCGGCTCTCAAGACTGCCTTTTCTTATCTCTTGGAACAGGTCCCGACTGTTGCGGGGGCCGTCACGGCAGATGCCGATGGTCAGCATTTGCCTGCCGATATCCGCGCCGTTGCGCGCGAACTCGGTCTGCACCAGGACTCGTTGGTGCTTGGCTGTCGCCGATTTGACGGTAATGGCGTTCCTGCGCGCAGTAAGCTCGGTAACAATTTTATGCTTGGGGCCATGCGCGTGCTCTGCGGTGTCGATGTGAGTGATACGCAGACGGGCTTACGTGGCCTTCCGGCGTCGCTTATGCGCCGTATGCTCGCTGTGGTGCGAGACGGATATGAGTTCGAGACAGAGATGCTTGTGCTGGCGCGGCGTGCGGGTGGCATCTTCGAGGTTCCCATTACCACGGTCTACGAGGGTGACAACGAGGCATCACATTTCCGTCCCGTTGTTGATTCGCTTCGCGTGCTTGGTGTCTTATTCTCTGCGTTTGCGCGCTACACGCTCTCTTCGCTCTGCACATCGTTGTTGGATTGGGCACTGTTCTCTGCGCTCGTACTCCTATGGTCGCATGGTGTCGCGACCAGCGCAGCCATCGTGTGGGCAACCGTCGTTGCGCGGGTCGTCTCGGCATTTGTCAACTATATGCTGAATCGAAATATCGTCTTCAAAGCGGATAATTCCAGCTGTTCTCGGAGCCTTTGCCGCTATATTGCCCTGTGCGCAGCTTGTATGTTGGCGAGCGCAGCTCTCGTCCTCTTGATTTCCGTTGCACTGCCCATACCGGTCTTCATCATCAAACCGTTTGTTGATACGGCATTGTTCTTTACTAACTACCGTATCCAGCAGTCATGGGTCTTTGAATAGGGGGATGATTCCGTGAACGTTCATGAGCTTAAGAAAGCCAAGAAAAGCGTGGTGGAAAAACAGGGGGCACGGAAGCGCGATGTGACGACCTTTATCGTCACTGCAGTCCTTATGGTCATCTATCTGCTATGGCGTCTGCTGTTCACCCTGCCGTTTGATCAGGGGATTCCCCAGATGGTTTTTGCGGTCTTGCTGCTCATCGCTGAGACAGTAACCGCGTTTACGACCTTCGAACTTTACTACCGCAAGGTTAAGGCCGACAGCGGACATCTCGTTATGCCGAAAATCTTGCCCGAAGACTATCCCGACGTTGACGTGGTAATCGCTACGCACAACGAGCCGACTGACGTGTTGTTCAAGACAGCGAACGCCTGTACCTACATGGACTATCCCGATCGTTCTCGGGTGCACGTCTATTTTGCTGACGATGGCTGCCGCAAAGAGGTCGCTTCCCTTGCGGCTGAACTTGGGATTGGTTATATCCCCTGCGAGGATAACAAGTATGCCAAATCGGGCAACCTCAACAACGCGTTAAGGCACACGACTTCACCGCTGATCGCGACGTTCGATGCCGACATGATTCCGCGTAGCAGCTTTCTCGTAGATACCGTGCCCTATTTCTTGCTACCTCGCTATATTCAGGATGGCGCGACCGGCGCATGGCGTTATCGTTCCGAGGACGAACTCAATGAGGACCTTAAAGTCGGTTTGATTCAGACGCCGCAAAGCTTCTATAATCTTGATCTTTTTCAGTTCAATCTGTACGCCGAGGACAAGATTCCTAATGAGCAAGATTTCTTCTCACGCGAGGTAAACCAGATGCGCAACTCGTCCAACGCCTGCGCATACACCGGTAGCAATGCCGTGATTTCGCGCGCCGGTATGGAGGAGATTGGCGGGTTTCCGTATCATACGATCACCGAAGATTTTGAGACGAGCTGTCGTCTGCAGATGGCGGGTTATATTACCTATGCCACTGATAAGGTCGAAGCTCACGGCCTCTCGACGACGGATGTGCGCTCGATGGTGCACCAACGCATCCGCTGGGCGCGCGGTGTGATTCAGAGCATCCAAAACACGGGTGTCATCTTTTCCCGCAAGATTTCTTTTTCCGCGCGCATTACCTATCTGTGCAGTTTTCTGTACTGGTGGTCATTCTTCAACCGCATCATCTTCATTCTTGCGCCCATTATGTTTGCCTTGTTTGACTTCCAAGTGGTTAACTGCACACTCTGGCAGTTACTAATTTTTTTGCTGCCGAGCTATTTCTTTTATAGCAGGTCTATGAAATTGCTTTCGAGCAATATTCGCAGTTAGAAATGGAGTCAAATCATCGACACCACGCTGGCGCCATCACTTATTATTCCCGTATTTCTTGAGACGCTCGGTATCCGCGAGACCAAGTTCAAAGTTACGCGTAAAGACAAGACGACCAATCGCAGCGGTAGCCTGTGGAACATGCTCCCACACCTGTTGCTCGTGGTGCTCTCGGTTGCAGCTATTATCAGATTTACATGGGGAAAGTATGGCATGGCGCTCGTGTACAGTTCCGTGATCATCTATTGGTTGTGCTACAACTTGATTGCCCTTTTGTATGCTATTGCCTTTTCGGGTGGTCGGTCCATGCCGCGCAAGAGTACTCGCATCTCCGTAGACGAACCTGCGGTGCTGACGGCACTGCCGGTTGAGGATGAGTGGCCGAAGCTAACCGAGGGCACCGGCGAAGCCGTGGCCGAAGGTGGCGTTTTCCCCGATTGCAGTTCGGACGAGACGGATGACGAAGGCCCTGTGGGTGTTTTCGCGGGGCGTGCCATCAACATGTCAGACGGTGGTGTACTCGTGCGCATCGATGATCCCTTTCCCGAGGAGCTGCGCAGCTTTGCGGTGCGCTTGGGAGATGGTCGCTATTGCACATGCGTTTCTGGTAGGCTTGTGCGCCTCTTTCAATCCAAATGTGGCGATGATGAGTCGTGGTACGCGGCGCTTCGAATCGAGCACCGCTCGCTCGAGGAGCGTCGCATCTATGATCAGCTGCTGTACGATCGCGAAACGGGCATCGCCGAGGAGCTTGATAGCTGGAACACCACCTATGACGATATCGTGCGTATTGTCCGCATGAGGATAAGGGCGCTTCTTTCGCGTTACCGCGTATGGAGATCCCGCCGCCGCTCCAGGCGTGATAGCGATCGATGCGGCGATTCACGGGATGCGGAGCGGACCAGTCACGATTCTGCTCATGTCGAAGGAGACGCTGCATGCTGATTATTGCTGCCTTCGGCCGTGCGGCGCTGTTCCTGCTAGCGCTCTTCGGTCTGTGCTATTGGATCCATCGTTTGACCGAGACGGATGTGCATTTCGCTCCCGTGTGTGCCTTGTGTGTCATGGGGGTCGTCACGTATGCCGGTGGAATCGTGGGCGCGCTTGCCCCTGCCACCTGGGGGGTGGTTGTGGTGGGCGCCATCGCCGGTGCAGCGGCAATGCCCTGTCTCCATGGTCGTGGTCTTGCTGGATTGCCCTTTGGTCTCCCTGACGCGTGTTTTCTCCTAGGTATGTTGATCTTTCTGTGGCCCCTGCTGTCGGCGCGTCTCGAGCATTACGATAACTTTACGCATTGGGCTATAGCGCTCAAGGTCATGCTGGAGACGGGGGCTTTCCCCACGGCGTCAAGTGGTCTCGTTGAGTTTTTCAACTATCCGCTCGGCACAACTTCACTGCTGTACTGCGCATGCACGTTTTTAGGCCATGCCGAGGGAACAATGCTCGTTGTTCAGGCAGCCTTTATCTTCTCATGTTTTTATGCTGTTCTTGGTATTGTGCGCAATCGCCGTTCGTTTCTGCCATATGCGGTGTTAGGGGCTGGCTGCTCGCTCCTTACGTTTTTCAATGTAACGATTCGCATTAATAACCTTTTGGTTGATTTCGTGCTCCCGGTCCTCACGATGGCGTGCTGGGCAGTCGTGGATCGTTATAACGGTGATGTTCGCCGCGAGCTCAAGTTGCTCGTGCCGTTGATGGCGGAGCTCATAGTGGTGAAGTCGACGGGCGTCGTATTCGTTGCATTTGTGCTTGCTTACCATTTAGCGCGCGGACACGTTGTTCTCAGGAATCGCAGCTGGAACGCTCGCCTGCGCTGGTTTGGTGCAACTGCCGTCGC
Organism: uncultured Collinsella sp.; assembly: GCA_958420355.1. GTDB lineage: Bacteria > Actinomycetota > Coriobacteriia > Coriobacteriales > Coriobacteriaceae > Collinsella. The sequence continues at coordinate 29,229 of CATZJG010000016.1, forward strand.
AGGTGTTTTGGGTTTTTTCACTTATCTGATGTGGAGTTGGCACATGGCCACGGCGCTCGCGGGCGTCAAGAATAAGTTCGATGTGGGCGATGCTGCTCACGCGGCGGTGGTCGGCGGTAAGAATACTGCCCAGATCGCGCAGGTCGTCTCGACGTTTTTTGCGACCTCCATCGATTTAACTACCAGGCCTGCGCTCGGTTTCCTGCTCGGCAACTTGGCTGTTGTCGCATTGCTAGCGGCTGCTCGGTGGCGCTTTGGGCATCAGTTGACACATGTGCGCCGCGCACTGGTTGCGCTTGATTTCATGACAATTGTTTACTATGTGGGTATTCTCGCCATGTACATTTTCTCGATGCCAATGGACGAGGCCTTGAGGCTTGCTGGATTCGATCGTTATGCTTGCAGCATCATTGCATTGTTTGTCGGTGGCCTGGCGATGGCAGTTACCGTTGAGCTTGAGGGGCAGATGAAATTCCGGTCCGATGGTTCCCCCTGCCATGCAACGCCGTTACATAAGCGGCGATACCAACAGGTTGTAATGGGCTGCATCGCCTTGTCGCTTGGCCTTTTGACGAGTGAATACAACGGCATGCTATTCAATGCAAAGACATACGACACTTCGCTTCCGGCGACGGTCCGAGATGTCGTCGGTGATCGCTGGCCGGCATCGGGTAAAGAAGACGGTACTCGTTATTTGCTGTTCGGTTCCGATCGCGATGGGCTTATGACTTCGTACTACTTCACGTATGTGGCTCGATATTATTTGTTTGCCCCGCATTCCGATGCCATATGCGCGTTCTATGAGCCCAATATGGATAACCTTCTGTCGGGTTATGACAAGCTCATCGTAATCGAGTCCAATTCTGCGGAGATGGGTCTACTTAAAAAGCATTATGGCGTTACAGGCAAGGTCGGCGTCTATCGTATCGAGAAAAATAGCACCAGGGTAAACCTTATTGCTGAGTGAGGCAGCGAGATGAGCTCTATGATCATGATTTCACCCATTCCGGATAGTTTGCCTTGTACCAATGTGGTGGGGAGATGTGGCGTTTCCGCAGATAAAACCGACCAAAATTAACCTGTCCCTTTTTGGTAGGTGGAGAATGGGGTAAAGTAAGTGATAGTTAACTAAAGGAGGCTTGCTATGGCACCTATCGATATTGTTGTACTGGCTGTTATCGGTATTGCGTTTGTCGCGGTATGCGTGCGCATCTACCGCAAGGGCACTTGCGCCGACTGCGCTCAGGGCGGCGTTTGCACCGGGCATTGCTCCAACAAAAAGACGTGCGCCGCACTTAAGGGCGTGGACAAAATCGCCGAAGACTTGGGTCGCGGTATCAAATAAGGTCCGGACATCCAAGCGCTCCGCGGGCATCCGTTCGCGGGGCGCTTTGTGCATTTGAGGGAGAGCACGGCGAGTCGAAGAGTATTTTTGGGGTATCGTTAACTGGACTATTAATTGGCAACTTATCTATAACGGAGTAACCGCATGAGCGCTCGCGTAACCATGAAGGACATAGCCGCCGAGCTTGGCGTTTCCATCAATACCGTGCACAAGGCTCTGACGGGAAAGGCCGGCGTGAGCGAATCCGTGCGCGCCAAGGTGAACGCTAAGGCCGAGGCCATGGGCTATCACCGCAACACAAGTGCCTCAAGCCTGCGCCGCAAGGATATCAATCTGGTGTTTTGCCTGCCCCGCGCATCGCGCGAGGGAGCGTACTTTTTCCGTTACCTGTGGGAAGGCTGCAATCGCTTTGAACAGGAGGTCATCGACCGGGGCATTACGGTTGAGCGCGTTGAATTTGGCGTGGGCGGCTACGCTGATGCACTCGAGCAAATCGACGAGCGTCTGCAGGTGGGCGAGAAGATTGATGGCTTGCTCGCCTATGCGCCGGGCGACGATCGTGCGACTGAGCTTTTGGGGCAGATCGCCGAGGCGGGCGTGACGATTGAGCTTGTCGACGGCGACCGTCCGCATTTGAATCGTTTGGGTGCGAGCTTGGCCGATTATTCGACGGCAGGCAGCCTTATGGCCGAGCAGGCGGCAAACCTGGTCCATGCTTCTGGGGCCGACGCCCGCGTGCTCCTTTTGACAGGCGACCCATATACCGATTCGCACTATCTAACCGCCCGCGCCTTCCACAATTACCTGCGCGAACGTGATATTCCATGGCAGGTTGAGGATCTTGCAGGTGCCCATGCGCAAGTCAAACAGCTCAAGCATGAGCTCGAAAAGCGCTTGAGTGCGCCGGACGCCCCCGAACTTATCTGTAGCGTTTTTGCCGTTGGTTCCGAAGTGGTTGCCGACGCGCTCGTCTCGACCGGCAAGGCCGGTCAGGTCATGGTGATCGGCAACGACCTGTTTCCCGAAAGTGCTCTGGCCTTGCGCCGCGGTATCTTTACCAATATTGTCTATAAGGACCCGACGAGCCTGGCGTATCGCGGCGCTAAGACGCTGGGCGATTATCTGCTGTGGGGAAGGACCCCGACGGTGCCCGTCCAGAAGGGCGCCGTCGAGATGGTATTTGCCAGCAATGTCGATCGCTACTGCGAACTTGCGGGTATTTAGCCGATTGAGCAGGTACCCCCTCTTGCGACGTGCATTTTTGGGAGTATTCAGCATTGGCATGCCCTGAATGAGGTGCAGAACGACTGTTTTAAGTGCCCCCGATGGCGTAATTTGCCATCGGGGGCACTTTTTATGCCGATCGGGCGCTATCTGCGTTCCAAATAGGACGCTGAGGATGGCGCACGGCGCGCTCCAATGCTGAATACTCCCAAAAATGTACGTCGGGACATGACCCACCTGAGCAAAAGCGCTCAAGTTCGGTGTTCGGGGACGCCAAACAGTCCGCAATACATGCAAGTCACATCTCCGGCAACCGTTGAACGGGCAAAATCTACCGTTCACCCCGTGGTGGTTAGGTGAACGTTCACCTTTTGAGGTGCAATGGATTAGTATAGTGAACGTTCACCTAAAGGATAACGAGCGCGCCGTGCGCCCGCGTTGCCAGCAAAGGGGCTGTTTGATGAAAAACTTTATGGACGATCAGGATTTCCTGCTGAGCACTAAGACCGGCGAGGAACTGTTCCACAACTTTGCCGAGGGCATGCCCATCGTCGACTATCACTGCCACATTTCTCCTAAGGAGATTTGGGAGGACAAGCGTTTCGAGAACATCACCGAGGTTTGGCTGGGCGGCGACCACTACAAGTGGCGCCTGATGCGTGCCAACGGCGTCGACGAGCGTTTTATCACTGGCGACGCCCCTGCTCGCGAGAAGTTCCAAAAGTGGGCCGAGACCCTGGGTCGCTGCGTTGGCAACCCCGTCTTTGAGTGGAGCCACCTGGAGCTTAAGCGCTACTTTGGCTACGAGGGCGTCCTCAACGGCAAGACTGCCCAGGAGGTCTGGGACCTTGCCAACGCCAAGCTCGCTGAGGCTAGCTTTACCTGCCGCAACCTGATCAAGCAGTCCAACGTCCGCATGATCTGCACTACCGACGACCCCGCCGACAGCTTTGAGTGGCACAAGAAGATTGCCGCCGACGACAGTTTTGACGTCCAGGTCGTTCCCGCCATGCGCCCCGATGCCGCCCTGCGCATCGAGCGTGGCCAGGAGTTCGCCGACTACTGCAAGCACCTTTCCGAGGTTGCCGGCGTTGAGGTCAGCGACTTCGAGGGCATGAAGGCCGCCATCTCCAAGCGCTACGATGTCGCCCACGAGCTGGGCTGCCGCGCTTCCGACCACGCGCTCGACTACGTTATGTACGCCCCGGCTACCGCCGAGGAAATTGAGGCTATCTTTGCCAAGGGCCTTGCCGCCGAGCCGCTTACCGAGGACGAGGTCCTCAAGTACAAGACGGCCTTCATGCAGTTTGTCGCCGGCGAGTATGTGCGCCTTGGCTGGGCCATGCAGCTGCACTTTGGTTGCAAGCGCGACAACAACCGTGCCATGTTTGCCAAGCTCGGTCCCGATACCGGCTACGACTGCATCTCCAATTACACGCCGTCCGACCAGCTCGCTGATTTCCTCAACTCCATTCAGGAGACCTACGGTCTGCCCAAGACCATCCTGTACAGCCTGAACCCCATCGACAACACCATGATCGATACCGTCATGGGCTGTTTCCAGGAGGCCCCGACCGCCGGCAAGATCCAGAACGGTTCCGCCTGGTGGTTCAACGACAACGAAGTCGGCATGCGCGAGCAGCTCACCGCCCTTGCCAACGAGGGCGTTCTGGGCAACTTCGTCGGCATGCTCACCGACTCCCGTTCCTTCCTGTCCTATCCGCGCCACGAGTACTTCCGTCGCGTGCTGTGCAGCGTGATCGGCGAGTGGGTCGAGCAGGGCAAGTACCCGGCCGACATGGAGCTGCTGGGCACCATCGTGCGCGACATCAGCTACAACAATGCGGTCCGCTACTTTGGCTTTGACCTGGACACCGTCGAGGCCTAAATCCAAACCTGGTTCCGGGAGCGCCGTCGCCACACGCGGCGCCCCCGTTTTGCTTACACGCTAACGGCTATCTAAGGAGACACATAGATGGAGAACATCAGCTACGATACGCTCGAGAAGATCGGCTACGAGGGCTATCTTCTTCCCAAGGACGCGCCGGAGAAGGTCCTGCAGTTTGGCGAGGGCAACTTCCTACGCGCTTTCGTTGACCGCTTCTTTGACATGGGTAACGAGGCGACCGGCTGGAATGGCAAGATCGTCATGGTCCAGCCCATCAGCGGCGCCTTTGGCTTTGCCGACGGTATCAATGCCCAGGACGACCTGTATACCGTGCTGGTGCGCGGCAAGGAGGACGGCAACACGGTCGACGAGTCCCGCGTGATTAGCGCTTGCAGCCGCTGCATCAACCCGTACCGCGAGGACGACTACCGCGCCATGATGGAGGTCGCCGTCTCTGACGACCTGGAGATTATCGTCTCCAACACCACCGAGGCCGGTATCGCCTATGACCCGTCCTGCAAGGCCGACGACATGCCACCTGCGAGCTTCCCCGCCAAGCTTGCCCAGGTGCTCCACACCCGCTGGGCTGCCGGTAAGCCGGGCGTCATCGTCCTCGCCTGCGAGCTCATCGATCACAACGGCGAGGAGTTGCTGCGCATCATGAACCAGTATGTGAGCGACTGGGGCTGGGAGGACGAGTTTGCGCAGTGGATGGCTAACGACTGCACCGTCTGCACCACGCTCGTCGACACCATCGTCCCCGGCCGCATCCGCGATCCTAAGGAGGCCGCGGCGGTTGCCGAGCGTCTGGGCTACGAGGATCCCTTCCTGGCCGTGCGCGAGCCCTTCCAGATGTGGGGCATCCAGGGCGACGAGTCGCTTGCCGAGAAGCTTCCCTTTGTGAAGGCTGGTCTTCCGGGTGTCTTTGTGACTCCCGACGTCACCCCGTACAAAAAGCGCAAGGTCCGCATCCTCAACGGTGCCCATACCGCCTTCGTTCCGGGTTCCTGGGTTGCCGGCTTTGATATCGTGCGCGACTGCATGCATGACGAGACCATTCGCGGCTTCATGAACACCATGCTCTACGACGAGGTCATTCCGACGCTTGCCGCCGACTTGGATGTCGAGGACTGCAAGGCCTTTGCCGCCGCCGTCGAAAACCGCTTCGACAACCCGTTTATTGATCATGCGCTGCTCTCCATCTGCCTCAACTCCACGGCTAAGTGGCGCGCTCGCGACCTGCCCACGCTCAAGGACTACGTTGCCGAGACCGGCAACCTGCCCAAGTGCCTGGCGACGAGCCTCGCTACGCTCATCTCCTTCTACACGCAGGAGCTCGTGTCCCGTGAGGGCGACGGCCTGCACCTGCGTCGCTCCGACGGCACCGAGTACACCGCTCAGGACGACGCCTTCGTGCTCGACTTCTACGCCGCCCATGCCGGCGCCGACGATGCCCAGCTGGTGCACGACGTGCTCACCAACGAGCAGATGTGGGGCGAGGACCTTACGCAGATCGCAGGTCTTGAGGAGTTTGTCGTCAGCGCGCTCGCTGTCGTGCGTGCCGAGGGCGCCAAGCAGGCCTTCGCCAACGCTCAGGCGTAAATTTCCGGCGCAGACGCGGGCGCGGGACGGCGTGCCCGCGTCTCGACTTCTGCTCAACCTGTAGGGTTAGGACCATTTGTAATGAATACTATCCAGATCAATCCGGCCGATAACGTGATCGTTGCGCTGTCGCCGCTTGCCAAGGGCACTGCCGTCGCGGTTCCCGGGGTGGGCGAGGTCGTGGCCGTGGAGGATATTCCGCAGGGCCATAAGATGGCGGTGCGCGCGATTGCCGCCGGCGAGGACGTCATTAAGTACGGCCTTCCTATCGGCCATGTGACGGGCGATGTCCAGCCCGGTCAGTGGCTCCACACGCACAATGTGAAGACCAACCTTTCGGGCGAGGTCGAGTACGCCTACAACCCCACGCATCCGGTCGTGGATCCCGTTGAGCCTGAGACCTTTATGGGCTTCCGCCGCGCCGACGGTCGTGCCGCGACGCGTAATGAGCTGTGGATCATCCCCACGGTCGGCTGTGTCAACGAAGTCGCCCGTGCCATGTGCGAGCAGGCCCAGGATCTGGTCGATGGCTCGCTGGAGGGCGTCTACTACTTCCCGCATCCGTTTGGTTGCTCGCAGACCGGCGCCGACCATGCCCAGACCCGTCGTCTGCTGGTGGCGCTCTCGCGTCACCCTAATGCGGCCGGCGTGCTGTTCCTGTCGCTCGGTTGCGAGAACTGCACACACCAGCAGGTGCTCGACGAGCTCGGTGACTTCGATCACGAGCGCGTTCGCTTTCTCACCTGCCAGGATGTAGCCGACGAGCAAATCGAGGGCCACAAGATTCTGGCCGAGCTGGCAGACCTGGCAAAGCAGTCCAAGCGCGAGCCCATTCCGGCCTCCGAGCTGGTCATTGGTCTTAAGTGTGGCGGCTCCGACGGTCTTTCGGGCATTACCGCCAACCCCACGATCGGTCGCGTGAGCGATATGGTCGTCGCCCGTGGCGGCACGTCGGTGCTTACCGAGGTGCCCGAGATGTTTGGCGCGGAGAGCATCCTGCTCGACCGTTGCGAGAACGAGCAGGTCTTTAACGCTGCCTCCGACATGCTCAATGGATTTAAGGACTACTTTATTAGCCACGGCGAGGTCGTCTACGAGAACCCGAGCCCCGGCAACAAGGACGGCGGTATTACCACGCTCGAGGACAAGAGCTGCGGCTGCGTGCAAAAGGGCGGATCTGCCCCCATCGTCGACGTGCTGCCGTATGCCGGCCAGGCAAATAAACACGGCCTGAACATGCTGTGCGGTCCGGGCAACGACATGGTATCCACCACGGCGTTGACGGCTGCCGGCTGCCACGTGATTCTGTTCTCGACCGGCCGCGGCACACCGTTTGGCGCGCCGGCGCCTACCCTCAAGGTGTTCACCAATCAGCGTCTGTGCGACCACAAGGCCAACTGGATGGACTTTAACGCCGGCGTGATTGCCACGGGTGAGCGCACGCTCGACGAGGCTGCTCACGATCTATACCAGCTGGTGCTGGAGACGGCGAGCGGTAAACTCACGAGTGCCGAGCGCCGTGGCTGTCACGAGATCAGCATCTGGAAGGACGGCGTCTGCCTGTAGTGGCAAATGCACCCAAGCGTAGCGCTATGTCGTCGGCCCCGTCGGGAGTGTTCCCGGCGGGGTTTCGTTTTGTGGTTAAGTGAATATGTTGGAGAATCTGATAAACGTTCACCTATCTCATGGCTGTCCAGCATGGCACCCTTACCAGCAGAAAATAGGTGTGATGATCTCAATTGTGTCCGTTCAGCGGTAAAAATCGACCGTTCAAGGATATTATTCAAGTGAACGTTCACCTGTCGTAAGCAATCGCGCATAATCTAACTAAACGTTCACCCTGAACGCTGGGCAGACAGATGTCAGTGTGGACTCCAATGTCTTGCTGCAAGACAATCGAGAAAAGAGAGGGAGCTCGATGACTAATAAGATTGGAAAAAAGCGTAAGATCACATTCTGGACGCGCTTGGGCTTTGGTATGGGCGGTATGCTCAATTCCGGTGCCCTGACCTTTACGCACAGCTACATGGTGCTGTTCCTGTCCACGGAGTGTGGCCTGTCCGCAGGCGAGGCTGCACTGATCAGCTCGTTTGCCATCTATGTCAACGCTATTCTTTGCCCGCTGATGGGCTTTGTGGCCGATAACTTCTATGCCACCAAGATTGGCCGCATCTTTGGTCGTCGTCGTTTCTGGATCTTGCTGGCCATCCCGATGATGATCGCCGAGCCGCTCATCTTCGTGGCTACGCCGTTTGGCTTCCCGTACTACTTTGTGCTGTACCTGATCTACAACGTCGCGTATACGTTCTGCACCGCCAACCTGTCGCCGCTTACCATCGAGATGACCGACGACTTCAAGGAGCGTACGTACCTCACCGGCTACAAGCATCTCTTTGGTAATGCCGCCGGCTTCCTGATGGCTGCACTCGTCGGCTTTGGCTTTGGCACCTTCGGCGAGACCAACCCGTTCAGCTACTTCATCATCGCTACGATCAACGCTTCGGTCATGGCAATCTCGCTGCTTTGTGTGTACCTGTCCACGTGGGAGCACACCCCCGAGGAGGTCGCTCAGGAGAAGATCGAGAGCGTCGGCGAGGGTATCAAGAAGTTCTTCATCGACGTAATCTCCACCTTCCGCAACAAGTCCTTCCGCAAGGTCCTGTACGCACAGGTCTCCACGAAGCTCGCTGCTGCCTGCTGGTCTGCCTGCCTGTCCTTCTTCATCGTCTACTGCCTGCAGATTCCTAAGTCCTACGAGTCCGTGATGGAGATGCCTGGCAAGGTCGTCGCTATCGTCTGCACCGCCATCTGGGTCGCTCTCATGGCCAAGAAGGGCTTCCACAAGTCTTGGTACCTGGCCAACGTCGGTTGCGCTGCGTGCATCATCGCCTACAACTACTTCGCCTTTGGTCAGATCAACGGCACCTCCACGGTCGCCATCGCCATGATCGCCTACCCCATCATCTTCGCCATCTGGAAGTTCTTCTACGTCGGCTTCCAGTACCTGCCCGATGTTCTGCTCAACTACATCCCCGATGTCGATGAGCTCATCACCCTGCGTCGTCGCGAGGGCATCTACAGCTCCGCGCAGCAGCTCTGCCAGCAGATCGCCCAGGCTATCGCCGTCAACGTGTGGGCTATCGTCCTTGCTGCCTCCGGCTTCATTCAGACCGCCGGCAATAGCGACGCCGTGACCCAGCCCGTTACCGTGCCTCTGTATATCTGCGGCTACATGATTATCGGCTGCGCCGGCTTCTTCCTGCTTGCGGCCGTCCTTGCCCGCGGCATCAAGATCGACAAGGAGCAGTGCGACATCCTTTGCGACGAGATTCACCGCGTCAAGGAGGGTGGCAAGATGGCCGACGTCAAGCCCGAGGTCAAGGCGCTTTGCGAGGAGCTCTCCGGCTTTAAGTACGAGGACTGCTTTGCCCACAACAACGTTGGCTTCCAGGACGGTAGCGTAACCCCCGCCGAGTAAGGCCGACATATCGTCCAAATCACAGGGCCGTGCCACCGGAATTCCGCCGGCAGGCACGGCCCTTTTTCAACAGCGTACAATTTGCCTTTAGAGCATCTTTTTGAGGGAGAAATCCATGGAGACGAACGTTATCTGGCGCAACGCCCGCGCGGCCGTGATCGAGCTTGACGACGGCGGCTACTTTACCTGTGCCGATACGTGGGAGATCTTTGTCAACGACGAGCCCGCCGGTACCACGAATACGGTCGAGACCTATGTCGACGGCCTGACCCCCGGCAAGCGCAACCTGGTTCGTTTTGTTTGTGGCGAGCGTGAGCTGAGCGTAGGTGTCACCACGCCGGCTGAGTCTTTTACCATCAACGTTCGCGACTGTGGCGCCAAGGGCGATGCCGAGCATGATGACACCACCAACATCCAGGCTGCCATCATGGCCTGCCCCAAGGGTGGCCGCGTGCTGATTCCCGCCGGCAGCTATCGTATCAAGTCCCTCTTCCTTAAGAGCAATATCAACATCGAGCTCGCCGAGGGAGCGGTGCTGCTGGCTCGCCACGATCGTGCGGCGCTTGCCTACATTCCCGGTACGGTCACGGGCAACGAGGGTGCCGGGTATGCCGGCACCGATATGCTGCCCCTGGGCCGCTGGGAGGGCGAGAGCTTCTCGACCTACTGCTCTACCTTTACGGGTCTGAGCGTGCACGACGTGTGCATCTATGGTCGCGGCGCGATCGACGGTCAGACTGATTTTGCCGAGGACAACTGGTGGAACAAGGACTTTAAGAACATCTTCCGTCCTGAGGAGGGCCGCGAGGTCGCCCGCCCGCGCATGATTTTCCTGTCCGAGTGCCAAAACGTGAGCTTGGCCGGCTTCACCGTCCGCAACAGCCCGGCGTGGAACATCCACCCCATCCTGTGCGAGCACGTCGATGCGCTCTGCCTGTCCATCGAGGGCCCCAAGAACTCCCACAACACCGACGGTTTCGATCCCGAGAGCTGCGGCTTTGTCCGCATCCTTGGCTGTCAGTTCTCGGTGGGCGACGACTGCATCGCCATCAAGAGCGGCAAGCTGGGCATTGAGCCCGAGCTTCGTCCCGCCACGCACGACGTGCTGATCTCTCACTGCTACATGCACGATGGTCACGGCGCCGTGGTCCTGGGTTCAGAGGCTGCCGGCGGCATCAAGGACCTTACCGTGAGCAAGTGCCTCTTTGAGCGCACCGACCGCGGCCTGCGCGTCAAGACCCGCCGCGGGCGCGGCAAGGATGCCGTCAACGAGGGCATCACCTTTGAGCACATTCGCATGGACGAGGTGCTCACGCCCTTCGTGGTCAACTCGTTCTACTTCTGCGACAAGGACGGCAAGACCGATTACGTGCAGTCTCGCGAGGCGCTGCCCGTCGACGACCGCACACCCGGCTTTGGTGCCACGACGTTTTGTGATATCGAGGCTACTAACTGCCACGCGGCTGCTGCTTACATCACGGGCCTGCCCGAGAGCAAAGTGACGCGCCTGACGTTCCAGGATGTCCACGTGACCTTCGCGCCGGATGCCGAGCCCTTTGTCCCGGCCATGGCCTGCGGCGTTGAGCCCATGGTGCGCCAGGGCATCATCGCGCAAAACGTCAAGGTACTCGACCTGCAAAATGTGGTGATCGAGGGCCAGGACGGCGAGGAACTGCAGCTCCAGAACGTCGACAAGGTTATCCGTGCGTAGGCGTTTGCTCCTAAACAATTAAATTCGGTATGTCGCGGCGCGCGATGGGCAGGGCCTTCCCGACCCATTGCGCGAACTTTTTATATGCCGAAACTGCAACGTAGACGGTCTACGACGAAAGGACGCGGTGACTGATGATGAGTGAGAGACGATTTTTTGAGGTTTCGCCCGAGCGTGCGGGGGCATATCACAGTATCTCTAAGGCCTTGGAGGCAATTGACGAATCCTGTCCGAATGACGGACGGCCGGTGACAATCCATATCGAGCCGGGTGAGTACCGCGAACGGGTCGAGATTCGTCGCTCGCATGTGACGATTGAGGGAGAGACGGCCGACAGCGTGCGTATCGTTGGCGGCCTTGCGGCGCAGATGCCCTCGGAGGACGGCAGCGGCCAGGACGGAAAGCTCGGCACCTTCCGCACGTATACGGTGCTGGTCGATGCCGATGACGTGACGCTTGCAAACCTCACGATCGAAAACGATGCGGGCGATGGGCGCGAGGTCGGTCAGGCGATTGCCCTGTATGCCGATGGCGACCGTCTGGTTGTCGATGCCTGCTGCATTAAGGGACACCAAGACACGCTGTTTTTGGGTCCGCTGCCGCCGCATGAGGCCAAACCGGGCGGGTTCATAGGACCCAAACAGTATGCGCCGCGCCGGGTGGGACGCCAGTATTTTCGACGTTGCCGGATCGAGGGCGATGTCGACTTTATCTTTGGCGGCGCGCGTGCCTACTTTGAGGGGTGCGAGATCCGCTCGCTCAACCGCGATATGGACGTGAACGGCTACGTGACGGCGGCGTCGACGCCCGAAGGCGAGCCGCACGGCTTTGTGTTCCACGGCTGTTCGTTTACAGCTCCGGATGGCGTGGCGCCGGATTCGGTCTACCTGGGTCGTCCTTGGCGCGAATGGGCGCAAACTGTGCTGATCGATTGCTGGCTGGGGCGACATATCAAGCGCGAAGGCTGGTGGGATTGGAATAAGCCGGCGGCACACAACTGCGTGCAGTATGCTGGCGCGATTCTGCATGGGCCGGCGGGTGATACTACCGGCTGGGTGCCGTGGGCGAATGAACTCGATGTGATGGCTGCCGCCGGGTACGCTCGCGAGCAGGTGCTTGCCGGTGGGGATGGCTGGGATCCCGAGGGCGGCGACGGTGATGCGGTTGAGACGGCTGAACTGTCTGCCAACGGCCGCACCGTGCACATCGAGACGTACTGCGAAGACGAACCTGCGCTGCGTGCCCGGCTGAAGCGCGAGGGGCGTTCGGCTGCTTTTACGGGCAAGACTCCTGCAGATTTTGAGGCATGGAAGATTGCGACCAGGACTCGTCTGTACGATGTTTTGGGCCTTTCGCTTATGGACCGCGTCCCGATTGAGATTCGTGAGCTCAGCCGCGTGCGGGTTGCCGGCGGCATTGTGCGTACTCATGCGATGCTGCAGGTTGAGCACGATGTGTGGATGCCGTTTTACCTGTTGGAGCCGTCTCATCCGAAGCTTGATGGACGGGGGCTTAAGCGTTGCTATATCTGCCCGCATGGCCATCAGGGAGCAGGCGCCGCAAGTGTTGCGGGCGTGACAGGCGTGCCGGCGGTCGATGATGCTGTGCGTAAGTTCAATTACGACTACGGTCTGCGTTTGGCGCGTATGGGTTACGTGACCGTCTGCCCCGACGCACGCGGTTGGGGATACCGTCGTGACTGGAAGGGTCAGGGCGATGACGAGAACAGCTTTCTGCGCGGCACGTGCCTAAACCAGGCGCGCATGGCCGAGCCGCTGGGACTTACCGTTGCGGGCCTCAACGCCTGGGATAACATGCGTCTGATCGATTACCTAGAGGCGCGCGGCGACATTGCCATGGACGACCTGGGCTGTTTTGGCTTTTCGGGCGGCGGATACATGACGCTGTATCTGGCGGCGCTCGACCCACGCGTATGCAAGACGTTTGTCTCGGGCTACCTGTACGGTGTCGATGATTCGCTGCTGCACCTCAACGGCAATTGCAGCTGCAACTACACACCCGGACTTTGGCGCTTGCTCGACATGGGCGATATTGCCTCGCTTATTGCGCCGCGCCCGTTGTTAGTGCAAAGCTGCGAAGAGGATCATCTGAACGGTTCGCGCGGGCTGAAAAATGTTGACGAGCAGCTCGAGATCGTGCGCGATGCCTACAAGTTGCTGGGTCGCAGAGATGGCCTGCGGCACGAGGTGTGTCCGGGTGAACACCATCTGGGCGTGGCACATCTTGTCGAGGATATCGAATGGCTCGATTCGCACGTTGCGGAATGCGCCCGTGCATAGCCCCTCGGCATGCTGCGAATAAACGGTACGTTCCTGTATGACCGTCGATGGGCGGATGAGGAGAAGATTATGGAAACGAAGAGTTTGAGTGAATCGACCATTTGCTGCTTTGGCGATTCGACCACCTGGGGCGATAACGGATGCGGCGCAGGCGGCAACGACATCTCTTGGACTTCGCATCTGGGCGCGTTGCTGGGAGGTGCAGTCGTCGAGAACTTTGGCATCAAGGGTTCGCGTATCGCCATCAAGGCCGACCGTACCGATTCATTTGTCGAGCGCTTGGACGGCATCGACGATGTGGCCGATGTCTATGTTGTCTTTGGCGGCGTCAACGACTTTAGCCGCAACGTGCCGCTTGGAGAGCTGGGCAGCACGGACGTGCACGAGTTCTATGGTGCACTCGATTACCTGATCCGCACCATCACGGCGCGCTCACCTCAGGCAAAGCTCGTGTTTATGACGCCGTGCAAGACGAGCGGTAAGCACGAGAAGGATATCCCGGCAAGCGATGAGGCGAACCATTTGGGTCTGACGCAAGACGCCTACGTGCGAGCGATGCTGGAGGTCTGTGACCGTTACTCCGTTCCGGTGATTGACCTGTATGCGCAAAGCGGCATCAGCCCGTTTTTGCCGGAGCACCGCGAGCTCTATATGCCGGACGGTCTGCATTACAGTCCTGCCGGCTATGAGCGCCTGGCGCATCGCATCGCCGCGGGTCTCACCGCCGTTTGCCGCTAAAAGTCTGCCGTTTGCGGGGAATATAGGGTTAACGTTCACCCTATATTCCCCGTTCGCGTTACACTAGGGGTAACGTTCACCTATCGTTTATGTCAGAGGGGACAGCAATGGGTTGCAATCAAATCCTGGACCGTTATATCGAGCAGTTGATCGAAACCTCTACGCCGCAGGCGCCGGCTTGGAATATCGAAAAGATTCGCGCCGGCAAGGAGAACACCTGGAACTATATCGACGGCTGCATGATCAAGGCGCTCATCGAGCTGTACGAGATCACGGGTGAGCAGCGCTACCTGACCTTTGCCGATGACTACATCGATTTCTTTGTCCAGGACGACGGTACCATCAAGCATTACAACCCGCAGGATTACAACCTCGATAACGTCAATGCGGGCAAGACCCTCTACAAGCTCTATGACCTGGTGGGCAAGCCCAAGTACCGTGCCGCCATGGACACCATCTACCGCCAGCTCGAGACCCAGCCGCGCACCAAAGAAGGCGTGTTTTGGCACAAGGCCGTCTATCCCAACCAGATCTGGCTCGATGGCATGTATATGGCCCAGCCGTTCTACATGCAGTACGAGCTGAGCTTCCACAACCGTCGTGCCTGCTCGGACAGCTTCCATATGTTCCAGGTCGTGCATGACCTGATGCGCAACCCCCTCAACGGTCTGTACTATCACGCTTACGACGCGAGCCGCAAACAGTTCTGGTGCGACCCGGTCACCGGCCTTTCGGCTAACTTCTGGCTGCGCGCCGAGGGCTGGTTTGCCATGGCACTCATCGATACCTGGGAGCTCATGCCGCCTTCGATGTCAGCCGAGAAGGACGAGATTCGCAAGATGTTCCACGACCTGATCGACGCCATGCTGCCGTATCAGGACGAGAAGACCGGCATGTGGCATCAGGTCATCAACCTGCCCAATATCGCCCCCAACTACCTGGAGGAGTCGGGCAGCGCCATCTTTGCCAACGCCATCATGAAGGGCGTGCGTCTGGGCGTGCTGGGCGAGCGTTACTACCAGTACGGCCGTCGCGCCTTCGACGGCATCTGCGAGACCTGCCTGTCCGAGTATGACGGGCAGCTGGCGCTCGACAATATCTGCCTGGTTGCGGGCTTGGGAAACACCGCGCACCGCGAGGGCACGTTTGATTACTACATGAGCGAGCCCGTGGTCAAAAATGATGCAAAGGGTGTGGCGCCGCTGGTGCTTGCCTATATCGAGACCATGCATCACGACAAGCTGGCCGGTAAGCGCGATCCGCTCGCCCCCTCGGGCGTGTGCTCCATCGAGGACCCGTTTGGCGGATACACCCCGGGCATCAACGCTCATAAGGGATGTGAATAACGTGGGGGCTATTACTCCGGGTGTGCGTTTGCACGACCTTCCGCAGGGGACCGTCGAGGAACGCATCCGCATGGCGGGAGAGCTGGGCTTTTCGTGCATTCAGCTGCCGAGCAAGGTGCTCTACGCATCGATGGGGATCGATCGAGGCGGCCTGACCCGCGAGCTTGCCGACCATTTGCGTGCGGTGCTCGACGAGGCGGGCGTTTCGGTCGCCGTGCTCGGCTGCTATAAGAATTTGGCGACGCCCGATCGCCAACAGCTCATGGATAACATTGCCGAGTACGAGGCATGCCTGAACTTTGCCCAGATGCTCGGCGGATGCCCGGTTGGCACCGAGACCGGTCGCCCCAATGCGCAGAACCGCGTTGCTGACGACCGCATGACCGATGGGGCACTCGAAGCGTTTACAGACGGGCTTGCACGCGTCTGCGATCGGGCCGAGGCCGTGGGCGGGCAAATTTTGATCGAGCCCGGTTGGAACGAGACGGTTAATACTCCGGATCGCTGCCGTGAGGTGCTGGAGCGCGTCTCGAGCCCGTCGCTCGGCGTGATCTACGACCCGGTATCGCTGCTGCACCCCAGTGTCGTTGACGAAGCGCAGGAAATCACCGCGCGCATGCTCTACTTATGCGGCAGTAAGATCCGCGTGCTGCACGCCAAGGATTTTGAGATCGTTGATAACGAGGACGGAGCCGGATGGTGCGACGGTACGGGTTCGCGCCTGGTGTGTCATGGCGTGGGCGAGACGGGACGATATGACTTCGAGCCTGTGGTGGCCTGGGCGGCTGCCGCCTGCCCTGGGATTCCCTGCGTGGTCGAGAACAGCGTACCGGCGACGGCGGCTGACTGCCTGGCGACACTCGAGCACATGTCTGCTCGCTGCGGGGCTTCTCATCGCGAGCTATAGCATTGGCTTTTGCCGTGTCGGCAGATTGAGATTACCTGCATGGGGGCGGCGGTGAAGGGTCTTTGTCGTCGCCCCATTGGATTGCATTAAAAAGGGGAGTTGCGTGGCTATCCACATTGTCGAAGAGGCGAATCGTTGCCTAGGTTGTAAAAGGGCGTTCTGTCAGATTAAGGGCTGCCCGGTTCAGACGCCTATTCCGCAGGTCATCGACCTGTTCAAACAGCGTCGTCTAGAAGAGGCGGGCGAGCTACTGTTCCAGAACAATCCCATGAGCGCGGTCTGCTCCATGGTGTGCAATCATTCGGGCCAGTGCGAGGGCGCTTGCATCCAGGGCCGCAAGGGTACACCCGTGCATTTCTCGAGCATCGAGAACTATATCTCGACAGCGTATTTTGATCGTAAGGAGTGGACGCCCGCGCCGTCGTGCGGCAAACAGGTTGCTGTGGTCGGTTCCGGTCCCGCCGGTATTACCGTGGCCATTAAGATGGCCCAGCTGGGCTGTGCCGTCACGGTATTTGAACAGCGCCCCGAGATCGGCGGTGTGCTGGAATACGGTATCCCCGAGTTCCGCCTGCCCCGTGCGCTCGTGCAAAAGTACCGTCACGTGATGTGCTCGCTCGGCGTGCGCGTGCGCCCCTCGACCACCATCGGCGGCGCGCTGCACATCGATGACCTGCTACGTGACGGCTACGACGCGGTCTTTGTCGGTACCGGTACCTGGCGAGCTCGAAAGTTGGGTATTCCCGGCGAGTCGCGCGGCAACGTGCTGTTTGGCATCGATTACCTGGTCGATCCCGCGAGCGTGGCAATCGGGCAGAACGTGGCGGTCATCGGTGCCGGCAATGTTGCCATGGATGTTGCCCGCACAGCCCTGCGCTCGGGCGCTCGCAAGGTCACCGTGTATGCCCGCTCGCGCCATATCTCGGCCATCGACGACGAGGTCGAGCTGACCGAGCTTGACGGTGCCGAGATTGTGTGCGGCAAGGCGATCTGCGCCATCGACGATAACGGTCCGGTGTTCGAAACGGCTATCTTTGACGAGGACAACAATGTGGTGGGCTACGAGGAAGAGCTCGACCATGCGTCTGCCGACACAGTTGTGATTGCGGCTTCGCAGGTGCCCAAGGACAAGCTTGTGCTTACGACGGGTGGTCTGGAGACCGACCATCGCGGCCTGCTTTCGGTCGATGAGAACGGTATGACCACCGTGCCTGGCGTCTTTGCCGCCGGCGACGTGGTTAACGGCCCGCTGACGGTTGTTCACGCCGTAGCCGGCGCTAAGCTCGCCGTCGAAGGCATGACCAGCTACCTGGGTCTCTAACACATCCCATCCATCAGTTGCGGTGAAATACGGACTGTTTTGGCTGTCAAAAGCCTCATCTACTCCGTATTTCACCGCAACTTTTTGGGGTTGAGCAGAGGCTGGGGGAGCGCGCACGGTCGGGTGCTGCGCGGTTGGTGGTACGATAGATACGTCAGCAACTGCCGCCGAGCGGCTCAAATGAAAGGAACCCTATATGGAGTCCTCTGCCTATCCAATGCTCTTTAGCCCGATCAAGGTCGGTATGACCGAGGTCAAGAACCGCGTCTTTATGCCGCCGGTGTCCACCAACCTGGCCGATCATGGCTATGTGACCGATGACTTGGTCGATCATTACCGCGCCCGCGCCAAGGGCGGCGTGGGCCTCATCATTACCGAGGTCGTGACGGTCGAGCCCACCTACACCTATCTGCCGGGTGACATGTGCTGCTACGACGACACGTTTATCCCCGGTTGGGAAAAGCTCGCCGCAGCCGTCCACGAGTACGGCTGCAAGATCATGCCGCAGCTCTTCCACCCCGCCTACATGGCCTTTAACATTCCGGGCACGCCGCGCTTGATCGCTCCGTCCTTTGTGGGCCCGTCCTATGCCCGCGAGGCGCCGCGTCCTATCACGGTCGACGAGATTCACGAGCTCACGCATCAGTTCGGTGATGCTGCCGTGCGTATGCAGAAGGCCGGTGTCGATGGCGTCGAGGTCCATGCGGCGCACGCCCACGGCATGCTCGGCGGTTTCTTGACCCCGCTCTATAACAAGCGTACCGATGAGTACGGCGGCTCGCTCGACGCCCGCATGCGCTTCTTGCTCGAGGTCATCGCCGAGATTCGCGAGCGCTGCGGCAAGGACTTTATCATCGACGTCCGCATCTCGGGCGACGAGTACACCGATGGCGGCCTGACCCTCAACGACATGATTTACGTCTCACGTCGCCTGGAGAAGGCCGGCGTCGACATGATTCATGTGTCGGGCGGCACCACCATCAAGCGCGGCTCCGCGATTCCCGCCGCCGGTACGCAGCAGGCCTCGCACGCCGCCTGCTCGCGCGAGATCAAGAAGCACGTGAACATTCCCGTTGCCACGGTCGGCCGCATTAACGAGGCCTGGATCGCCGAGGAGCTGATCGAGGACGGCGCTGCCGACATCTGCATGATGGGCCGCGCCAACCTATGCGATGCCGAGTTCTGCAATAAGGCCGCTGCCGGCAACGCCGATGATATCCGTCCCTGCATCGGCTGCCTGCGCTGCCTGAACGGCATTATGTTTGGCAAGCGCATCTCCTGCACCGTCAACCCGGACGTGGAGCGCGACGAGGCTGGCTACGAGCCTGCCGCCGAGGCCAAGAACGTACTGGTTGTGGGCGCTGGTCCTGCGGGCATGGAGGCGGCGTTCATTGCCGCCAAGCGCGGCCACAACGTGGTGCTCGTGGACAAGCAGGACGAACCGGGCGGCGAGATGCGTATCGCAGCCGTTCCGCCGGCAAAGCAGGAACTCACCCGCGTGATCAAGTATCAGTACCGTCGCCTGGCCGAGGTCGGCGTGAAGTGCGTATTTGGCACCGAGCTTACTGCCGAGGACATTCAGCGTGACTACGCCGGCTACGAGGTCGTCCTGGCCTATGGCGCCGAGCCCATCGCCCCGGCCTTCATGCAGGGATTTAAGCAGGTCATGACGGCTGACGACCTGTTGGGCGGCAAGGCTTTCCCGGGCAAAAAGATTGTCATCGTGGGCGGCGGCACCGTCGGTTGCGAGACGGCCGACTACCTGGCCCCGTTGGTCAACGATCTGTCGCCGGCCAATCGCGACGTCACCGTCATCGAGATGACCAAGACGCTCGCCGCCAACGAGGGCGGCGCCGGTCGCGCGGTGCTCATCACGCGCATGCTCTCCAAGGGCGTTCACGTGCTGACCGAGGCCAAGGTGACCGAGATTACCGAGGATGCCATCAGCTACGAAAAGGACGGCGAGATCCACACCATCGCCGATGCCGATACGCTGGTACTTGCCATGGGCTATCGTCCCAATACCAAGTTGGCCGACGACCTTGCTGCAGCCGGCGTTACCACCCACGTGTTGGGCGATGCCAACAAGTGCGGCAACATCCGCGACGCCATCGGCGATGGCTACAAGGTTGCTTGCGAGCTCTAGTCAACCCCTTGGTGCATGTGAGACCTATCCCCGCGGCGTCAGTCGGTAGATAGCAAAAAGCGGCGGTCGTCCCGTACATGGGACGACCGCCGCTTGCGTTCGCTGCAATGAGTCGTGCGATTAGAGCCCCAGGATCTCCTTGACCTTGGCGATGATGGCCTCGTCGGTTGCGTTGGCAAAGAAGTACTCCTGGAAGTGTTCGCCGGCAAGTGCGCCCTTCACCAGGTCCTGATCGATCTCGCCCAGAACGTCGACGAGCGGGCGCATGGTCACAGCGCGCACGCCGTCGAGGATTTTCTTGTTACGCTGCTCGGGCTCAACGCGCTCGGCAGGATAGCCGTTGCCCGAACCAAAGCCAAAGAGCTTCTCGAAGGTGTACTCAAGATTGAGCTCCTGGCCCCAGCCATTCTTGAGGGCGAAGGGCATGGCGACGGCGTTGCCATCGTTGACCTGGGCAAAAGTGTAGGCGTCGAGCGGGTCGGCAACATGGCCGCACAGCACGCCGGGGAAGGAGTTGCAGGCGAGCATGGCGCCCTCGCCGGTGCCACAGCCGGTCACGACGTAGTCGGCAGCGCCGGAGTTGAGCAGCACGGCGGCCAGGATGCCGTTCTGCACATAGGTGAGGGGCTTGGAGTCGGCATCGGCATACATGCCATAGTTAAAGACAGTGTGGCCCATGGGCTCGACAACCTTCTTAAGGGCAGCCTCAATCATAGGGTTCTTGGAGTTCTGAGAGTTCTCATTGATCAGAGCGATTTTCATTGCGAATTACCTTCCTATTTCTAACTTGCGGTGGAATACGGACTGTTTTGCCTGATAGAAGCCAAAACCAATCCTTATCTCACCGCAACTCAAATGAAAAACGAGTGGATGAAACCTGATGTGGGCAGTTGCGGTGACGCTTATTGAGGCTGCTTTCCAATGTATGCGAGGATGCCGCCGTCGACGTAGAGGATGTGGCCGTTGACGAAGTTCGACGCGTCGGAAGCCAGGAACACGGCGGGGCCCTTCAGGTCCTCGGGCGTGCCCCAACGGGCGGCCGGCGTCTTGGCAATGATGAACTGGTCAAACGGGTGGCGGCTGCCGTCGGGCTGCGTCTCGCGCAGCGGTGCGGTTTGCGGCGTGGCGATGTAGCCGGGCCCAATGCCGTTGCACTGGATATTGGCCTCGCCAAACTCCGAGCAGATGTTCTTGGTGAGCATCTTCAGGCCGCCCTTGGCCGCGGCATAGCCGGCGATGGTCTCGCGGCCCAGCTCACTCATCATCGAGCAGATGTTGATGATCTTGCCGTGGCCCTTGGCGATCATGCCGGGCAGACAGGCCTTGGACACGATAAACGGTGCGTTGAGGTCAATATCGACGACACGACGGAAGTCCTCGGCGCTCATGTCGAGCATCGGGGTGCGCTGAATGACGCCGGCGTTGTTGACCAGGATATCGGGCGTGGTACCAAAGTCGGCCTCGATCTTGGCGATGAGCTCGGCGACGACGGCCTCGTCGGTGACGTCTGCCACGTAACCATGGGCCTCAAAGCCCAGCTCGCAGTAGTGCTTCTCGGCCTCGGCGACCTTGTCGGCGTGACGTGCGTTAAAGGCGATCTTGGCGCCGGCCTCTCCGAGCGCCTCGGCAATGGCCATGCCAATGCCATAGGTGGCGCCGGTTACCAGTGCGACCTTGCCGTCCAGACGGAAGCTGTCCATAAGATCAGACATAGCGATCCTTTCAAAAGAAACGTTCATCTATATAAGTCTTGCTTTTCATACAAGATCAGTATAGGAGAAGAGGAGGATTTAAAAATCAGATTCTCCTAAAATCAGGTGAACGTTCACTTTTAAAAGGTAAACGGTGATCTCGCCCTTGCCGCGCGGACGTTTATTCGCTCTGTTCCTGCGTGCCCTCTGCGATCATGTTGCGGTTGTACACCAGATGCAGGTACATCGCGTCGTGCGCTGCGGTGGGATTGCGCGCGGCGATGGCGTCGGCCACGCCACGGTGGGTGCGGATGGTCTCCTCAACCAGCTTTTTGCCGGTCAAGTCAATAAACAGGGGGACAGACGCCTTGAGCACGCCCATTAGGCGGGGAACGACGAGGTTTCCGGAGCTCTCGGCAATGGCATTGTGGAACGCGGTGTCGGCGGCGGAGTAATCCTCACCGGCCTCGGCCAGGCGCTCGGATTCGTCGCAGAGC
This sequence comes from uncultured Collinsella sp., assembly GCA_958420355.1. GTDB lineage: Bacteria > Actinomycetota > Coriobacteriia > Coriobacteriales > Coriobacteriaceae > Collinsella. The sequence goes on from CATZJG010000016.1 coordinate 51,423, forward strand.
TCTTTGATACAGACGACCTGGTCGTTGGTTGCGTGCTCGGCTGCCATGCGTGCAATCTGCGGCTCGATCATAAAGCGCACCTCGAGTAGGTCGCGCGCCAGACGCTGCTTGTCGTCGATAAAGGTAAAGCCCAGCGGGTCGTCGGCAACGCCGGGGTTTGATGCCACATAGGTGCCCGAGCCCTGCTTAATACGCACGATGTTGCGCGACTGCAGCAGCTTCATGGCTTCGCGTACGGTGCTCCTGCCAGCACCCAGGCGCTCGACGAGCACAGCCTCCTTGGGCAGGCGGTCGCCTTGCTCAAGATGCTCATCCAGGATCAGTTGAATGATTTTCTCCGATATTTGCTCGGGGAGTCCCGATTCGGCGCGGGCCATAGCTATACCTTTCATTACAAAATTCATCTGAGCTATTTTAGCGCACCACGGATGCGATATTGGCCGCTGGATTTGAGTCGGGCGGCTTAGATATACCGTTCGCAGCGCAAATACGACCGTTTACCAAATACATCAGATGTATTTCGAACAAATTTCAAAATGAAACATCAGACCTTTCCAAAACACGCTATAGTCATCAGACGAATTCAAAAGGTCTGATGAATTGGAGGAAAGATGTCAGACCCAACGTTTATGGCAGATCCCACCAGGTTGGTTATCGCCGCCATCGTGGGTATCGCGCTGCTGCTTGCGCTCATCATTAAGTTCAAGCTGCACCCCGTGCTTTCGATGATGGTCTCGGCGCTCGCGATCGGCATCGGTGCCGGTATGCCGCTCGACCTGGTGGCGGATACTGTCACCAAGGGCGTGGGCACCACGCTGCAAAACATTGCCCTGCTCATTGGTCTGGGTTCGATGTTTGGCCAGATTCTTGAAGAGAGCGGCGGCGCCAAGAAGATTGCCCAAACCTTCATCGATACCTTTGGGCAGGGTCATTCCAGCTGGGCACTGGGCATTACCGGTCTGGTCATCGGCACTACGGTGTTCTTTGAGGCCGGCGTGGTCGTTTTGATTCCGCTTGCGTTTAGCGTGGCATCGCAGACCAAAAAGTCGACGCTCTACTACGGCATCGCGCTGCTCGCGGGACTTGCCGCTGGCTATGCGTTTGTGCCGCCATCGGCCGGGTCGGTTTTGGTCGCCGGCACGCTCGGTGTCGACCTGGGCACCATGATTCTCGTCGGTATCCCTACCGCCTTTATCGCCATGGCGATTGCCGGCGTCATCTGGGGCCGCAACGTGGGCGGTCGCATTTTTACCGATGTTCCGGAGCACTTTACCACTGCCGAGGGTGCGAGCGACGAAAAGGAGCTTCCCTCCTTTGGCATGGTGCTTGCCATCGTGCTCACGCCGCTTTGTCTGATTTTGCTGGGCACGCTGTCTTCTTATATCCCCATGCCCGCCGAGCTCGCCTCGATTCTCGCCTTCCTGGGCAAGCCGTTCGTCGCTTTGACGCTCGCCACGCTCGTCGCGATGTATCTGCTGGGCGCGCGCCGCGGCTACTCCGGCGCCGAGCTCAAGGCCCTGCTCGACCGCTCTCTTAAGCCCGTCGGCATGATCTTGCTGGTTATCGCTTGCGGCGGCGTCATGCGTTGGATGCTGCAGGACTGCGGCCTAGGTCAGGTTATTGGCCCCATGCTCGAGGCTTCTCCGCTGCCTTTGGTGGTCGTTGCCTTTTTGATTGCCGTCATGGTGCGTGCCTCTGTCGGCAGCTCCATCGTCGCTATGACCATGGCATCGGGCATTATGGCCGCCATGCCCGCGGTTGCAGGAGCCTCGGTGCTCATGCGTGCCGCTATCTGTCTTGCTATCTGCGGCGGTGCCACGGCCCTCTCGCACGTCAACGATGCCGGTTTTTGGATGTGCTCCTCGTTCCTGGAGATTGACGAGAAGACAACCCTCAAGTCCTGGACCGTTATGGAGACGCTCATCGGCCTTTCGGGTCTTGCCTGCGCCCTGGTGATTTCGTTCTTCGCCTAGTTCGCGTAGCTAAGCATCTTTCACCGAGTGCATCGCTCGGTACCCATTTTCACCTGATTCATTAACCAACGATTGGTACAACCGTTCAAACCAAAAGAGGAGAGCATTATGGACGAGAAGACCAAGGCACAGATTCAGCAGGAGGCAGCCGACCTGGTTGCCAAGCTGCAGCCGCGTTCTGGCAAGTTCCGCACCATCAGCCCCGAGATGGACCCGCTGCGTCTGGGCTCCGGCTGGACGATCGAGGACCTGGACAAGCCGCAGGTCATCATCGAGTCGACCTTTGGCGATTCGCACCCGGGTTCTGCCGGCCTGTTCGAGCTGGTCGAGGAGGTCCGTGCCGGCGTTGCCGAGGCTGGCGGTCACGGTGCCCGTTACTTCTGCACCGATATCTGCGACGGCGAGGCCCAGGGCCACGACGGCATTAACTACTCGCTGCCCAGTCGCGACATGATCGCCAACATGATCGAGATCCATGCCAAGGCCACCCCGTTCGACGCCGGCGTCTTTGTCGCCAGCTGCGATAAGGGCCTGCCTGCGAACCTCATGGCCATGGGCCGCATCAACATCCCCTCCATCGTCGTTACCGGCGGTGTCATGGATGCCGGTCCTGACCTGCTGACCCTGGAGCAGCTCGGCGCGATTTCTGCCCGCTACGAGCGCGGCGAGATTTCCCGCGAGGAGCTCGAGTTTGCCAAGCACAACGCATGCCCCAGCTGCGGCGCCTGCTCGTTTATGGGCACCGCGTCGACCATGCAGGTTACCGCCGAGGCCCTGGGCCTTATGCTCCCCGGCACGGCCCTGCTGCCCGCAACCAGCTCCGATCTGCGTGAGTTTGCGCGCGAGGCCGGCCGTCAGTCCGTGTGGCTCTCCGAGCACAACCTGTGTCCGCGTGACATCGTGACCAAAGAGTCCTTCGAGAACCTCATCATGGTCCACGGCGCCATCTCCGGTTCCACCAATTCGCTGCTGCACATCCCCGCGATCGCCCGCGAGTTTGGCATCGAGATGTCCGCCGACGATTTCGATCGCCTGCACCGTGGCGCCCACTACCTGCTCAACGTTCGCCCCGCAGGCGAGTGGCCGGCGCAGTTCTTCTACTATGCGGGCGGCGTGCCGCGCATCATGGAGGAGATCAAGTCGATGCTCCACCTCGGCGTTATGACCGTCACCGGCAAGACTCTCGGCGAGAACCTCGAGGACCTCAAGAACAACGGTTACTACGAGAAGTGCGGTCGTTACCTTGAGAAGTGGAATCTCAAGCGCGAGGACATCATCCGTCCGTTTGACCAGGCCTTCGGCACCGACGGTTCCATCGCCATCCTCCACGGCAACCTTGCCCCCGAGGGCGCCGTCGTCAAGCACACGGTTGTTCCGCGCGAGATGTTCCAGGCTACGCTTAAGGCACGTCCGTTCGACTGCGAGGAGGACGCCATCCACGCCGTCCTGACGCACGAGGTCAAGCCCGGCGACGCCGTCATCATTCGCTACGAGGGCCCCAAGGGTTCCGGCATGCCCGAGATGTTCTACACCACCGAGGCTATCGCCAGCGACCCCGAGCTGGGCGCGAGCATTGCTCTGATCACTGACGGCCGCTTCTCCGGCGCCTCCAAGGGCCCGGCTATCGGTCACGTTTCGCCCGAGGCTGCCGTGGGCGGCCCGATTGCCTTGATCGAGGAGGGCGACCTGATCCAGATCAACATCCCCGAGCGCTCGCTGTCTATCGTGGGCATCGCCGGTAAGGAGATGGAGCCGGCCGAGGTCGACGCCGTCCTGGCCGAGCGCCGAGCCGCTTGGAAGCCCAAGGCTAATCGCTATACCTCCGGCACGCTCAAGTTCTTTACCGAGCATGCAGTTTCTGCCATTCAGGGTGGCTACATGGAGTAGCGCCCATGCGCATCAAATATCTCCTCTCATAGATGCGCGGCACAAAGAGCCCCGAGCCACGTCTGAACTGCCTCCCATTTCTTGGACATGAGAAATGGGAGGCTTTTTATGCGTGTCG
>CATZJG010000017.1:0-54495 GCA_958420355.1 uncultured Collinsella sp.
GTCCCTTGCGGCGTAGCTTTTATTTAAGCCGTCCAAGTTTTGGGGTGCAGTTCAATGCGCAGCGGGGGTTCTTTCATGTCCGAGGACGTCCGCGAAGGTTAGCCCTCAGATCCTGCGGTGGGAGACCTAGGCCTCGTTGTACACCGTCTTGAGCTTCAGCAGATGCTGATAGCGGTCCATGGCGGCCTGCTCGTTCTCCTTGAAGAGCTCCTCGGCGCGCTCGGGGAAGGAACGCGTCAGCGAAGCGTAACGGGCCTCGTTCATCAGGAACTCCTGATAACCGCCCGCGGGCTCCTTGGAATCGAGCGAGAACTTCTTGCCGGCAGCAGCCTCGGGGTTGAAGCGGAAGAGGTTCCAGTAACCGCACTCGACAGCCTTCTTCATCTCGGCCTGGCAGTTCTGCATGCCACCCTTCTTGATGGAGTGCATCTCGCAGGGGCTGTAGCCGATGATGAGGGACGGGCCGTCGTAGGCCTCGGCCTCGTGGATGGCCTTGAGGGTCTGAGCCGGGTTGGCACCCATGGCGACCTGCGCCACGTAGACGTAGCCGTAGCTCATGGCGATCTCGGCCAGGGACTTCTTCTTGGTCACCTTACCGGCAGCGGCGAACTGAGCGACCTGGCCCAGGTTCGAGGCCTTGGAGGCCTGGCCGCCGGTGTTGGAGTAGACCTCGGTGTCGAAGACGAAGACGTTGACGTTGTGGCCGGAAGCCAGGACGTGGTCCAGGCCACCGAAGCCGATGTCGTAGGCCCAACCGTCGCCGCCGAAGATCCAGAAGGACTTCTTGGTGAGGTAAGCCTTGTCGGCGAGGATCGCCTTGGAAGCGTCGCAGCCGCACTTCTCGAGCTCGGCAACGTAGGCAGCAGCAGCGGTCTTGGAGGCCTCGGCGTCGTTGACGGAGTCGATCCAAGCCTGGCCGGCGGCCTTGAGCTCATCGGACGGACCATCGGCAGCGATGATGTCCTGGGTAGCGGCGATCAGCTTCTTCTGGACGGCCTCGTAACCGACGGCCATGCCCAGACCGTGCTCGGCATTGTCCTCGAACAGGGAGTTGTTCCACGCCGGGCCGTGACCGTCCTTGTCCTTGCAGTAAGGAGCGGTGGCAGCGGGGTTGCCCCAAATGGAGGAGCAGCCGGTGGCGTTGGAGATGAACATGCGGTCGCCGGCGACCTGGGTCACCAGACGTGCATAGGCGGTCTCGGCGCAGCCGGCGCAGGAGCCGGAGAACTCCAGGTAGGGCTGCTTAAACTGGCTGCCCTTGACGTTGGCCGCGATGAGCTCCTTCTTCTCGGAGACGTTCTCGACCACGTAGTCCCAAACGGGCTGCTGGTCCATCTCCTGCTCGGTGGGAACCATCTCGAGGGCGCCCTTGGGGCAGACCTTGACGCAGTTGGTGCAACCCATGCAGTCGAGCGGGGACACAGCCATAGTGAACTTCATGCCCTTGGCCTTGGGGCCCATGGCGTCAAGCGTGCGGGTAGCCTCGGGCGCGGCGGCAGCCTCGTCCTCGGTCATCGCGAACGGACGGATGGTGGCATGCGGGCACACATAGGCGCACTGGTTGCACTGGATGCACTTGGTCTCGTCCCAGTGGGGAACGACCACGGCGACGCCGCGCTTCTCGTATGCGGAGGCGCCCAGCTCAAACTGGCCGTCAGCGCAATCGACGAAGGCGGAAACAGGCAGGCTGTCGCCGTCCATGCGATCGATGGGCTCGAGCAGGTTCTTGACCTGCTGGGCGATAGCGGACTTGGTCTCCTCGGAGAGCTCGACGGGAGCGGCATCCTCGGCAGTTGCCCAGTCGGCCGGAACCTCGAACTTACGGAAGGCGGTAGCGCCGGCATCGATGGCCTTGTGGTTGGCGTCGACGATAGCCTGACCCTTCTTCATGTAGGACTTGGTAGCCGCGTCCTTCATGTACTGCAGGGCGTCCTCGGCGGGCAGGACCTTGGCCAGCGCGAAGAAGGCGGACTGGAGCACCGTGTTGGTGCGCTTGCCCATGCCGACCTTGGCCGCCAGGTCGATAGCGTCGATCAGGTAGACGTTGACGTTGTTGTTCGCGATGTAGCGCTTGGCCACGGCGGGCATGTGCTCGGCGAACTCCTCGTCGCTCCACTGGCAGTTGACCAGGAAGGTGCCGCCCGGCTTGACGTCGCGGACCATCTTGAAGCCCTTAACGATGTAGCTGGGGTTATGGCAGGCGACAAAGTCGGCCTTGGTCACGTAGTACGGCGAACGGATCGGGGAATCACCAAAGCGCAGGTGCGAGACGGTGACGCCGCCGGTCTTCTTGGAGTCGTACTGGAAATAGGCCTGGACGTACTTGTCGGTGTGGTCGCCGATGATCTTGATCGAGTTCTTGTTGGCGCCGACGGTACCGTCGCCACCCAGACCCCAGAACTTGCACTCGATGGTGCCGGGAGCTGCGGTGTTGGGCGCATCCTCGGCCTCGGGCAGGCTCAGGTTGGTCACGTCATCGACGATGCCGATGGTGAACTCGCGCTTGGGCTCGTCCTTCTTGAGCTCCTCGAAGACAGCGAACGCGGACGCGGGAGGCGTGTCCTTGCTGCCCAGGCCATAACGGCCGCCGACGACCTTGATGCCCGTCTTGCCGGCCTCGTAGAGAGCGGAGACGACGTCCTGGTAGAGCGGCTCGCCGATGGAACCCGGCTCCTTGGTACGGTCCATGACGGCGATCTTCTGGACGGTCTCGGGGAGAACGTCGACGAAGTGCTTGATGGAGAACGGACGGAACAGACGAACCTTGACCAGGCCGACCTTCTCGCCGTGAGCGTTGAGGTAGTCGATGACTTCCTCAAGCACGTCGCAGAAGGAGCCCATGCACACGACGACGCGGTCGGCATCGGGAGCGCCGTAGTAGTTGAACAGGCCGTAATCGGTGCCGAGCTTCTCGTTGATCTTCTTCATGTAGCCCTCGACGACGGCGGGAAGCTCGTCGTAGACCTTGTTGCAGGCCTCACGGTTCTGGAAGAAGATATCGCCGTTCTCGTGGCTGCCGCGGGTGTGCGGGTGCTCAGGGTTGAGCGCGTGGTCGCGAAAAGCCTGGACGGCGTCCATGTCGCACATCTCGGCCAGATCCTTGTAGTCCCACATGGCGACCTTCTGGATCTCGTGGCTGGTGCGGAAGCCGTCGAAGAAGTTAAGGAACGGGGTCTTACCCTCGATGGCGGCAAGGTGAGCCACCGGCGAGAGGTCCATGACCTCCTGGACGTTGCCCTCGGCGAGCATGGCGAAGCCGGTCTGACGGCAGGCCATGACGTCGGAGTGATCGCCAAAAATGTTCAGGGCGTGGGAAGCGACGCAACGCGCGGAGACGTGGAAGACGCCCGGGAGCTGCTCGCCCGCGATCTTGTACATGTTCGGGATCATCAGGAGCAGACCCTGAGAAGCCGTGTAGGTGGTGGTCAGAGCACCGGCGCCCAGCGAACCGTGAACGGTACCGGCTGCACCTGCCTCGGACTCCATCTCGACGACCTTGACCGGGGTGCCGAAGATGTTCTTGCGACCCTGGGCCGCCCACTGGTCGACATGGTCGGCCATCGGGCTGGACGGCGTAATGGGATAGATTCCCGCTACCTCGGTGTACGCATACGAAACATATGCGGCCGCCTCGTTGCCGTCCATAGACTTAAACTTACGCGCCATATACCCCTCTCCTCTCATATAGGTATACAGGCCCCGGCGATCGCCGGGATGTTGGCGTGATGGGATTTACGCTGTTGCTTCCAATCATCTGGCAGGCAGGCTCAGCAGCAGGTACGTGGCGTGGAGAGAAGACATGCCGAGGCGAGGGACAGCTGATGCGCCCCACAGACCCGACCGCCCGTCTTGCACATGACCGAGCGCCGCAAAGGCCGCATGCCGGATGCTCCCGGGCACGCCCCGGCGATGGGAAGCGCCCGCAACGGAAATCCGCATGCGGGTTTATTGTACCCCGCCGTCAAGTGTAATTTCGGCAAATATAGGCGGGCGGTAAAGGTTTACCTCGGGTGACCGCCAAGGGCCAAAATGGCCCCTCCATCCCCGGGCGACCGACTCTGGAGCGCCAAGGAGTGTCCCCAGATGCCGGCAGAAAAAGAACGTCCCTATCTGCCGGCCAGAGAGCACCGACGAGGATGGCGTAGGTAGTTGATTCGCCGAGCTTGAGCTCGTCGCCGGGATTGAGTTGGGCGGAACGGCCGGGCTCGACCTGAATGCAGACGCGCGTGGCCCCGTTTACCACCACGGTTCCGTTGGTGGACGACAAGTCCTCGACGTGCCAGATATTTTGAGCATCGCACCAGATATGGGCATGGCGGGCCGAGACATCGTCGCCGACGTCGGTAATATCGCCCTCACCAGTGGCCAGCGCGCCAATCTCAACACCCTGCTCACTCGGCTGAATCCAGCGCGGGGCGCTCACGACAAAACTGTTTTGCACGCGCAGCAAGCCCAAGGGGTGCGCCGGGGCGGGTTCGCGTTCGCCCGCAGTCAGCGACATGCCAAGCGAACGCGGCGTGGAAGTGCCTCCGCCACAGGTCGCGTGCGCGTAGTCGATGGCATAGTTCACCGAGGACCGCACATCCGCCGAACAACCGACGGCGACAAACAGCACCAGCACGGCCTCGGCGCGCTCGGCGGGCATGAGTTCCGCCGCCTGGGACAGGCGATCGAGCGCGTTGCGATAGAGATTCGTGTCCTGGTGGCACTCTTCGAGCGCGCGTACCATCGGTTCACCTGCAGGACCGCACACCATATTGATCACAGCCGTGGAGTCCATGGGATTGCGCTGGCGCAGGGCCAGTTGCGACATAATACGCGTAGCCGAGGTACCGTATTCGGCAAAGTAGCGCTGCTGAAGCGTGCCGACCGGCGCGCGAACGATAAAGCGGGAAACCCAAGAGCGATCGGCGGCTCGGCTCTGCGGGCTGCGGCCGTCGGCGAGCGGACGGGACGAAAGCACCAAGCCGCACAGCTCGATATGGCTCAGATGCGCCGCGCGCTTAAAGATGTCAAACATGGCCCCGCATGGGGTGAGCTCAACTTGAGATGCCATGACCTAGGCCTCCTTGGTCGTAGAAATAGAATCGGACGATACTTCGACAGGTCCGCCAAAAGTACGGGCAGCTGCGGCTCCACCGGCAAGCGGAGTCGCCATCTGGGCTTTTGTGCGTCGCGGTGCCGAAACGGGAAGTTCAAAGGCAAAGCCCATCGCAAGCAAAAACCACGTAAGCGTATAGGTTGCAACCAGAGCGGCAACAAGGCCGCCCATCACGGCGCGTTGGGAAAATACGCTACATGCAGCCACAACCAGCACCGGAACCTCGCAGGCAGAAAGCGCAAGCACACCCTGTAGGAAGCCCGAGCGCCGATCGCGCGCAAGTGCCCCCGCGGCAACGCCGGCTATGCCTGGCAGCGCCAACGCCAGTGCGGCAATAATACCCGGCAGCGACCCAGACCACACGAGCGATCCCAAAGTCGCCGTCACGCGAGCGCCCGACGCCAGCAGCGCGGCCGAAACCACGACCACAGCCCAAACCACGCTGCAAACGACCGCCGCACCGATCATCGCCGCGCGACGAACCGCGCGGCCAGACGCATCCATGGGGCACGGCGTGAGCGGCTCGCCGCGGAGCGAACGACCGACATTTTGCGCATAGTGGTCACAAAACGCCGAGAGCGCCGCCTCGACCGCCGCCGGCTCGGGACGATCTTTTTGATGGCTGGACAGACAGGCCATCACCACGTCGAACAGCTGGGCATCGACAAACGCCAGCGCATCGCGTAGCTCTTCGGAATCCGGCTCAAGCCCTAGCTGCTGGGCCTGCTCGGCCGCGGCGAGCGCCACATCGGGCTCACGACGAAGCAGCTGAGTCAAATCACAACCGGGCGCATGGGCACCAATGGGATAGTCGGGCCGCGTGTCCATCTTGAGACGGTAGGGGCTCGCGATGTCGCGCGTCTTTTTGCGCGCACCCGAGGTGCCCGAAGTGCTCGGCGCGGCTTCGTATGGCGCGACGCCGGCAATGAGCTCGTAAACCGTGCTTGCCGCGGCATAGACGTCAATCGCCGGCGACATACGCAAAGCGCGCAGGTCGGGAATATCGTCGGTGAGCATCTCGGGCGGGGCATAGGCAACCGTCGCGCGACGCAGCGTGGCATAGCGCTCGGTAAAGGATGCCTTGCCGCCGGTACCGGCCACGGCCGACGCAGGCTCAAGCGCCAGCGACGAGCCAAAGTCGATCAGGCACAGGTCAAAGGTGCCCTCGGCAAGCTGCCGGTCAAGCGGTAGACGCGCCGTACGCACCATAATATTAGCGGGCGAGATATCGCGATGGACAAAGCCCTCACCCACCAGGCTCATACGGCAGAGCAGATCGAACAGGTCGCGACCCAGACGCGCCGCCACAAGCGGCGACAGGCGTCCGGCATCGTCCACGGCAAGTCGCGAACGCAAGCGGGCGAGCGTCTCGCCCTCGACCCATTCCATGACAATTGCAGGCACACCGTCGACCTCGCCCCAGCCATAGAGGCGGGGAAAGCCCTTAAGGCCCGAAAGGGCGCGATGGCATTCGTATTCCTCGCGAAATGCCGCTTTGAACTTGGCGACCAGCGACTCATGGGCGGCATCGTCGTCAAACTCATCGCGCGTCGGCAAGATGAGCTGTTTGAGTGCTACGTCCTCGCCTTGGGCGTTGACAGCACGCGTCACGCGGCCGATACCGCCACGGCGCATGGTGGCATCGTCGGCAAACAGTATCGTAAAACGACGCAGATAGGCAGGCAGTTCGTCCTGACCGAGCGCAATGGCCGGCTCAAACCCGTCGACACGCGCCAGGCGCAGGCCGACCATGGGATCGCGACCGAGCGATTGTGGTGTGGTGGATGCAAGATCGGTCATCATAGGGCAAGCGCCGCCACGTTATTGTTGAAGTTACCGAGCGCGACGTCATCATCGCCGTAATGGCCGACCCATTGACATAGGTTGGTGTAACAGCCCCACAGATTGGCATACTGCTGATACCACCTTGACCGGGGCGAGAATGTCTGACGACCGAACTCGGCTCGAATGACAAACATCTCCCCGACCAGGCTGTCGCACGGCCTGGGATCTCCCGTAGAGTTATAGGTCGAGACCACGTCATTGGCACGAGAAACATAGCCGTCGAGCATGTTGTACTTGGTCACAAGCCAACTGTGAATGCTCTCTTCCTCAGCAGCGGAAAGGCCGCCGGAGTTTGCATCGTTGTCAGTGTTGCCGCCCGTCGAGCCGCCGTTTCCAGGCCCTCCGGTAGAGGAACCCGACCCAGAGCCGCCGCCCGAACTCGATGAATCCGAGCCGGAGCCAGAAGTATCCGAGCTACCGGGCTTTCCGGACTGCTGGGCGTCCTGCTCCTTTTGCTGCTCGACCTTATTCACCGTTGCCGCCACGCTATTGTTGGACAATCGATCGATGATCTTGGTGTTGGTGAGCACGATGGTTTTGCCATTGGCAAGCGTGACTTCGTTGTCCGGGGCCTCGGCGCCGTCCGCATCGTCGGTGCCAAACACAATATGCCCGACCACACTTGCCCAAGCATATCCAGTCGTGGTGCCCAGATCGCTTTTGGCCTCATGCCCCACGCGCGGTTCGCGTGCGGCATGCGCCTGCATCATGGACGGCACGGTCATGCCATAGGCAGAAACGCCAGCTATGACCAGCACCAGCGAGCACGATAGCAGTGCGTACGCCCGCGGCGCCAAGCCCAGTCGGCGTCGTATGCGCACCGCGGCGCCGCGCTTTGTCTGAGTGCCACCGGGCCGCATGCGTTCTCCTCCAACAAAAACACGCCGCTCGGGAGCGGCGCATTCATTCGAATCCATATTTGAGTGTATCAGCGAACCCAAAAAGTTGCGCAACGAATGAGCAAATTAAGGATGCGAGCGGAAGCATCCATGCGATAAGCGGATACGAAGCATCTTTGTTGCACAACAAACTCACAGTCGCACGGGGAAATTATGACTACCCCGTGCGACTGTGAGGAAAACATACGGCAGGAGCAGGCTCGCCACCTAAATCGCGCGACGGGCCTCGATGGCGCGGCCAAGCGTAAGCTCGTCGGCATACTCCAAGTCGCCGCCCACGGGAAGGCCGCTTGCCAGACGCGACACCTCGACGCCCAACGGCTTGATGGTACGGGCCAGATAGCTCGCCGTGGTCTCGCCCTCAATATTGGGGTTGGTGGCGATGATGACCTCGTGGATGTCCTCGTGGCCCAAGCGTGCCAGCAGCTCTCGAATGTGCAGCTGCTCGGGGCCAATCTTGTCCATGGGACTGATCACGCCGCCCAATACGTGGTAGAGGCCGTGGTAGCTGCCCGTGCGCTCGATCGCCTGGACATCGCGCGGCTCGCCCACCACGCAAATGCGAGTGGTATCGCGCATCGGGTCCTGGCAGATGGAGCACTCGTCGGCCGTGGCGTAGTTAAAGCAGCGGCTGCAAAAGTGGACCTCCTGCTTGACCTCCAGGATGGCCTCGGCCAGGCGGCGCGCCTCCTCGGCGTCGGCCTCCAACAGGTAATAGGCGATGCGCTGGGCCGACTTGGGACCAATGCCCGGCAGACGGCCCAGCTCATCGAGCAGTTTTTGCAGACTGTGGTTGGCACTCATATATATGCGTGTCTTAGAACGGCATGCCCGGGATGTTGAGGCCGCCGGTGATGGCGCCCATCTGCTTGTTGGCGAGCTCGTTGACGCCGCGGACGGCCTCGTTGACGGCAGCCATGATCATATCCTGCAGCATATCGACGTCCTCGGGATCGAGCGCATCGGGATCGATGGTGAGGTTGACGAGCTCCATCTCGCCGTTAACGGTCACCTTGACCATGCCGCCGCCGGCAGAGGCGTCGACGGTCTGGGACTTGAGGTTCTCCTGCGCGGCGGCAAGCTGCTCCTGCATCTTGCGAGCCTGCTTCATCATCTGCTGCATGTTCATACCGGCCATGATGGCTCCTTTACGTGCGGCCGCACGCCGAGCTGCAAGGGCAGCCGGAGCACGGCGGGACTTTCAAACTCAAAAATCGTACCACGGCGCGAGGCGAGAGAGCGGGGCGGACGTGTTACCTCAGTCGATATACATGTCCTCCAATACAAACCGCACTCAAAGATTATGCAAGGTCGAATTATGCAAGGTTGCATAATATCGCACACTCAATCTAGTAGAGCCGAATCCGGCATTTCATGTGCGCCACTAAATAGCTAAATGCCGAACCGCTGCTCGAGGCGGCGCACATGGCGGCAGGGTATAATTTGATTGCCATAGATAGTAATTTGGAGGTGCCCCATGAATGCCCCCAACGCGCTCCAAAACATCCGCTCAAAACACCCCGTTGCATATGTGGTTCTCTATCTCTTTGTCGGCTGGGCATTGCTGGTTGTCATCACCCATGCCATAGCTTTTGGAGCAGAACTGCTGATAGCCAGCTCGGACCAGCCCGTCGTCAAATGGGAGACGACCGATGAGTGCACCGACGGAACCCGAACCGTCTACTACAACAGCCCGTCCCTCTATCAAGAGTTCAAGGTCAAGATAAAGGACTTCAAGATTGTCGATGCCGAGCTAGGCGTTTATTTGGCAATCGGAGCAACCATTAACGCCGAGCAAGTCGAGTACACGGACAGCCATGCGACGTATCGTATCGACCTCAGCATCCTAGGCCGACCGTCACGCACCTGTCTGCTCAAATGCGACATACGCGGCACCACACTACACATGTCCGAAATACAGATGCGCCCGGACAAGGGGTCCTCTTCTTGAGCAGTATACCCGCCTGCGCAGCTACTCCACCGGCTTGAAGATGGTGGCCTGGCCAAAGACGCTGCGGATGAGGGCCTTGGCCTCGTCCTCGGTCTGCGGGATGCTCGGGGCTGCGCCCTGATGGCCGAAGGGGCTGCCAGCACCGGGATTGGATTCCCAGGGAGCGGCGGGGACGTCGTCGTTTGCAGAGGCTGCGGGTGCCACAGCAGCGGCCTTGGTCGCGGACGCCGCACCCGGCACGTCGAACGGGGGCAGATCGTCCCCGCCGGCATCGGCAGCAAAACCACCGACCATAGCATCGTCGTAGGGCACCTGCTCGGATTCCCATGGCGCAGCCTGCGCAGGCGGCTGAGCCATGGGGACGGACGCGCGCTCGGGCGCTCGGGGCGCGGGCTCGGTCGGGAGCTTGCCCGTGGCAGGAGCACCGGCAGGGTTGTCGGAGCGCAGCCAAGGGGCCTTGGCCAGGTCGGATGACTTGGGCGCAGGCGCGGCAGCGGACTTGGGCGCGGGGATCGGAGCAGCCGGTTTGGGCGCAGCGGGTTCAGGCGCCGACGGGGTCGGTGCCGCTACCGGCGCCGCTTTTGGCTGCGTCGCGCTGGCGCTCGAGGATGCAGGGGGCACCGAGGACACGGGTTGCGGGTCCGCAGATACCGCAGCCCGTGCAGATGGAGAATGCTCCTCATGTTGAGGAGCCGGCGCGCCACCCCCATCCAGGACATAGTCGACGGTACGACGACCGAAGACCGCGCAGACCGTCGGCAGGACCACCGACTGCGTATCGGCGCGACCGAGCATCTTGATGGCAAAAGTCGAACCCGCGGGGAACGAGACCGTGAGCTTGGAGCCGTCGTCGGCCGTGGCGCGGGCGTTGAGCAAAAGCCCTGCGTAGGAGGCCTGACGAGCCTTGACGCGCTCGACGACCTCGGCCCATTTGCGCTGGAGCTCGCCGGCGTCCTCAACCGCGGGGGTCTCGGCAGCACCGGCGGTGGCAACCTGGGCGGCGTTGTTGGGCTTGGACACCGACACGGTCGATGCAGCAGGCGCGGAAGCCGGAGCCGCAACGGGCTGAGGTGCAGGCGTTACAGGTCTGGGCGCCGGCGCAGGAGCCGCGGACTTGGTCGCAGGCTGGGCAGCCGGAACAGCAGCTCCGCGGTCCCAAGGCATGCCACCCTGGCGCGCGGACGTAGCAGCAGGGGCAGCGGATGCCGCCGGAGCGGCAGCACGGGCGCCCGAAATGAGCGTCGGCTGTTGGGCAGCAGCGGGTACGGATGCTGCAGGCGCGGCGGCCTGAGCAGCAGCCACGCTCGCCGGCACGGCGGCATTGGCAACCATGGCCTCCAGGCGTGCCACGCGCTCGGCCAATGCCTCAATCGTTATATCAGCCTCGGGACGTGCCAGACGCGTGCAGGCAATCTCGAGCACCAGGCGCACGTCGCTCGCGCCCCTCATCTCCAGTGCGGCATCGTCAAGCACTGTCAGCACACGGGCCAGGCGGTCGGCAGGATGCTCGCCAAAGGCAGCGGCCTCGGCAGCAAGCACCTCGGCCTGCTCGGAGCCGCCCTCAAACAGCTCGGCACGGGCACCGGCAACGCAGGCAACGTACACGTCACGCACATGCGCCACCAGGTCGCGCGTCAGCTCCAGCAGGTCATTGCCCTCCTCGACCTGCGCACGGATCAGTCCATAGAGCTCGGCAACATCGCGATCGGCAATGGCGCGGGAAAACTCGCCCAGGATCTGGTCCGAAACCTCGCCCAAAAGCGAGCGGGCGTCGTCCGCATGCACGGTGCCGTTGCCAAAGACGCTCAGCTGCTCCAGCGTGGAAAGCGCGTCGCGCATACCGCCCTTGGCATGGCGCGCCACAATGGCGAGTGCCTCGTCGTCGTAATCGAAGCCCTCCTGCTCGCACACGTAAGACAGGCGATGCTCGATATCCTCGTTGCCGATGCGGTGGAAATCGAAGCGCTGGCAGCGTGAGAGAATGGTCTCCAGAATCTTTTGCGGGTCGGTGGTGCACAACACAAAGATCACGTGTGCCGGCGGCTCCTCGAGCGTCTTGAGCAGCGCGTTAAACGCCGCCGTTGTGAGCATGTGGACCTCGTCGATGATATAAATCTTGTACTTGCCGCGCACCGGGGCAAAGTTGACGGAGTTGATGATCTCCTCGCGCACATTGTCCACGCCCGTGCGGGAGGCGGCATCGAGCTCGTAGACATCGGGGTGGTTACCCTCGGCAATGAGCTCGCACTCCTCGCAAGTACCGTCGGGCATGCAGCCGCTTGCACCCTCGGCGCGCGCCGCCTCGGCATTGCGGCACAGCAGCGCCTTGGCCAGAATGCGCGCCATGGTGGTCTTGCCCGTGCCGCGCGGTCCGCAGAACAGGTAGGCGTGGGACAGGCGCCCCTCGGTGATGGCGTGCTCGAGCGTCGAGACGATATGCTGCTGGCCCACCACGGAGTCAAAGGTGAGCGGGCGATACTTTCGGTACAACGATTCCATGGGTGCTCCCCCGGGTATACTGAGTCTTGTTGCCGCGGCGGCCATGCGGTCGCACGGCATACTGCATTCCATAATAACCCGTACGGCGAGCCCGCCGCGATAGGAGTCCAAAGAGCATGGCAGACGCAGAGAGCAACCTCGTTCCCTCCGAAGCAGCCGACCAGGTCGAGGTCGCGCTCGAGACGCAGGCAGCAGCCGATGACGGCATCCTGTACCTCAACGAGTATCAGTACGAAAACGACCTCGTCACCGATTTCGCCCGCTTGGTTGCCTCGCCCAGGCGCCGCGGCTCCCTGTACGTCGCCGCTGCGATTGCCGCGCTCATCGGCATCGGCATGCTGGTGGCCGGCGGCAACTGGATCAAGTTCGGCGTCGTCCTGATTGTATTCGGCGCCTTTTTGGCCTGGTGGAGCAAAAATCTGCACCATACGCTCGCGCGCGACTTTATCGAAGCCGTCGAGGCAGACGAGTCCATGGGCGGCCGCTACCGCCGCGTCGCCGCCAACGAGGACGGCCTGATGGTCTGGGGCAAGAGCGGCAAGTCGCAGTTCTTCCCGTTTGAGAAGCTCGACCACGTACTCGACGGCGAGCGCATCTTTGTGGCCATGTTCGCCGACCAGGGCGTGACGATCCCTAAGGACACCTTTGTGCGTGGCGATGCCGAGCAGTTTGGCTCCTTCCTCAAGGCGCGCATCAACAAAAAGCTGCACATCGAGACCAAACGCAAGAAGATGAAGGCCGAAAAGGCCGCTGCCAAGGCCAAGCAGGAAAGCGAGCCCAAGAATGCAAAGGCCAAACAGCGCAAGCAGAAGAAGAACAAGAGGAAGCGCTAAGGCCAAGTCAGATAGGCCACCTCGCCCCGCTACCTTCACCATGCGCGCGAGCGTGCTAAACTAGCAGCATCTATGCCACCGCGAACGGCTTGACCCCGGCCCGCCGCTCGCAAACGAACTTTAAACGCACGAGGGTTGGCCATGCCGCTTTTCTCGCAACATACCGCCCGGTTCTCGCCGGACGTTCCCTTGGAGGGCACCAGCTCTCGCGAGCTGCTCAAGCGGTTTCAGCCGCTCGAGACGCTCGCGACCGGCGGTTTTGGCTCCATCGAGATTTGCCGCGACACGCACCTGCGCCGTCGCGTCGCCATTAAGCGCATCCCCCTCACAGGCGGTGCCGGCATGCCCGCCAGCGACATCATGGATGTCCTGCGCGAGGCACACACCGCTGCCATGCTTCAACATCCCAATATCGTGCAGGTTATCGACTTTACGCACGATACCGCCTATGCCTACCTCGTCATGGAATATGTCGACGGCATGTCGCTCGCCGACTTTTTGCATCGCGTGGACGGCCATTCGCTCACCTTTGACGAGGCCGCGGCAATTGCCGACGCGCTGGGCCAGGCGCTCACCTTCGCCCATAGCAACGGCGTGCTCCACCTGGATATCAAGCCCGCCAACGTGCTCATCGACCACTCGGGCAATGTAAAGCTCACCGACTTTGGCATGGCGCGGCTGTCGTCTGCCGGCGGCTTTGGCGGCTCGCGTGGCGGCACCATCGGCTACATGCCGCCCGAGCAGCTCGACATCGAGACTGGCACGGTCGACGAGCGCGCCGACGTCTTTGCCCTTGCCTGCGTTATCTATGAGGGCTTGTGCGGCAGCGCTCCCTTTATGGCGGCCACGCCCGCCGACTCGCTCGGTCGCATCATCGGCGGTGCCACCTACCCTAGCGAGCTCATCCCGCACTTTCCCCCGGGAGCCGAGGCTGCGCTCATGAGCGCCCTCTCCCCCATGCCGCAAGACCGCCCCAACAGCATCGAGGCATTTTGCGACCAGCTGCTCGCCGGCTTGGGCAGCGTGCGCGAGGGCCGTCGCAGCCTGGAGCAGATGGTGGGCGAGCTGTCGGATGACGAGCGCATGGCAGACGATATCGAATCGTTGCCCTATGAGGACGACGCCATCGAGGTCGACCCCGCGCTCGGCTGGGCCGGCACGCGATGGAGCCGCGCGCGCGATTACACCATGCGCGCCATCTCGGCGCTAACGTGTGGTGCCTTTAGCTTTCTGATCATGCAGACGGCAGGCGTCGCGGCGCTTCCCGGACTTATTGCCGCGGCCATCGCGATTGGGGCGGCCGCCGGCCTGGCCCCGCAGATTGGCTCGGCTATCTCGGCCGTGGGCTTTTTGGTACTTATGTCCAACGCCACCATGCAAGCGCAGGGCATCCTGTCGATGCTGCCCGTCGCGGTGCTCTTTGCCGCCAGCATGTCCGGTTGGTGGATCGCCTGGGGCCGCACCGAGGCCGCCGCGAGCGCCGCGCTCACCTGCGCGGTGGCACTTGGCTGTCTAACGGGCGACGTCCTCCTTGCCGCCGGGGTCGCCGCCGGCATCGCGGCCTTTTGGCTCGGCCCGGCAAGCGCCGCGGCCGCCACGGGGATGGGCGCGCTTTTTGGCCGCCTGGCTACGGTTGCGCTTTCCACCGGAGGCGTGCTGGGGCTCGGCAATGTTGCCGCGGCACTGGGAGACATGCTCTTCTGGGCTGCCGTCGTGCTTGTCGCGGCGACAGCTGCACTGACATCTCTGCTGCTCAACGTCCATGCCAAGCGTGCCGAGCAGGGTTCGAACCTGGCTGCAATCGCTGCCATCGCCGGCTGCGGAATAGGCTCCGCGGCGTCGCTCTGTCTTGCACACCATATGGAAATTGCCAGCCTTGCGGCCGCGGTCGTCGTCAAGGCGGCGGTTGCGGGAACCCTATCCTCTATAATCGTTGGGATATGCCTATATTTGCTCGGATACCAAAGAACCTATACGGAGAGTGATCTTTCGTGAACTTCCTGAACATCTTCGAGGACCACGTGGCCGGCATCTTCGGTGCCACCCGTGCCCCGTTCTCCTTTAAGAAGCTTGCCAAGCAGGCCGCTCGCGACATGGAGGATCAGACTCTGGTGATCAACGGCGTCAACACGGCGCCGGCACTCTATACCATCCTTATCGCCGCCGACGACGATCCCATGCTCGCCCCGTTCTACCCCGAGCTTTCGCGCGAGGTCCGCGAGTTCGTGAAGGCGCAGGCCGAAAAGCGCCGCTATGTCTTTGTCGGCGAGCCCCTCGTGCGCTTTATGATCGATCCGCAGCTGCGCGCCGGCAAGTTCTCGGTCTTTGCCGAGAACGTCGATGCCCCCACGCTCGGCCGCCTGTACGAAGAAGAGCGCGCCTATCAGAACGGCCTGGGCCAGAACAACTCCGCGGCAAGCCGTGCCGCCAGCGCCCCGCGCGCCGGCCAGCAGCAGTTTGCCGCCCCGCAGCAGCAGCGCCCCGCCGCCATGCCCCAGCAGCAGCCGACGCCTCGCGCCGCCGCTCCCGACCCGCTTGCCGTGGCAGACCCCTTCGCGCCTAGCGTCCCCGACCCCGCCGCCGCACCCATCCCGGTGCCGCAGACCGTCTCGCGCGACGCGCTTGCCGGCATGGGCGGAGCCGCCGCGACCGGTGCCGCCGTGGGCCTAGGCGCCGCAGCCGGCATCGCCTCCAACATGGCGAGCACTCGCGCCCCGCAGCGCCCGCTCGCCCAGCTCGTCGACGTCGTGAGCGGCGAGAGCCATAGCATCACCTCCGCACAGGTGACCATCGGTCGCGAGCGCTCAGTTTCCGACATTGCCCTGCGCGACCCCAACGTGTCGCGCCGCCACGCCCAGCTCACCTTTACGGGCTCGGATTGGTCGATCGAGGACCTCAATTCCACCAACGGCACGCTCGTCAACAACCGCCGCATTACGCGCTGCCCGCTGCGCAACGGCGATCTGCTGACGTTTGGCCTGAGTACCTTTGAATTTAGGGGATAGTCGCTTATGAACATCGATATCGTCCTTTTTGCAGGCCGCATCGTCCTGGTCGCCCTGCTCTATATCTTCTTGTTCGCCGTCATGAAGACCGGCGTGGGACTTGTGCGCGGGCAGCGCCGCGACTCGGCTATCTGGACGATCGATGTGGACAAGGGTCCGCGCGGTATCCGCGGCATCCACGTAGACATGCTCGGCCCCGTCATCGTCGGTCGCTCGCCATCTTCGGACATCTGCATCAACGAACCGTTCGTTTCAGCCTCGCACGCGCGCTTTTCGCTGCAGGGCCCGGCGCTCATCATCGAGGACCTCAACTCACTTAACGGCACGCTCGTCAACGGCCGCCAACTCGTGGAGCCCGCGACGCTGCGTGAGGGCGACGAAGTCCAGATTGGCGACGTGGTCATGAAGGTGAACCGTCGATGATCGACGAGGAGAACAAGTCCGCAACTATGACCGAGGCACCGGCCGCCGCCACAGCTGCGCCGGCCCACGCCGCTCCGGCGGGCTCCGCACCCGTGGAGCCCGAGGACACCGTGTTCTCCCTGCCTCTTTCGCATGTAACGCATGATATTTCGGATCTCGCCGATAACGAGGACGAAGAGGATGCCGTAGCGGCGCCCATCGGCGCACATGCTGCGGAACAGCCCACAGCGCCCGAAGCAACCCCGGCGCCGGCTCACTTTGCAGAGCCCGTCGCCGCGGCAATCAACGAGAGCGCTGCGGTGTTTGCGGCACCCGAGCCCGCCGCGCCGGCGTTTCCCATGGCCCCGGCGTCCGAGGTTGCGCCCGCGTCTACGCCGGCGCCCGAGCCTATAGACGTCAGCCCGCAAGACGACGAGTCGACCGCCCGCGTGTCCGAGGAGCCCGACTCCCCGGACACCGGTGATTCCGAATCAAACCCCGTGACCGACACCGTCTCTCCCGGTGACACCGCCGAAATCGACGTTGCCGCCGTTGAGGCCAAGCTCAAAGACCCCGGCTCGACCATGAGCTTTGAGCCCCTGACCGAGGAGCGCATCGAGACCGACTCGACCTATGATGCCGGCACCACCACGCAACTTATGTGGGGCGCCCGCTCCGACGTTGGCTGCGTGCGCCCGCACAATGAGGATTCCTACCTGGTGCAGTCGCCGCTCTTTTGCGTATGCGACGGCATGGGTGGTCACGCTGCCGGCGAGGTAGCCTCTTCCATCGCCGTCGAGACTATTGCCAAGACGGCCCCACAGTCCGCCGACGCAGCACGCCTGGCCGCAGCCGTCGAGGCAGCCAACGCCGCCGTAATCGAGGCGGCCCTGAACGGCCTGGGCAAGCCCGGCATGGGCTGCACAGCCACCTGCGCCTACATCGAAAACGACACGCTCGCCATCGCCCACGTGGGCGACTCTCGCGCCTATCTGCTCCACGAGGGCACGCTCATCCGCGTGACCCGCGACCACTCCTACGTGGAGGAGCTCGTGGACGCCGGCGAGATCACGGCAGACGAGGCTCGCGTCCACCCCAACCGTTCGGTCATCACCCGCGCACTGGGCTCGGACCCCGCCATGTATGCCGACCACTTCACTCTGCATATCGAGGAAGGCGACCGTCTGATCCTGTGCTCCGACGGCCTCTCGAGCATGATTCCCGATAGCGATATCGAGAACATCGCCACGCAGTCCTCAACCGCGCAAATCTGCGTCGACAACCTAGTGGACGCGGCGCTTGCCGCCGGCGGCCACGACAACGTGACCGTAGTAGTCGTTGACCTGGTTGACGATGGCGTTATGCGCGAGGCGCAACGCGTGCGTCGCCGCAACATTACTATCGCCGCCATCCTGGCCCTCGTCTTTGTGCTGGCAGCTGGCATCTGGGCCTACACGGGTGTCACCGGCTCGTACTACCTGGGTACCTACCAGGGCAATGTCGCCGTCTGGCGCGGCCTGCCCGGCAAGCCGCTCGGACTCAAGCTCCACTGGCTCGAGAGCGAAACCAGCATTAAGCTGTCCGACCTGCCCGAAGACACGCAAAACCGCCTCAAGGCGGGCATTCCGCAAACAAGTGTCGACGATGCGCAGGACACGATATCCAAGTACCGCCACCAGATCGACGAGGAGCAGACCCGCCAGGTGATCGACGCGCAAACGATTCGCGACAACACCAATCAGGGATCGACCTCCGAATCAGATTCCGAGAAAACCGCCGAACAGTCCGCTGAGGCCGAAGCCTCCGATAAGAACTAGAAAGGGAGTGCCGCTTATGAGTCGCCGCAACACCGAGCTGCTCTTGCTCATCGCCTCGGCGTTCCCCGTCATCCTGCTGTATGCGATGTACGTCCTCACCGCGGGCGCTGCCATCTCCTTTGAGACGCTCGCCGTACCGATCGGCCTCTTTGCTGCCTTTGCCGCGGCCCACATTGCCGTGCGCATCTTGGCGCCCGGTGCCGACCCCGCCATCCTGCCCATCGTATTTATACTTTCGGGCATCGGCATCACGTTCGTGACGCGTCTCGCCCCCGCTCTCGCCATCTCACAGCTCATCATCCTGTTTGTCTCGGTGGCCCTGATGGTGGGAACGCTCGCGTTGGTTAAGAACCTCGACGTGGTCATGCGCTACAAGTACACCTTTGGCATCATCGGCATCATTCTGCTGATGCTGCCTATCTTTATCGGCACCACGATCTCGGGCTCCAAGCTGTGGATTCGCATCGCGGGCTTTACCATCCAGCCCGGCGAGTTCGCCAAGGTCTTTATCGTCCTGTTCCTGGCCGGCTACCTGGCCGAGAACCGCGAGCTGCTCTCCATCTCCAACCGCAAGATCTTGGGCTTTAAGATCCCTCGCCTGCGACTGCTGCTGCCGCTGTTTGCCGTGTGGGGTGTGTGCCTGCTCGTCGTCGTCTTCGAACGCGACCTGGGTTCGGCCGTGCTGTTCTACACTATCTTCTTGCTGATGCTCTACGTTGCCACGGGGCGCTTTTCGTATGTCGTTATCGGCCTTGCGCTCTTAGCTGTCGGAGCCGTGGGCGCCTACAAGTTCCTATCGCACGTTCAGGTGCGTTTCCAGGTTTGGGTCGATCCGTTTAAGGACGCCCAGGGCCAGGGCTACCAGATCGTCCAGTCGCTCTTCTCGCTTGCCGATGGCGGTCTGGTCGGTGTTGGCATCGGCAACGGCATGGCCAACAACATCCCTGTCGTCGAGTCCGACTTTATCTTCTCGGCCATCGGCGAGGAGATGGGTCTTTTGGGCGGCGGCGCCGTGCTCATCCTGTTTATGCTCTTTGCCGTGCGTGGCCTCACCACAGCTGCCCGCGCTAAATCCGACCTCGCCGCCTTTAGCGCCACGGGCCTTACGGCCGCCATCAGCTTCCAGGCCTTCTTGATCGTTGGCGGCGTAACCCGCCTGATTCCGCTGACCGGCGTCACCCTGCCCTTTATGAGTCAGGGCGGCTCCTCTCTGCTGGCAAGCTTTATCATCGTCGCGCTCCTGCTACGCGCCGGTGACGAGGCGACCGGACGCGAGGCAGAGCTTACCGGCACCGGCACCATGGCCGCCATCACCGATGATCAGGTCGCATCGGCCGCCGCCCCGACGGGCACGCGCTTTGCCACCTCGTCTTCCTACGGCAGCGGTAGCCATTCCGTCGGCTCGCGCATGCGCCGTCGCCTGCTCGACACGCCTGAATCCGGTGTGCTCGGCCGCGTTGCGCTTGCCAACCGTCTAACTCGTGCGGTGCTCGCCTTTACGGCGCTGTTCGCCATCCTTATCGGCAACCTCACCTATGTCCAAGTCATCAAGGCCAAGGACTATCAGGACATGCCGACCAACAACCACACCATCGCCCGCTCCAAGTACATCCAGCGCGGTTCCATCATCACGTCCGACGGCGTGACGCTGGCCGAGTCGCTGCAGCAGGAGGACGGCACCTACGTACGCTCCTACCCCAACGGTAACCTAGCAGCGCACGTGGTTGGCTACGTGAGCCAGCAGTATGGCACCACCGCCATCGAGAGCGTCATGAACGACACGCTCACCGGCTCTAAGGATTACTCCAGCTGGAACAACGCCATCGCGTCGCTCGCGGGCCAGACCCAGCCGGGCAACACCGCCAAGCTCACCATCGACTCGCGTATCCAGACGGCGGCCGAGCAGGCGCTCAAGGGCTTTAAGGGCGCTGTAGTGGTCATCGACCCGCGTACCGGCGCGGTGCTCGCATGTGCCAGCTCGCCCACCTACGACAACACCAACATCGATGCCCTGTTGCAGACGGGCGGCGGCGAGGACGGCTCCATGTACAATCGCGCCATGGACGCGCTGTACACGCCGGGCTCAACGTTTAAGGTCGTTACGCTTTCCGCGGCACTCGAGACCGGTACCGCCAGCCTTACCAGCACCTACCAGGCGCCCGGCTCCATGGACATCGGCAACGCACCGGTCACCAACTATGCCAACGAGAGCTACGGCACCATCAGCCTGCAGCAGGCCTTTGCCGTGTCCTCCAACGTCGTCTTTGGCCAGGTGGCAAACGAAGTTGGCGCAAACACGCTCGTGCAGTTTGCCAACGCCTTTGGCTACGGCCAAAAGCTCGGCCAGGACCTGACCTCCGCGGCCTCCATCATGGCCGACCCGTCGCTCATGACCGAGTGGGAGACCGCCTGGGGCGGCGCCGGCCAGCCTGTCGGCATGGACCACACGCCCGGCCCGCAGACCACCGTCATGCAAAACGCCGTGATTGCCGCCGCCATCGCTAACAGCGGCGTGGTCATGGACCCGTACTTTGTAGCCCAGGTACTCGCCCCGGACGGAACCGTGGTCAAGACCACGCAGTCCCGCTCGCTTGGTCAGGCCGTCAGCTCCGCCACGGCCGACCAGGTCAAGCAGGCTATGCTCGCGGTTGTCCAGTCCGGTACCGGTACCGATGCCCAGATTCCGGGCGTCAAGGTCGCCGGCAAAACCGGTTCGGCCGAGACCGGCGGCACCAACGTCAACTCGATGTTCGTTGGCTTTGCACCTTACGATTCACCCACGGTCGCTATCTCGGTGGCCTTGGAGGATTTCGACAAGCATGACGTCAAGGCCGCCAAGATCGCCGGTATCGTCCTGACCGCGGCGCTTGCCGCACAGGGAGCGTGATGCCCATGATTGAATCGGACACCCGAGGCGCGCCGCGGCCGAAGAGTTAGCGGCAACGCGCCACACGGCCCCAGCGGCCACATCGTAGGTACTACACACATCGTTGAGCGAATAGTTATGTTAGGAGCAGGAATGGAACAGAGGGTCCTCGGGGGAAGATACCTCCTCAAGGATAAGGTGGGAACAGGCGGCATGGCGACCGTCTACCGTGCACAGGACCAGGTCCTCGACCGCACGGTAGCCGTCAAGATCATGCTGCCGCAGTATGCTGGCGACGCAACCTTCGCCGCACGCTTTAAGCAGGAGGCCCAGGCAGCAGCCGGTCTCTCCTCCCCCTATATCGTGGGCGTCTACGATTGGGGCAAGGACGGCGACACCTATTACATCGTCATGGAGTACCTGCGCGGCACCGACCTTAAGAGCGGCATCAAGAGCCACGGCGCCCTCGACCCCAAGAAGGTCGCCCAGATCGGCTCGCAGATCAGCTCCGCGCTTTCGGTCGCCCACAAGCACGAGATCATCCACCGCGACATTAAGCCGCAGAACATCATGGTGCTGCCCGACGGCAACATCAAGGTGATGGACTTTGGCATCGCGCGCGCCAAGAACAGCCACCTCACGCAAGACAACAACGTGCTGGGAACCGCCCACTACGTCAGCCCCGAGCAGACCCGCGGTCAGGACCTCGGCCCCACCTCGGATATCTACTCGCTGGGCGTCGTGATGTACGAGTGCGCCACCGGCCGCGTTCCCTTTGACGGTGACGACGCCATCTCGGTCGCACTCAAGCAAGTCAACGAGTTGCCTATTCCGCCGAGCCAGATCAACTCCGGTGTCGACGCCGACCTTGAGCGCATCATCCTCAAGTGCATGGAGAAGGACCCGGCAAACCGCTTCCAGACCGCCGACGAGCTTCGTCAGGTGCTCAATAGCTACCTGTCGGGCCGTGCCGTCAACGTCTCGGAGCCCACGCGCATCATCGGTGCCCCCGGTGAGCTGGGCGCCACCAAGACTCGCGAGCTTTCCGATCAAACGCGCGCCATGGTGCGTCCCGTCTCGGGCGTGAGCGGCCAGAATACCGCCCGTAGCTCGGTTTCGGGCTCCACCGGCTCCTACGAGGTCGAAAAGCCCAAATCCAACAAGAACAAGATCATCGCCGCCGTGGTGGCAGCCGTTGCCGTCATCGGCATCGTGGTGGCCTTTGCCACAGGACTCTTTGGCGGCGAGCAGGTCACCGTGCCCGATGTGCTGGGCAAGGACCAGCAGACTGCCGTCGAGCTGATCAAGGAAGCCGGCCTCGAGGTCGGCACCATCGACCAAAGCTACAACGACGATGTCGACGAGGGCAAGGTCGCCGAGCAGACGCCCAACGGCAACACCAAGAAGGCCAAGGGCACCAAGGTGAACCTGGTAATCTCCAAGGGTCCCAAGCCCTCCGAGAAGGTTGAGGTTCCCCGGCTTGTCGGCCTGACCAAGGACCAGGCCGAGGCCGCGCTGGCAAGCGTTGGCCTGAAGGGCAACGCCTCCGAGGAGGCCAACGAGGCCGATGAGGGCCAGGTCTTTGAGCAGGGCACCGAAGCCGGTAAGGAAGTCGCGAAGGGCACGACCATCTCGTACAAGGTCTCGAGCGGCCCGGATACCACGTCCGTCCCCGATCTGACCGACATGACCGAGGCCCAGGCGCGCAACGCCCTCGATATGGCAGGCTTTGGCGTCGACGTTAGCTACCAGGAGAACGACTCGGTTACCGAGGGCACCGTGATCAGCTGGAACCCCAGTGGCAAGCAGAAGCCCGGCGCCACGATTACCGTCGTCATTGCCAAGAAGTCCGGCAAGGCCAGTGTTCCGGGCAACCTGTACGGCAAGAGCATCTCCGCCGCCGTCACCGCGCTCAACAACGCCGGTTTCTATAACATCGGCTTCTGTGACCAGAACGGCAATCCCGTAAGCGGTAACGAGGATGCCACCGTTACGGGCGTCTCCCCCACTGGCAAGCAGTCCACCGACAGCACGATTACGCTGACGGTCGCACTTTCTGGCTCGGGTTCGGGCTCTGGCTCGGGCACGGGTGACGATTCCGGTACGACCAACTAGTCGCCACCCCACCGCCCATCACGGCTCTCGCCGCAAACATATTCGCTCATAGGCGCCCGCTTGCTCCCCCAGCAAGCGGGCGCTTCGTTTTTGACATGGCATTGAACCAGAAGAACCCGGCACCGTAGCGGTACCGGGCTCGACAAATCTCTGGTGCTCCGGGCGGATTCGACCCCCCCCGCGGGGAAATTGCTGACGCGGGTGTCGACGGCTCGAATCCTGCCGGCGGTCCCCACAAACCAGAAACGGCGCCGCTCTCGCGACGCCGTCATAATCTTCTGGTGCCCCCGGGCGGATTCGAACCGTCGACACCCGCTTTAGGAGAGCGGTGCTCTATCCCCTGAGCTACGGAGGCATGTTGTACTAGTGTAGCAGATTTACGCCGTTGTAATACAGCGTATAGCCACTCTTCGAAGTTGCGGTGGAACAGCCCTCCGGAAAGTGTGTCCCACTATCCAGGCAAATTCTGGGTCAAACTTTCCCAATGGGACCTCGCTGGAAACTGTGTCCCAGAATTTCGGCTCGAAACGGGACACGGTTTCCCAAACGACCCCGTTCCGGAAACTACATCCCGGAATCGGCGCTCGAACTGGGATGCACTTTCCCAATCGAGCCCCATGGGAAACTGCGTCCCACTTTGGGGGGCGCTCTTTAATGACTAGTTACCTTTGTGGAAGAGGTTTTTGATAACGGAGGGGATGCTCTTGGCGCCCTTGGCCGTCACATCGATAAAGTCGGGCGAACGCACGAGCTTATCCTCGTCGACGTACTTGCGGACAGCACGAAGCGTCTCTTTGTCGTCGCGCGTCGAAAACGTAAAGTGACCGTTGTCCTTGGTGAAGATGGCAAAACGCGTGATCTTCTTGGTGCCGCGTAAAACCTCGGCGGCAATATAGTCGACCTCATCCCACGGGATTTGAATATAATCCTCGGGATTGCGCTCGTTGTAATACTCGAACGCCTTATTGCCCACCATCACGTTGCCGTGGCTGGTAAGCCCCATCAGGCAGGTTGCCGGCGTTGCCAGATCGACCGTGCTGTTCTGAGATTGCGCCATGCGCGCCTCGCCCTCCAAATAAAACAATCGGACCGCATCCAGTGTACCCACCGGGTGCGGTCCGTTTCAATGGCTCAAAAGCCCTTGCCTAGCAATTCTCGGTCTTAAGCCGAAACGTGCTTACATGAAGCCGCAGACGCGACCGATGATGCCGATGGCGAAGAGAGCCAGGATGATGACGATCGGGCTGACCTTCTTCTTGAGGAGCTTGCAGACCAGCAGGGTCAGGCACACGGCGGCAAGGCCGGGGATGAGCTGATCGAGGTTGGCCTGAAGCGTGGTGACCTTCACCTGATCAAGGGCGTTAGCACCGATGGAGTTATACATCGTCAGCGCTTCCTTGATACCCTCGGAACCGGAGGGCAGGCTAGCCCAGTCGATAAAGGCGCCAGCAGACTGCGTGACCCTGGAGACGACCGGGGTGAAGGAGATGGACACCCAGCGCTCGACCAGGGCGCCGATGATGAACATACCCAGGATGGAAGCACCCTCGGTGACCTTGCCCATCAGACCGCCGGAGAGGTCCTTGGCGATGGAGGAGCCGACCTTGTAGCCAAACTCCTGCGTGTACCACAGGAAGGCGTAACGGATGATGTTCCACGCGAAGAAGAACAGCAGCGGACCGGCGATGCTGCCGGACAGGGCCAAGGAAGCGCCCAGAGCACCCAGAATCGGGCGAAGGGTGAACCAGAAGGCGGGGTCGCCGACACCGGCGAGCGGGCCCATCATACCGACCTTGACGCCCTGGATGGCGACGTCGTCAATCGGGGCACCGTTGGCGCGCTCCTCCTCGAGAGCGAGGGTAACGCCAATGACGGGGGCGGAAACATAGGGGTGGGTGTTATAGAACTCCAGGTGGCGCTTAAGAGCGGCAATCTGGTCATCCTTGCTGGTGTAGAGCTTCTTGATCGCAGGGATCATTGCGAAGCACCAGCCGCCGTTCTGCATACGCTCGTAGTTCCACGAGCCCTGAAGGAACTGATGACGGAAGCAAACCTTCTTGCGGTCAGCCTTGGTGAGCTGAATCTTGTTCTCTGCCATATGTATCACTCCCCTCCTACTCGTAATCGTTCAGAATGTCGCCGAGCGGGTCGCCGGAGCCACCGCCCATGCCGCCACCCTGCTTGGCCAGATCCTTAAGGCCAAGGTAGATGAGGGCAAGGGAGATGCCGATGAGGCCAAGGGCGATCAGCGTGAGCTGAGGGATGGCAGCAAGGACAAAGCCGAGGATGAAGAACGGCCAGGTCTCCTTGGTGGCCATCATGTTGATGACCATGGCGTAACCGACGGAAGCGACCATGCCGCCGCCGACAGCCATGCCGCCGGACAGCCAGTCGGGCATAGCGTTAAGCGCGTTGGTAACGGCCTCGGCCGGGATGATGCACAGAAGTACTGCCGGGATGGCGATACGAAGGCCCTGCATGAGGATGGCAGCGTACTGCCAGCGCTCGATGCCGGAGAAGTCGCCCTTCTCGGCGCAACCGTCCATGGCGTGAGCGATAGCGGTAGCAATGGTACGGCAGATCATGGTCAGGAACAGACCAGCGACCGACAGCGGGACGGCGACGGCGATGGCCGCGGTAACGGCCTTGGCCGAATCAGTGGCGCCGCCGTTGAGGGCGAGCACCATGATGATCGAAGAAGCGACCGAGGCCAGAGCGGCGTCAGGCGCGACGGCGGCGCCGACGTTAGCCCAGCCAAGGGCCATCATCTGGAGCGAACCGCCCAGGAGGATGCCCTCCTGAAGGTGACCGGTTACGAGACCGATAAGCGTGCATGCCACGAGCGGCTGATGGAACTGGAACTCATCCAGAATGCCTTCCATACCGGCAAGCAACGCGACAATCGCAACAAGCAGAATAGTGATTGCAGACATGTATCGGACCCTCCTTTACTATGCTTGAGCGGCCAGTTCGGCCTTAGCTTTCTTCAACATGGCGTCGAGATCCTCGGAAGCATCCGAAGGAACCTTGCGGACCTCGAACTTGACGCCCTTGGCCTTGAGGGCCTCGAGAGTCTTGACGTCGTCATCGCCCATAGCGACGGCGTTGGTGACGACGACCTTGCCCTTGGAGTGAGCCATGGAACCGATGTTGACTTCCTTGATGTCGACGCCGGCCTCGATGGCCTTGAGCAGATCCTGCGGGTTCTCAAAGAGCAGCATGGCCTTGGTGTCACCAAAGCGCGTGTCCTTGACGACCTCGGCCATCTTCTTGATGGGCACGACGTTGGCATGGACTCCCGGAGGGGCAGCCTGCTCGATCATGGTCTTACGGAGCTCATCGTGAGCAACGCCGTCGGAAACCACGATGATGCGGTTGGGGTTGATCTGCTTGGTCCACGTGGTGGCCACCTGACCATGAAGCAGACGGGTGTCGATACGGACGTGGGCAATCTTGATGTGCCCGTCGCCGATGACCGTTCCCGGAGGGATGGCGCCTGCAGGAGCAGCGGCGGCCGCAGCCGGCTTCTTCTCCTCGGGCTCCAGAGACTCGGGCTTGACGCGCACGCCAGCCTTAGCCTCAGTCACGAGATGTTTTGCGATCGCATGCGCAGTGTTCTTTGCGTCAAAGCGCTGCGAATATGCCTCGATGAGCATAGGCAGGTTGACACCGGTGACGATAGCCCAGGAATCGTGGCCCTCGATGAGCCCGCTGATCTGGTTGAACGGCGTGCCGCCCCACAGATCAACGAGGAAGAGCACCTGCTCCTGGTCTTCGAAGGAAGCGATTGCTTCCTCGACCTTGGCACGGAAGTCGTCGGGGCCCATGCTCGGCTCGAGCGAGACCACGGCAACAGACGGCTGATCGCCAAAGACCATCGAGCCCGTCTGCTTGATTCCAGCTGCCAAGTCCCCGTGGCTAGCAAGAACAATACTTACCATCACATAACCTCCTTTTTGTCTACGTATTTCCTACACGACATGAAAGGAGTATAGCTGTTTGGTTTGTGGAATTATAGCTAAATCCGCAAAAGGTTGGATTATTTGTTTAAACGTCTAGGTTTGTTACAAGTTGATTACGTTACTGCTTTTTGACTCATTACACGACAAGGCGTCGCTCATCAAGCCATGCATTTTACAGATACAAGCAGGCTGTTCATTAATATCGATTTTAGGCAAGCGCAAATGCGCTTGTACTGCCGCTATTTTGTTTAAACAGACATGGCTTGACTATTTTCGTGACTTATGGTCTATGAAACCACTCAAAATAGTTGCGGTGGAATAGTTCTTGTTTAAGAGCCAGAAGGCTGAATTTAGGAACTATTTCACCGCAACTTATAGGGAATCCTAGGCGATGTGGAGGGGGTTGGCGGCGTCGACGGCGTCGGGGACGTCGGAGAGGCCGTCAGGAGCAGCGTCTGCCGGGTCCTCGTCGGGGGTCTCGATCTGTTTGATCATGACCTCTTGGCCCTGCAGCAGGTATGTCTCGCCGCTACCGCAATGGGGACAGGTCTTGCCGTGCTCGACCGTCGCGTAGTCGCGGCCGCACGCCTCGCAATGTGTCACGGCCTCGACGGGCTCCACGATAAGCTCCGCGCCCTGCGCGATAGGCTTTTTATCTGCTGCCCAGCGCCAAGCGTCGAGTAGCAAGTCGGGAACGACGCCCGAGACCTCGCCCAGCAGCAGCGTGACGCTCGAAACGCGACGCACGCCATTGGCGCGCGCCACGTTCTCGACATCGCGAATGATGTGATAGACGATCCCCAATTCATGCACTTTTTCTTCCGCCGTTCCCGTTATGGCTACTTACTTGCGACCGAACTTAATCTTGATGGCGCGCTTGAGCGCGTACTTGCCCAGGCTTGGGAGCTTTTGCTCGTATTTGACCATCGTGGAGCACTCGGGGCGGTCGCGATACAGATGGATAGCGTCAAACGCGCACTTGGTGGTGCACAGGCCGCAGCCGATGCACTTGTTAGGGTCGACGATCGAGGCGCCGCAGCCCAGGCAGCGGGCGGTCTCGGCGCGCACCTGCTCCTCGGTAAAGGTCTCAACATACTCGCTAAACGGCGCAGCCTTCTCGCGTTCGCGGTCCACATGCGCAACCTCGCGGCTCGCGTTGTCGTAGCTCTCGAGCACAACGTCGTCGCGGTCGAGCGCGGTGTAGCGGCGCTGATTGCGGCCGATGGTGAGCGTGGAGCCCGGCTGCACAAAGCGATGGATGGACACCGCGGCCTCGTGGCCGGCGGCGATAGCGTCGATGGCAAAGCTGGGGCCGGTGTAGACGTCGCCGCCCACAAAGATGTCCGGTTCGGCGGTCTGGTAAGTCTGGGGATCGGCAAGGGCACCCTGGCCGCGGCCGAGCTCCACCTTGGAGCCAGCCAGCAGGTCGCCCCACACAATGGACTGGCCAATCGACATGACGACACGGTCGGCATCGACACGGCGCAGATCGTTCTCGTCGTACTCGGGCGCAAAACGGCCCTCGTCGTCAAAGACGCGCGTGCAGCGCTTGAAGGTGATACCGCACACACGACCGGCCTCGTCCAGGTGAATCTCCTTGGGGCCCCAGCCGCAGCTGATGTGAGCGCCGTCCTCAACGGCCTCGCGACGCTCCTCCTCGCTGGCGGGCATCTGGGCCTCGCTCTCCAGGCAGAACATCTCAACATGCTCAGAGCCCAGACGGCAGGCGTTGCGGGCAACGTCGATGGCCACGTTGCCGCCGCCCACTACAATGGTGCGGCCGGACAGGGTATCGATCTTGCCGCTGTTAACCTCGCGAAGGAAGTCGACGGCTACGGTCACGTCCTCGGCATCCTCGCCCGGAATGCCGGCAAGGCGGCCGCCCTGGCAGCCAATGGCAACGTAGAAGGCCTTAAAGCCCTGCGCGCGCAGCTCGTCGAGCGTCACGTCGCGACCGACTTCCACGCCATAGCGAAACTCGGCACCCATCAGGCGAATGACCTCAACCTCGGCCTCGATAACATCCTTCTGCAGCTTAAAGCTGGGAATGCCGTAGGTAAGCATGCCGCCCGGGTGCTCGTTCTTCTCGAACACGACGGGCCTGTAGCCCTTCTCGGCCAGATAAAAGGCGCAGGACAGACCGGCCGGACCGGCGCCGATGATGGCGATCTTCTGGTCGAAGCCGCCGGCACGCGTTGGGGTCACCACAGGTGGGACATAGCGGGTCGCGGCATCCAGATCGCGCTGGGCGATGAACTTCTTGACCTCGTCGATGGCCACGGCGGCGTCCACACGGCCGCGGGTGCAGGCATCCTCACAGCGGCGGTTGCACACACGGCCGCAGATAGCGGGCAGCGGGTTCTCGCGCTTAATGAGTGCTAGGGCCTCGTCATAGCGACCCTGCGCCGCGAGCTTCAAATAGCCCTGAACGGCAACGTGCGCGGGGCAGGCCGTCTTGCAGGGAGCGGTGCCGGACTCGTGCGTCTCGATGCGGTTGTCGTTGCGGTAGTTGGGCGACCACTTGGTGTGGTCCCACTTGGTGGCATCGGGCAGCTCCTGGCGCGGATACTCGGGCACCTGTCCACCGGCCTTTTTGCTACAGAGCTTCTGGCCCAGTTTGGCGGCGCCGGCCGGACACACCTCAACGCAGCGACCGCAGGCCACGCACTTGTCCTTCTCGACCTTGGCGACATAGGCCGAGCGTGACAGGTTGGGCGTGTTGAACAGCTGAGAGGTGCGCAGGGCATAACACACGTTGACGTTGCAGTTGCAGATAGCGAAGATCTTGTTCTCGCCGTCGATATTGGTGATCTGGTGCACAAAGCCGTTGTCCTCGGCCTGGCGCAGGATGTCGTAGACCTCGTCGCGCGTCACGTAATGGCCGCGGTCGGTTTCGACCACGTAGTCGGCCATATCACCCACGGCGATACACCAATCGGCCGGGTCGTCGGCGCAGCCCTCACCCATCACGCGACGGCTCGCGCGGCAGCTGCAGGTGCTGGCGGCATATTTGCCATCGTATTTGTCGAGCCAATGCTCGATATGCTCGATCGGCACCGACGTGCTCGCGGCATCGATAGCCTTCTCGACCGGAATGACATGCATGCCGATGCCGGCACCACCGGGCGGCACCATCGGCGTGGCCTTGGACAGCGGTCCCTTGGACGCCTGCTCAAAGAACTTGGCATAGACCGGGTGCTCCTCGAGCTGGCTCACGCGCATGTTGAGAAACTCAGCGGAACCCGGCACCAGCATGGGCAGCACCCACTGCTTGGCGCGCTCGGGGTTTTCCCAGTTGTACTCGAGCAGGCCCGTGTAGCTCATATCGTCGAGCATCTTCTCGATATCGGCTTCGGGCATGCCGGTGAGCTTGACCATCTCGGGCAGCGTATAGGGACGGCGCATCTTCATCTTGCAGAGCACTTCGGCCTGCTCGTCAGTCGCGGCCTCGGCAAACGACCAGTACTCGTAGCCCAGCAGCTCATCGCGATGCAGCAGACGGTTGGTGCAGTGCTCGCACAGCTTGACGATGGCCTCGCGCGGATGCTCCGGCAGCGGCGGCACGAACTCCGAACCGATGTCGGGCTCGGTGTAGCTAATCCCCGGTCCGTTGAGAATCATGGTTGTCCCTTCTCTTGCCACAGCCCGGCGAGACCGCGGCACCCCTCTTTTTTTTGCAGGCCGGGCATGCCCCATGCCGTTCACCCGCCATTGTTGACATTGTGTCAAAAATAGTATTGACGAACCGTCAACAATATTCAAGACTGTTAGGCGAACGGTCAGGCAAAAGAGGATGAAAGGCGGCAAAACATGGGCAACAACACAGCAGGTACCTCTGTGGTCGATGCCGTCCCTGCATCCGATAGCGCGGCAAAGCGCCTGACGGGCGACGAACGCCGTCGCGAGATCCTCGATGCCGTGCGCACCGTAAGCTCCGAGCTGGGCGTGTCCCACCTATCGGTATCGGCCGTGACCAAGCGAGCCGGCTGCACGCGTTCATTGTTCTACCATTACTTCGCCGACATGGACGCCGCCGTCACCGCTGTTATGGACGAGGCGATCGACGGCTTTATCTCCGAGCTCGAGCAGTGGAACGCCGACCGCACCGTCGGTGATATCGAGGGCGCGCTCGACACCGTCGCCCCGCTCTTTAAGCGCCTGGTCGCCAGCGGCCACGAGCTGCCGAGCACGCTCACCTCGAGCAGCGGCGCGCTCTACGGCGGCTTTTTGCACAACGTGGTCCAGCGCGTGGCGCAGTATATCTGCGACACCACCGTAGTGGACTTTGTCGCCCATCATGAGCTACGCATCAACCATGTCTACGAGACGTTCTACACCCTCATCATGGGGTTGTTGATGTATATCCGCACGCACCCCGATGTGCCCGACGAAACGGTCAAGGAAATCATCGCCTCGACACTCCACATCGAGGGCTATACCGCCAAGTATCCGGAGCGCAAGCCCCAGAACTGACGACATTTGGCCAAACTGCCCGCGATCAGAAGAGGGGCCGCGGGCGTGTGAAAGGAGAGCAGCATGCTGTTCGATGTTTGGGGTAGCGATACCCTTATCCACTGGGCCGGCTGGGCCATGGTCTTTATTGGCCTGATCGTGCTCAACGAAGTCGGCCGCCGCACCAAGCTGGGCGCGGCAATCATCTTTGGCGTGGCTCCGCTGGCCATGACCATCTACTGCGTCGCCATCGCCATCGGCGTCTCACAGGGTGCCGAGTGGGCGCTCACCAACCCCACCCATGTGTACCAGAACAGCTGGTTCCACTACGCCAAGGTATACGCGGCGCTCGCCGGTTGCTGGGGCTTCATTGCCATTAAGTACCAGTGGGGAAAGATCGGCAAGGCGCATTGGTTCCGCGCGTGGCCGTTTGTGATCGTCGCCATCAACATCATGATCGCCGTCGTGTCCGACTTCGAGAGCGCCTATCACTTCTTTGTCCTGGGCCAGTCCACTTGGGTCACCTCCGAGGGCGCCACGCAGCTGGCCGGCTGGAACAACGTGTTCAACGGCATCGCCGGTATCATCAACATCTTCTGCATGACCGGTTGGTGGAGCGTCTACGCCTCCGAGGATCAGACCGATATGCTGTGGCCCGACATGACCTGGGTCTACATCATCGCCTACGATATCTGGAACTTCTGCTACACCTACAACTGCCTGCCCACCCACTCCTGGTTCTGCGGCTTTGCGCTGCTGCTGGCGCCCACCGTCGCCGCCTTTATCTGGAACAAGGGCGGCTGGATCCAGAACCGCGCCTTTACGCTGGCCATTTGGTGCATGTTTGCCCAGGTGTTCCCGTACTTCCAGGAGGAGTCCATCTTTGTGACCCACTCCACGCTCGACCCCGGCGCCGCCACCGCGGTCTCGATCGCCGCACTGGTCGCCAATGTCGCCGCGATCATCTACATCGCCTACCGCGCCAAGAAGCTCGGCCGCAATCCCTACAAGCAGGATGTCTTTGAGGGCACCAGCGATTGGGAGAAGGCTACCGCTCGCCGCGCCAAGGTGGATTACGCGCACGCCGAGTAACGCGCCTGACGCAGACATCGCTTGAGCGCGAAGCAGCATAGCCGGCTCCGCGCAACTCAACGCATTGCAGAGCCCCGGAATGTGATTCGTTCGCGTTCCGGGGGCCTTTTGCTGCCGCGAGGATGCGGCCGAACGATGCGCTCGAGTTAAATCGGATCTTATATTTCGCACGCGCTTTATATGGCTCCATTTTTGGGTACAGTGTTGTCCCGATATTGAGCTTGGGGGATATATGAAAGATGAGACGATGGGCCAAGAGGATGCGGCCCAAGATGCAGAAGCTTGCGCTGAGGCCTTGGAGAGCTTAGACCGGATTTCACTCGATGAGATTGCGTTTGACGATTCGGGCGTTGATGTGCAGGATGAGTCGGAAGCCGAGGCGCAGTCCGATGATCAGGACGCAGACGACGTTGAGCCTGCCGAAGATGAGGCAGATCATGAAGACACCGAATGCGAGGCCGACGACCAGCCCGAATCCGACACGAGCGAGGAAACCATCTTGCTCGACAGCTTGCCGGCCGAAGATTCGCTGACCCGCGAGCTTCCCGGCCTGGGCTCTGCGCCTGCCGTGGACGAGACCATCGCCATGGGCGATATTCCCCTGCCGTCCGTTCCCTCGGCACGCGAGGCCGAGGTTCGCCATCGCAAAATGTCGCCCAAGCGCCGCAATCTGATGGTTGCCGGCGTCGTAGCCGTCGCGCTTGTTGCCGGCGGCGCAGGCTATGCTGCCTGGAACGGATATCAACAAGAGCAGGCTGCCGTGCTTGCCGCAAACGCCCATACCATGATGTCGGTGCAGATTGGCGTGCATGCCGCGGGCCTCGACTGCTCAACTGGCTCCAAGATTCCCGTGCAGGTGAGCGGACAAGATTCCGACGGTTCTTCCGTGAGCGAAACGCTCTACGTTGACGAGCACGGCCGCGGCATCAAACTGCTGCCCGGCGATTACACGCTCTCCATCGCCGCCTCCCCCATCGCGGCCGACGGCACCATCTATACCGTCCCGACCACCAAGACGCAGGTCGCCGTTAAGAGCGATGGACAGGATTTAAGTGCCCAGGCCACCTTTAAGCTCAAGGTGCCTTCGGCCGACACGGTGACTGACGACCAGATCGATGCCGCCGCCAAGTATGCCGAGGAAGGCGGTGCGAGCTCCGCCGCGGCCGCCAAGATACTTCAGCAGGCGGCAACCGCGCGGCGCGACGCCGCCGTCAATGCCGTGAGCGCGAGCGAAGCGCAGGCCGCGCGCGATGCCGATGCTCGGCATAAGGCAACGGACCTGTATCAGCTCGATATTCCGGTTGAGTGGTATGGCAAGGTCGCAACCTGGCAAAACGGCAACACGCTGTGCATTTATCTGGACGGCGACAGCGATACGCCGATCGTGACGCTCGTCGCGGTGCGCGAGGGCGAGAGCTTTACGCCCGATGAGGGCGATACGGTTTTGGGTGCGGCCAATCTGGGCAACGGTTATACCGTCTACGCCAGCGGCCCCGTCTATCCGTACGTGGTGCCCCAGACCATCAACGGACAGACGCAGAACCCCGTGTCAACCTACCCCATGGACACGGCCATTGAACTTGTCGAGCTTACGACCGGCAACCGCTACACCTATAGCCAGATCAAGAACGTACTGGTCGGCAAAGACGGCAAAGCCGACGCCGCGACCAAACTCGAGACCGACTACCTCGCCCAGATTCTCCTGCCGAGTATCAAAGCCCAGGACTAGCCGGCCCGAAGACAGCCGCCCAACGCAGTTGCGGTGAAATAGGGATTGTTTTTGCTGGTCAAACCGCAAAACAGTCCCTATTTCACCGCAACTTATTGGTGGCCTTTTGGGTGGCACTTAGCGCCAGGGGTCGGCTTCGAACAGCGGCTCGCGCTCGGGGCGGCGATCGCTGTAGGGATCGTAGCCGTCATCGTCCTCGTTCTCGGCACGGATGTAGGGGTCGCGCGGCTTGGGCGCCGGCTTGGGAGAAGCCTTCGGTGCGACCGGCGCGGCGGGCGCTGCCTCAGCAACCGGTGCGTGCGTCTTGTTCTCGTCTTTCATCTGCATATCTCCTTGCCATGTACTCATGCTCAACATCATCGATTGTCGCACGAAAAAGGGCGGCGGACCCGATTGGATCCGCCGCCCTTGGCGTTTTGCGATGAGGTGCGGTTAAAGCCGGCCCCATAATTTACTCTGCGTCGGGGACCTCGTAGGTGGCCGCCGGCGTGTTGTCGCACACGACGGTAAAGCCACCGTCCTTGTCGACATCGACCGTCACCTGATCGCCCTCGCGCACCGTGCCGTCGATGATAGCGGCGGCGATGGCATCCACGACCTCGCGCTGAACCAGACGCTTGAGCGGACGGGCGCCAAAGACCGGGTCCAGGCCGCCCACGGCGAGCATCTGCTTGGCCGCCGGGGTGATGGCAAGCGTCATGCGCTCCTTGGCCAGACGCGCGCGGACGTCGGCGAGCTGGATGTCGACGATCTTCTCGATCTGCGCCATACCGAGCGGATGGAACACCACGATATCGTCGATACGGTTGAGGAACTCGGGGCGGAAGGTCTGAGCCATGGCTGCGTCGACCTGATGGCGCATCTCCTCCTCGTCCTTGCCGGAAAGCTCGGCGATAGCCTTGGAGCCCACGTTAGACGTCATGATGATGATCGTGTTCTTGAAGGACACCTGGCGACCCTGACCGTCGGTCAGACGGCCGTCATCGAGCACCTGCAACAGCACGTTGAATACATCCGGGTGAGCCTTCTCCATCTCGTCGAGCAAGATCACGGAATACGGACGACGGCGCACGGCCTCGGTAAGCTGGCCGCCCTCGTCGTATCCCACGTATCCCGGGGGCGCACCGATCAGACGCTGGACGCTGAACTTCTCCATATACTCGGACATGTCGATACGCACGAGCGCGCGCTCGTCATCGAACAGGCACTCGGCCAGCGCCTTGGCGAGCTCGGTCTTGCCTACGCCGGTGGGGCCCAGGAAGAAGAAGCTGCCGATGGGCTTGTCCGGATCGGAGAGGCCCGCACGGCTGCGGCGCACAGCTGCGGCGACGGCGGAGACGGCCTCGTCCTGGCCGATGACGCGCTTATGCAGCTCGCCCTCCAAGCCCTTGAGCTTGTCGAGCTCGCCCTGCATCATCTTGGACACGGGCACGCCGGTCCAGGCGCTCACGACCTCGGCGATCTCATCGGAGGTCACCTGTTCGTTGAGGCCCTCGCCGTCCTGCTGCTTTTGCGCCTCGAGCGCAGCCTCGGAATCCTGAATCTGCTGCTGCAGACCCGGAATCACGGAGTAGCGCAGCTCGGACGCACGGCCCAAATCGCCGTTGCGCGTCGCACGCTCCTCTTCGCTCTTGGCCTCGTCGAGCTGTCCCTTGAGCTCCTGCACGTGGTCGATGGCGTTCTTTTGGTTGAGCCAACCGGCCTTTTGCACGTTGAGCTTTTCTTGGACCTCGGCGATCTCTTGGCGCAGGGCCTCCAGACGCTCCTTGGAGGCGTCATCGGTCTCCTTCATGAGCGCCTGCTCCTCGATCTGCAGCTGGGTGAGCTGACGCGTGGTGGCGTCGATCTCGACCGGCATGCTGTCGAGCTCCATGCGCAGGCGGCTTGCCGCCTCATCGACCAGGTCGATGGCCTTGTCGGGCAGGAAACGGTCGGCGATGTAGCGATCGGAGAGGTCGGCGGCGGCCACGAGTGCGCTATCGGTGATATGCACGCCGTGGAAGATCTCGTACTTCTCCTTGAGGCCACGCAGGATCGAGATGGTGTCCTCGACGGTAGGCTCGCTCACCATCACGGTCTGGAAACGACGGGCGAGCGCCGCGTCCTTCTCGATGTACTTGCGGTATTCGTCGAGCGTGGTCGCGCCAATCGCGTGCAGGTCGCCACGGGCGAGCGCCGGCTTGAGGATGTTGCCGGCGTCCATGGAGCCCTCGGTGGCACCCGCGCCCACGATGGTGTGGAGCTCATCGATGAACAGGATGACCTTGCCCTCGGACTTCTGGACTTCCTTGAGTACGGCCTTCAAGCGGTCCTCGAACTCGCCACGGTACTTGGCGCCGGCGACCAGCGCGCTCATGTCGAGCTCGATGAGGTCGCGGTCGCGCAGGGTGCTCGGCACGTCGCCGGCCACGATACGCTGGGCGATGCCCTCGACGATGGCCGTCTTGCCGACGCCCGGCTCGCCGATGAGCACGGGGTTGTTCTTGGTGCGACGGGACAGGACCTGGATGGTACGGCGGATCTCGTCGGTACGGCCGATGACCGGGTCGAGCTTGCCGGCGCGGGCAAGGTCGCAGATGTTGCGTCCGTACTGCTCTAGTGCCTCAAACTGGGTTTTGTCCTCGGCAGACGTCACGCGGTCATCGCCGCGCAGCTCCTCGTAGACCTGCTCGATGCGCTCCTTGGTGACGCCGGCATCACGCAGCACGCGGCCCGCCTCGCCCTTGTCCTCGGCAAGTGCCATCAGCAGATGCTCGGTCACCACAAAGCTGTCGCCCATCTTGGTGGCCTTCTTCTCGGCCTTCTCGATGACGCGGACGAGCTCGTTGGACAGGCCCATCTGCTGGCCCTCGCCCGAAACCTTGGGCGCGTGGTCGATGGCATCCTGTGTGGAGCGTGCGAGCTGAGCCGGGTCGGCACCGATGCGCTCGATGATCACGGAGATATTGCGCTCGCCGGCACCGAGCAGGGCGGACAGCAGGTGAATCGGCTCCACCGCGCCGGCCTGCGCGTCGGCAGCCGTGCTCATGGCGGTCTGCAACGCCTCGCGCGACGTCATTGCTAGCTTATCGATTCTCATGGAATCACCTCTCTTGGGGCGGCCGCCCTACGGGGCGGCTTCACGTTGTTCGAGAAGTATTGTTGCCAGCTTTGCGCGATCTTATACACAAATCTAAGTCTCTATATATAAGATTTTCTGAGTGATTGATGGATAGGGTACTGAGACGTCGGTCCACTGTATCCCCGACGCCCGATTGTCTCAATCTGTAACATCTATTGACCGTTTCTGGCTCCAGATGTTACAGATCGAGAGAAAATGACCAGCGGCAACCGTTTGTCTCAATCTGTAACATCTACTCGGCAAATTAGGG
This sequence comes from uncultured Collinsella sp., assembly GCA_958420355.1. GTDB lineage: Bacteria > Actinomycetota > Coriobacteriia > Coriobacteriales > Coriobacteriaceae > Collinsella. Next base: position 37,940 of record CATZJG010000017.1, read on the forward strand.
TCTAACTGTTACAGATCGAGACAAACCGAGAACCACCGCAAAGGGGACAGGCACCTTTGCGGTGGTTCTCGGTTTCGACGTCCAGCTGTCACACGTTATGAGATTAAAATTGAATCGTTAGCTGAGATTATTCATTTGTCATCGAGCTTGCCTGCTCTTTCTCTCGAGGAGCGCATATGAAGCCGCCTCATTCCACCGGCCGCAACGTCATCGCCATTCTCGCCATACCCATCGTGATGCTCTTCCTTATCGTCGCCACGCCCTTTTCCCTTGGTATCGCCTCGCCCTTCGATCTTTGCGGGATGATCGACGCCGGCTCGCGTGCCACCTCGCTCTCCTTTGTCTGCCGTGGCGTGTTCTACGAATATGCAATTCCCACCGGAAGTTGGCAGTCCAAGTTACCGTTGCTCGGCAAGGTCGACGGATGCTCCCCCTATTTCTGCCTTGAACCTCAGGCGCTAAACTATCTAATCGACGACCAGCCACTCGACTCCATCACCCTCGCCTACGACTACGCACCAAACACCGATGAGCGCCACATGAACCAAGTCCTCGACAAGATGCTTGGACAGTGCGGGCTCACCGAGGAGACCGGTCGAACCATCTATAGCAACCAGAAATTAAAGCGAACAGAACTCCGCCGTGTCGGAAAAATCAAAGGGCGAAACGGGGCCGCCTACTGGGATGCCTGGGCAACACGCGACAAGGGCGAATTCGGACACAGCACCTATATGGTCACTGTCTACACCAAAGACGGAATTAAGGACAATGTTGACGATTTCGCGTCATCCAAACTCGGCATCCCCAAAACAACCAAGCCCGCCAGCCCAGATGAAATCCTGTAGAGACGCTCATTAACATACCGCTCAACAATCACAACAACATCGAGCTCGTTCCCCACCACCACAAAGGTGCCTGTCCCCTTTGTGGTGGTTTTCGACAAAAAGAAGCCGCCCCATTAACAGAGGCGGCATCAAGCAAGTCTATTTATTAGCGTCCCTCAAGACCCAACGAGAACGCAGAAATGTAGCCCGGGGCTTACCCTTTCCCGAACGCGACCCTCGCGAAGCGCGTGAGCGGGCGGGAAAGGGTAAGCCCCGGGCGGACAATTAAGTGCGTTACTCGGCAGCGGCCTTGAACTTGTTGTAGTTGATCAGGCAGCCGGCCTTGACGATGGCACGCTCCTCTGCCGTCATATCGGCAATGTAGAGCTCAATCTGCTCGACCGCACCATCGGCGCGAACCACGTAAGCGGCGATGTCCTTCAGGTCGCCGTCGAGCGCGGCGCGGATACCCGGCACAAAGACGTAGTCGCCCACCTCAAAGCTGGGCTCGGCCTCCATCTGGAAGGGCACCATGCCCCAGTTCATCACGTTGGAGCGATAGCGCTTGGTGGCGTACTCGTGGACGATGTTGGCCAGGCCGCCAATTACGCGCTGGCAGCTCGCGGCCTGCTCGCGGGCAGAACCGTCACCGGGCTTCTTGGCATAGAGCATGGAGCCGTACTCAGTCGCCTTGGCATCGGCCGCGACACCCGCGCCGGTCAGCGCCTCAAACACGCTGGCAAGCTCGGCATCGAGTGCCGCCAGGTCGCCCGCTGCCTCGCCGGCAACGCGGCGCTTTTCCACCGCGTCGACCTCCTTGGAGCGGCCCACGTAGGCAGGGTCGCGACGGCTGAGCGTAAACTCGGCCAGACCCAGCGGGTTGGAGCGGAAGGAGCTCGTCTCGCCCGAGGGAATGAGCTCGTCGGTCGTAGTGACCGGGTCCATGATCTTGGAGCACACCTTGAGCAGGATGTCGTCGCCGAGAGGCTCCATCGCGGGCCACGGCTTGATGTTGGGGCCCTCGACCAGCTCGTCGGCCGGCTCAGCCTTGCCAAAGCCCCAGTACACGCGCTTCTTGTACGGCGCGTCGTCAAAGGTGTACTCGCAGGCCTCGTCCCAAGTCTCCTCGGGCAGGTCGGTCGCCGGCGTCAGGACGCCGCCGTTGGCAGCCGTCGCCGCAATGGAGCGGGCGTCCATCAGGGCCACGGCGCTCAGCTGACCGTTGCCCGGCTTGGAACCCTCGCGATTGGGGAAGTTGCGCGTGGTGTGGCGGATCGAAAGGCCGTTGTTGGCAGGCGTGTCGCCGGCGCCGAAGCACGGGCCGCAGAATGCCGTGCGCACAATCGCGCCGGCCTCCATAAGGTCGTAGATGTAGCCGCGGCGTGTAAGCTCGAGTGCCACGGGCTGGCTCGTGGGATAGACCGACAGCGAGAACTCGCCGCAGCCGGTGTTAGCGCCCTTGAGCACGCGAGCAGCCTGGACCACGGAGTCGTAGTTGCCGCCCGAGCAGCCGGCGATAACGCCCTGCTGCACGTGCAGCTTGCCGTCGACGATCTTGTCGAGCAGGCTAAAGTGCGTCTTGCCCTCGCCGATCTTGGCGGCCTCGAGCTCCACCTCATGCAGGATGTCCTCGAGGTTCTCGTTGAGCTCGTCGATCTCAAAGCCGTTAGAAGGATGGAACGGCAACGCGATCATGGGCTTGATACTCGACAGATCGACTTCGACGCAGCCGTCGTAGTAGGCAACATCGGCGGGCTTGAGCTCGCGGTAGTCCTCGCCGCGACCGTGCATGGTCAAAAACGCGTGCGTGTCCTCGTCGGTGGCCCAGATGCTCGACAGGCAGGTGGTCTCGGTGGTCATGACGTCGACGCCGTTGCGGTAGTCGGTCGTCATGCTCGCGATACCGGGGCCCACGAACTCCATAACCTTGTTCTTAACGTAACCCTTGGCAAAGACGGCACGGATGATGGCGAGCGCCACGTCGTGCGGGCCAACGCCGGGGCGCGGGGCACCCGTGAGGTAGATGGCAACGACGCCGGGATAGGCGACATCGTAGGTGTCGCGCAGCAGCTGCTTTGCCAGCTCGCCACCGCCCTCGCCCACGGCCATGGTGCCCAGAGCGCCGTAGCGGGTGTGCGAGTCGGAGCCCAGGATCATCTTGCCACAGCCGGCGAAATTCTCACGCATAAAGGAGTGGATGACGGCGATGTGCGGCGGGACGAAGATGCCGCCGTACTTCTTGGCAGCCGAGAGACCAAAGACGTGGTCGTCCTCGTTGATGGTGCCGCCCACGGCGCACAGCGAGTTGTGGCAGTTGGTGAGCACGTAGGGCAGCGGGAACTGCTCCATGCCCGAGGCGCGCGCCGTCTGGATGATGCCGACAAAGGTGATGTCGTGGCTCGCCATGGCGTCGAAGCGAATCTTGAGCGCCTCGGGGTCGCCGGACGTATTGTGTGCCTGGAGGATCGAATACGCGATGGTGCCGCGCTTGGCATCCTCGGGCGTCTGCGTAATACCGCGCTCGGCAGCCTCGGCCTCAGGCACAACCTCGCTGCCACCGCGCAGGTAGATGCCGTCCTCGTACAGCTTAACCATACTGTCTCCCACTCTGCCCAAAAGATTTGGGCGCATAGCATACATTCGTTCAATATCGTGCCATAGAACGGTTGCGAGTGGGTTACGAATCTGCACGTTCACTTTATCTCGGTAAAGTAAGGTACGAACCCGGCGAGGGCCGGCAGATTTGGTGCAAGAGTGTCCCTTTCGACTAGTCATTTAAGAACGTCCCCAATGACTACCCTACCGTATCCGGAGCAAGGCAACGCCGCAGGCAGAGGACGGACAGCGAGCGGCGTCCAGAGCGAACAAGTTGGCATGAAAAAGGCAAGGCATAGACCTTCTGGTCATGCCTTGCCTTTTGAATGGCAAATTGTCGCTCTGGGCGGCGCGCAGCGTCGAGCCGTTACGCCGTTCGGCAGAACGGCGTAACCTAGAGATCTCCGCCTGCGCCCAAAAGTTTGCGCATGACTTGCTCGGGGTTGACTGAGCCGTCGCGCGGGGCCAGGGCGGTAATCTTCTTCTGCATCTTGTACTCGTGCAGCTCGTCCTCGAGCTGGCGCACGCGGGCGCGGAGCTTTTCGTTCTCGCGCTCGCGTTCTTCGGCACGCTCCTTCATATCGAGAATGCGCACCACGCCGGCAAGGTTGATGCCCTCGTCAGTCAGCTGGTTGATGAGCTCCAGGCGCTCGATATCGGCACGCGAATACAGACGCGTGTTGCCGCCCGAGCGCTGGGGGTTCACCAAGCCCTTGGACTCGTAGACGCGCAGAGTCTGCGGATGCATGCCGGTCAGTTCGGCCGCCACGCTGATCATGTACAGCGGTTTATTCCTATTGTCCTCGGCCATGCTACCTGACCCCTTTCCGTCTCGTTATCGTCCATCATAAGCCCGCGGGCGTGGGCGTGCGCCGCGACCGCCCTAGTACGTCGCCTTGTAACGGTTGACCTTCTCGCGGTAGTCGCGCGTGTCGGCCTCGCGCAGCTTGGTCATGGCATCGCGCTCATCGTCGGACAGGTTCGTAGGAACCTGCACCTTGATCTCGACGAGCAGCGCGCCTGTGCGGCCACGGTGCTTAACGTCGGGCGCACCCATTTCCTTAAAGCGGAACTTCTTGCCCGTCTGGGTACCCGCGGGCACCTTCAGACGAACCGTCGCACCGCCGGGCGTCGGCACGTCCACCGTGCAGCCGAGCGCCGCCTCATAGACCGAGACCGGTACCTCCATAGTCACGTCGGCACCTTTACGCTTAAACAGCGGATGCTCCTCCACGTGCGTGGTCACGACCAGGTCGCCGCGCTCGCCGCCGGCAACGCCATACTCGCCGCGACGCTTGTAGCGCAGCTTGCCACCGTCGACCGCGCCCGCAGGCACCGAGACCGTAATGGTCTGTTGCTCGCCCGTCGAGGGAATGCGGTAGGTGACCTTGTGCGTCACGCCGCGAAACGCGTCCTCGGCCGTCACATCGACGGTCAGCGACAGGTCGCCGCCCTTGCGAGCACGGCTGCGACCCGCGCCGGCACCGGCAGCGCCCGCAGCCCCGGCAAAGCCCGAGCCCCAATCGCTGCCCCAGGCGCCGTTGCCGCTAAAGATGCTGTCGAAGATGTCGCCCCAGCCGCTGGCACCCGCGCCGGCACCGTAGCCGCCGCCATACGCGCCGCCCGCGCCCGGCATGCCGCCAAACATGAGCATCTGGTCGTACTCTTTGCGCTTCTTCTCGTCCGAAAGCGTCTCGTAGGCCTCGCTGATCTCCTTGAACTTGGCCTCGTCGCCGCCGGCATCGGGGTGATATTTTTGCGCGAGCTTGCGAAACGCGCTCTTGATCTCTTTGTCGGAGGCGCTCTTGGATACGCCCAGGATGTCATAGAAGGTTTTGCCTGCAGCCATCGTAGCTCCTCTCCTGTTTCATCCGCCGCCCAGCGGGCGGCGGCCCATGCTTTCATATGGCACTAGGCCAGAAAGGGCCCCGGGTGTTGCCCCGGGGCCCTTCTCAATTACTCCTCGGTGCTCTCGGCCGTATCGGCCGCAGCATCCTCGGGCGCCGCTTCGGGCTCCGGTGCGGGGCGCTTCTCGCCACCGTAGGTCACCGTCACCATCGCGGAACGCAGGATGCGATCCGCCATACGGTAGCCCTTCTGGTACACATCGTTGACGGTCTCGTCGTACTGCGATGCGTCCTCGACGCGACCCACAGCCTGGTGCTCGAGCGGATCGAACGCCTCGCCCTTGGGGTCGATGGGCTCAACGCCCTCGTGCGCAAACACATCGAGCAGCTTGGCATGAACCGCGTCAACGCCATCGACGAACTGCTTAAAGTCGTCGGAAAGCTCTTGGCTGCGGGCATGGTCAATCGCGCGCTCGATATCGTCGATCACCGGCAACAGCGCGGTGACAAGCTTCTCGGTCGCGCGCTCGCGCTCGGCAATGCGCTCGTTGGCGGTGCGGCGACGGAAGTTCTCCCAGTCGGCCTGCAGACGGGCGGTGCGCTCGGTGGCGTCCTTTGCCTTGTCCTCGGCGGCCTTCTGAGCCTCTGCCGCAGCATCGAGCTCATTGCGCACGTCGGCGAGCTCCTTTTGGGCCTGCTCGAACTTGAGCTTAAAGTCGTTGTCGGCGGCTTCCTCACCGGCGCGGATAGCGGCTTCCACCATCTCGTCCTCGGTCATCGTCGCCTCCTTGCTGGAATCCTCTACCTGGTTCTCAGCAGCCTCGGCGGCCGGGGCCTCGTTGGCCTCGGTATCGTCTGCGGCCTCTACGGGAATCTTCACGTCCTTCTCCTCAGAGTCAACGGGGGCGGCGCCAGCGGCGGCCGCCTCCGTGCGAGCTTTACGGGCGGACATGATTACTTGTCCTCGTCGTCCACAACCTCGTAGTCGGCGTCGACGACGTCATCGTCGGCAGGCTGGGCGCCGGCGGCACCGTCGGTCTGCTGCTGAGCGTCGGCGTAGACAACCTGGGCCAGCTCGTAGGCCACGGACTGCAGGGACTCGCCGGCGGCCTTGATGGCCTCGACGTCAGAGCCCTCGAGCGCCTTCTTGGCGTCGGCGATAGCGGCCTCGGCCTTGGACTTCACGTCGGCGGAAACCTTGTCACCGAGCTCGTTGAGGGTCTGCTCGGTGGAGTAGCACAGGCTGTCGGTCTGGTTGCGGACCTCAACCTCTTCCTTCTGCTTCTTGTCCTCCTCGGCATGAGCCTCGGCGTCCTTGACCATACGATCGACTTCGTCGTCGGACAGAGCGGTGGAGCCGGAAATGGTGATCTGCTGTTCCTTGCCGGTGCCCTTGTCCTTAGCGGAGACCTTGACGATGCCGTTGGCGTCGATGTCGAAGGTAACCTCGATCTGCGGCACGCCGCGGCGGGCAGCCGGGATACCGGTCAGCTGGAACTTACCGAGCGACTTGTTGTCGCGGGCAAGCTCGCGCTCGCCCTGGAGCACGTTGATCTCGACGCTGGTCTGGTTGTCGGCAGCGGTGGAGTAGACCTCGGTCTTGGAGGTCGGGATCGTGGTGTTGCGGTCGATCATCTTGGTCATGATGCCGCCCATGGTCTCGACGCCCAGCGACAGCGGGGTAACGTCGAGCAGCAGGATGCCCTCGACGTCGCCGGTGAGCACGCCGCCCTGGACGGCAGCGCCGTCGGCAACGACCTCGTCGGGGTTCACGGACATGTTGGGCTGCTTGCCGGTCATGGTCTTGACGAGCTCCTGGACGGCGGGCATACGGGTGGAGCCGCCGACGAGGATGACCTCGGTCAGATCGGAGAGCTTAAGCTTGGCGTCGCGCAGGGCGTTGGTGACAGGCTGCTTGCAGCGCTCGAGCAGGTCGCGGGTGATCTTCTCGAACTCGGCGCGGGTCAGCGTGTAGTTGAGGTGCAGCGGGCCGGACTGGTTCATGGTAATGAACGGCAGGTTGATGGTGGTCTGCTGGGCGGCGGAGAGCTCCTTCTTGGCGTTCTCGGCGGCCTCCTTCAGACGCTGCAGGGCCATGGGGTCCTGACGCAGGTCGACACCGTTCTCCTGCTGGAACTTATCGGCCATCCAGTCGATGACGCGCTGATCCCAGTCGTCGCCGCCCAGGTGGTTATCGCCCGAGGTGGACAGAACCTCAAACACGCCGTCGGCGAGGTCGAGGATGGAGACGTCGAAGGTACCGCCGCCCAGGTCGAAGACCAGAATGCGCTGGTCGGTGCCCTGCTTGTCCAGGCCATAGGCCAGAGCAGCAGCGGTCGGCTCGTTGACGATACGCTTGACGTTGAGGCCGGCGATCTTACCGGCGTCCTTGGTGGCCTGACGCTGGGCGTCGTTGAAGTAGGCCGGAACGGTGATGACGGCGTCGGTGACGGTCTCGCCCAGATACTTCTCGGCGTCGGCCTTCATCTTTGCGAGCGTCATGGCGCTCACCTGCTCAGCGGTGTAATCCTTGCCCTCGATGTCGACGACGGCACGGCCACCCTGACCCTCCTTGACCTCATACGGCACGGTCTTGATCTCGGAGGTGCACTCGGAGTACTTGCGGCCCATGAAGCGCTTGATGGAGAACACGGTGTTCTTGGGGTTGGTGACAGCCTGGTTCTTAGCGGCCTTACCCACGACGCGGTCGCCGTCGGCACGGAAGCCCACGACGGACGGGGTGGTGCGGTCGCCCTCGGCGTTCACGATAATGGTCGGAGAACCGCCCTCGAGAACGGCCATTGCGGAGTTAGTAGTACCAAGGTCGATACCAAGAATCTTGCCCATTAGAAATTCCCTCTCTCTTGTGCGTTTGCACCGACTCGGCGGTCTGCCGAGCGGTGTTTCGGCTTGTCTTTCAGGATGTAGTGTATCCCCTTATGGGCCGGAATATACAAAATCTAAGTCAATTCATATAAGATTTCTTATTGCCAAGAGTTTAGGTTCTTAAATGCGCAGGTAGATGCGCTGTTTGAGTTCTAGACAAATCTATCGAGATCTATGTAGAGATGGCTGAGGCTTGGGTCCGAGGGTGCCTGGGGCTGCCTTGCGGAAAGCTCGTCCCGTTTTGAGCGTGGATTCCGGGCCGCGGTTTCCGTCTGAAGGCTCAACCGGAAACCGTATCCCGTTTTGAGAGCTGATACCGGGTCGCAGTTTCCGCTAGCGGGCCCAACCGGAAACTACGACCCGTTTTTCGGCCAAATAACGGGATGCCCTTTCCGCAGGCGCGCTCAATAGCTCAATATTTCAAGTCACCTTTAGCTAACATTTGCGCAGCTCAACGGCCCCACCTGCGCGTTTTTTAGTAAACCTTGACATACTCGGCGAACGGTATGAAGATGCCGGTCAGAGGGTATTGCAAACGGTCGCTCCCGTGGTATGTTTTTGCCCGAATCAAACCGGCGCGCATCGCCTGTAGCGTCGGTCAACAGAGAGGAAACTACCATGGCTCATCCCGTAATTGATGCCGACGAGTGCATCGCTTGTGGCGTTTGCGTCGACTCCTGCCCCGCTGGCGTTCTGGAGCTCCAGGACGTCGCTACCGTCGCTGACGAGGACTCCTGCGTCGCCTGTGGCGCTTGCCAGGACGCTTGCCCCGCTGGCGCGATCACTGAGATCGTCGAGGAGTAACAACTCCCCACTTGCACACTCAAAAGTACACCGTGCACAAACAAAAAGGAGGCTTCCGCATCGCCGCGGAGGCCTCCTTTTTGTTTGTGCGGATAACTAATTTGGCACCGCTGCAGATTGCCGCTTAGGGGCGTTTGCAGCATCGGCTACGATAGGTCGTCTTCGTAGGGCATGAGGTCAGCCAAGTAGCCTTTCTCCTTGAGCATGGCCTCGATCTCGTCGAGGGTCTGCTCGTCTTCCGCCGCGATGCGATGGAAGTGGTAGCCGCTCGTCACCGTTAGTAGTGGAAAGCTCTTGCCGCTCTCGATATCGTGCAGGTAGCGCTCAACATCGCGACGATTGCGGATGTCCAGGTCGGCCGTGATCTTACCGTACACGCGGTGATTGACGATCACGTTGAGCACGGCACCACCGGCGTCGACGATACTCGTGAGCTCATCGCCTGCCTGCTCCACGCCGTGGCGAACCTTGACCAAGCGCGTGGGAACAGCCGGACTGCTCGCCGCCTCCTGCAGCACGTAGCCGCGATTGGTCGCCACGATATCGTGCCCATCGGCGCGCAGCAGGGCGATGTCTTGCACGACAATCTGGCGGCTCACACCCACCTCACGAGCAAGTGCGCTGCCGGAGACGGGGCCCTTGGCTCGCTCGAGCACGCCCATGATGGCACGGCGACGCTCGCGGGCGTCCATTATTTACCGTCCAGCAGACGCAGGTGCTTAAGCGAGAGGTCGAGAATCGGCGCAGAGTGCGTCAGGGCGCCCGAGCTAATATAGTCGACACCCAGATCGGCCAGGGCGCGAATGTTGTCGGCGTCCACGTTGCCCGAACACTCGGTCTTGGCACGACCGGCGATAAGCTCGATAGCGGCCGCCATGTCGTCATGGGTCATATTGTCGAGCATGATAATGTCGGCACCGGCTTCCACGGCCTCGCGCACCATGTCCAGGTTCTCGCACTCGATCTCGACCGTCGCAGTAAACGATGCATGGGCGCGCGCCATCTCGATTGCACGCGTCACGCCGCCGGCGGCATCGATGTGGTTGTCCTTGAGCATGACGGCCGTCGACAGGTTGTAACGGTGGTTGCTGCCGCCGCCAATCTCGACCGCGGCCTTCTCAAAGACGCGCATGCCCGGCGTGGTCTTGCGCGTATCGACGAGCACGGTCTTGGTGCCCTCGAGCGCCGCGGCCATCTGGTGCGTATAGGTAGCGATACCGCTCATGCGCTGCAGGTAGTTGAGTGCCACGCGCTCGCCCGAAAGCAGCACGCGCGCGTCGCCGCGCACCTGACCCACATGGTCGCCGGCGTGCACCTCGTCGCCATCGGCAACGTCGAGCAGCACCGAGCTCTGCGAATCCAGCAGTTCAAAGGTGCGGGCAAACACATCCAAGCCGGCGATGATGCCGTCGGCCTTGGCGATAAGCTCCACCGTGGCGGGACGCGCCGTGGGGCACACGCTCACCGTGCTCACGTCCTCAAAGGTAATGTCCTCGCGCAGAGCCTGCAGAATCAGATCATCGACGACGAGCTTCATGGTAATGGGATTCATGGTCTACTCCTCCACGGCCTGCGTGCCGGCGGCACGGGCCAAATCATCGATTGCCAGGGTGTCGGCGCTCAGGGCGCGATGACGGCCATCGAGCGCGGGATCGCCCGCCTGCTCCACGGCCAGCGACTCGCCGGTACGCATGTACCACGCGGCGCGACGACCCCAGACCAGCGCCTCGAGCAGGCTGTTTGATGCAAGGCGGTTTTTGCCGTGAACGCCGTTGCAGGCCGTCTCACCCGCGGCGTAGAGCTCGGGCATCGAGGTGCGGCCGTCCTTGTCGACCCATACGCCGCCCATAAAGTAGTGTTGCGTGGGCGTGACGGGGATGGGCTCGTCCAGGATGTCGCGGCCGTCCTCCAGGCAGCGCGCGCGGATATTGGCAAAGTGCCCGGTCACCACATCGCGCTCGACGGGGGCGAAGCTCAGCCACTCGTGCTCGGTACCGTCCTGCTTCATCTGCTCGCGAATAGCGGCGGCGACAACGTCGCGCGGCTGAAGCTCGTCGGTAAAGCGCTCGCCGGCGGCATTGAGCAGAATCGCGCCCTCGCCGCGGCAGCTCTCGCTGATCAGGAAGGTGCGGCCCGGCTGCGGCGAAAACAGGCCCGTGGGGTGGATCTGCACGTAGTCCAGGTGCTCCATCTTAATGCCATGCCCCTGAGCGATGTAGCAGGCGTCACCGGTGAGCTGCGGGTAGTTGGTGGAGTGATCGTACACGCCGCCGATGCCACCCGTCGCCCACAGCGTATGGCGGGCATGGATCTTAAACGGCTTACCGGCATGCACGCCCTCGGCGGCATTTGCCAGCTCGTCGGCGGGGCGAACCGAGTTGTCCTCGTCCACGGAAACGGCGACGACACCGGCACACACCGTGGCGCCGTCACGCTCGCCCGTCAGGATATCGGTCATGGCTACGTGCTCCAAAATCTGCACGTTATCCAGCTTGCGAACGGCCTGGAGCAGCTTGGTCGTAATCTCCTTGCCGGTGATATCGGCATGGAAGGCAATGCGCGGACGGCTGTGCGCGCCCTCGCGGGTAAAGTCGAGGCTGCCGTCGGCCTTGCGCTCAAAATCCACGCCCATCGCCAGCAAGTCGTTAATGACCGAGCGGCTCGAGCGGATCATGATGTCGACGCTCTCGCGGCGGTTCTCGTAATGACCGGCGTGCATGGTGTCCTCAAAGAAGGCATCGTAGTCCGAGCCCTCGGGCAGCACGCAGATACCGCCCTGCGCGAGCATCGAATCGCACTCGTCGACAGCGCCCTTGGAAAGCATGATCACGCGCGTGCTCGTCGGCAGGTTAAGAGCCGCGTACAGGCCCGCCACGCCGCAGCCGGCAATGACGACGTCGCACTCCATATCGGGGTATTGCTTGGTTTCCACAGGAATCCTCTCCCTTGAATGTGACATAAGGGACCGTCCCTCCTGCCACATTGTTCTAGCGCGCTGCGTACTCGAGCATGCGGTCGAGCGTGAGCTTGGCCTGATCGGCGGCCTCGTCCGAGACGCCGATCTGCACCTCGCCCTCGCCCGTCTCCAGGCAGCGCACGAGCTTTTCGAGCGTGATGAGGTCCATGTTGACGCAGGTGGGCTGCACCGCGGGGAAATAGAACTTCTTGCCGGTGCCCTGGCAGCGGCGCTCGAGCTCGTAGAGCACGCCGCGGACCGTCACGATAATGAACTCGCTCGCGTCGGACTCCTCGGCATACTTAATGATGCCGGCGGTGGAGCCGATGTAGTCGGCCTCGGCCAGAACGTCGGCCTTGCACTCGGGGTGCGCCAGCACGAGCGCGTCGGGGTGGGCCTCCGTCGCGTCGACGATCTGCTCGACGGTGATGATGTGATGGCGCGGGCAGTAGCCCTTGTTGAGGATGACGTGCTTTTGCGGCACCTGCTCGGCTACGAAGCGGCCCAGGTTCTGGTCGGGAATGAACAGGACGTGCTGCTGCGGCAGCTCGGACACGATCTTGACGGCGTTGGAACTGGTGACACACACGTCACTCCAGCTCTTGATCTCAACCGTGGAGTTGACGTAGCACACCACGGCAAGGTCGTCGCCGTACTCGGCGCGGGCGGCGTCGACCGTCTCGCGCTTGACCATATGAGCCATGGGACAATCCGCGCCCGGCTCGGGCAGCAGCACGGTCTTGGTGGGGTTGAGCAGCTTGGCGCTCTCGCCCATAAACTCCACGCCGCACAGCACGATGGTCCGCTGTGGCAGGCTCTTGGCGAGCTTGGCCAGGTAGAAGCTATCGCCGACGTAATCAGCCACGGCCTGCACCTCGGGCGCCACGTAATAGTGCGCTAGGACCACCGCGTCACGTTGGGTTTTTAGTTGCTGAATGGCCTCGACGAGCTCTGCGGGCACCAGTGCCGCGCGCTCCGTTGCCGTCGTTGCCGATGCTAGGCCGGCCGCGATATCGCGTGCGAGCTCCGACGCATCCATGTTCGCGCTCTGTGCCATCAAGGCCCCTCTCTTTTGGCGAATCTTGGGGTTTTAGTATGACACCTAGGTTTACAGCTGACAAGACAGCTGTAAACCTAGGTGTAAAGTTGAAATAAAGATTCAATCATGTGGCAGGTCCATTTTCGAACTGGCAAGCCGAGGATAGCCGAGCTCTCGATAGCGCAGGAGGCATCTTTCGCCACCGCAATACCGCTCGGCGCGAGTTGCGCGACGTGGGGCGCAAATGGGACACGCCTCCGCGAGCGGTCCGCACCCAATGTGGCAAAATCGAACTACTAAGGGGGCTCAGAATGCTCAAGATTATTGCCTGCGACGACGACGTCGCTTTTCTAGATAGACTGCACCGGATGATCGACCGTTGGTCGAGCGAGACGGGCACGGCGGTCGATGTTGCGCTCGTCACGCGCGGCGAGGACCTGCTGGCCCGCCATGCCGCATCGCGCGCCGACATCATCTTGCTCGATATGATCATGCCGCTCGTCAACGGCATGGACACCGCGCGCGAATTGCGCCAGGCCGATACCGCCGTGCGTCTGGTGTTTCTCACCTCATCGCCCGAGTTTGCACTGGAGTCCTACGAGGTCCGCGCCTTCGACTATCTGCTCAAGCCTGTGACTTACGAACGCCTGGCGCAGCTACTCGACGAGCTTTCGAGCGTGCGCCCGGCGGCAACCGACGAACTCGTAATCAAAACGTCCTTTGGCTACCACGCCCTGCGCCTGTCCGACATCGAATATGCCGAGGCGCGCAACAAGCACGTGGTCTTCCACCTGCGCGACGGACGCGATATCGAGGCACTCGAATCGTTCCGCAGCGTCGAGGACCGTTTGGCGCAAAATGCCACCTTCTTTAAATGCCACCGCAGCTACCAGGTCAACCTGCGCAATATCGATCACTTTGACCGCACGGACATCGTCATGCGCTCGGGTGCGTGCATCCCGCTTTCGCGCAGCTGCAAGCAGGGATTCCAAGACGCCTACTTTGCGGTTCGCTTTGAGGGTGGGAGACACTGATGGCCTCCTCGGTCGAAATGGTCCTTTGGGCAATCCACCACGCCACGACGCTGCTCTTTGGCGTCTTTGCCTCGGCGGCGCTGTGCGGTATCGAGATCAACCGGCGTCATGCGCTTGAACTGGTGCTGGTCGGTGCCGTAACTGGATGCGCATTTGGCCTCGCCAATGCCGTCGGCGGCGAGCTTTTCGCCCGCCAGGTATATCCGCTCGTCGTGCATCTGCCGCTCGTCATCTATTTGTGCGCGCGCTACCGCCTGAGCCCGCTGCTTGCCGTGCTCGGCATTACCAGCGCCTATCTGAGCTGCCAGTTCAGCAATTGGATGGGCATCGCCGCCTTTGCCGCAACCGATTCGCAGATCGCGTACTATCTGGCGCGTATTGCGACCACACTCGCCGTCTTTGCCGTCCTATTGCATTGGGCCGGCGACATCGGTCCGCGCTTGGCGATTAAAAGCACCACCGAGCTGGGCATCCTTTTAATCCTGCCGCTCGTCTATTACGTCTTTGACTATGCCACCAACGTCTACACCACGCTGTTCCACTCGGGCTCGGTGGTAACGGTTGAGTTTTTGGCATTTGCGCTCTGTGCCTTCTATCTTATGTTTCTTGCCGTTTACCTGCGCGAATACGAAGAAAAGGAAACCGCCGAGCGAGAGCGCTGGATGCTCGAAACCCGCGACAGCGCCGCCATTAAAGAGCTCGAGGCCTGGCGTCAATCTGGGCGCGAGCTGTCGATTCTTCGCCACGATATGCGCCACTTCCTACGCGGCCTGGCCGCTTTAATTGAGGAGGGCCACACCGACGAGGCGCTCAAACGCATCGACGAACTCTGCGAAGCCGGCGACCGCACCGCCGTACGCCGCTTCTGTGCCAACGAGACCGTAAACATCGCGCTTTCGTCATTTAACTCGGATATCAATAGAAACGGCATTACCGCCAACCTGCGCGCCGCCGTACCCGAAACCATCCACGTAGGTGACGCCGACCTGTTTAGCGTGCTCTCAAATGCCTTGGAAAACGCTATCACCGCCGCAAGCGCCGCACCCCAAGGAAAGCGATTCGTCGACTTTGACCTGCGATTAGAGGACGGCCAGCTGCTGCTGTTAGTTTCCAACACGTTTGACCGCGCGCCGCGCATGGTCGACGGCATGCCCGTGACCCGGCATGCGGGCCACGGCTTTGGCGCCAGGAGCATCAAACTTGCCGTGGAGCGCATGAACGGCAACTGTCAGTTCCGCATTAACGGCGATCGGTTTGAGCTGCGCGCTGTGATGTAGAAGTGCGGCGCCGATCTCGAGGCGTGCCTTGCCCGCCAGACAATCGCTCGCCGGCGCCAATCCGCTACAGCGGAGCGGCTGCCGGGGTCAGTTGCTTGATGTATGCCCACATGCGCTGCTTGGCGGCTTTGTCAGTGAGCGCCGCCTCAAAACCGTCGAGCGCGAGCACGCGGCGACCCTGCACATGGGCGACCAAGCCGGGCTTGAGCATGGCGGTGTCGAAGTCATCGATCGCCACGAGCATATCGGCGTAGGTCTCGCGCATGGCGTCAGCCGCGTTGTTGTCGAGCAGTAGCACCGCCTCGGGGTCCAAAGCCTCAAGCGCCTCACGGAACAGCTCGCACGGCAGAGTCTCGCCCACCGCGACCGCTCCGTCACCCACGCCGGCGACGCTTGCCAGCACGCAAAAATCCTCGGGCGCGTAGCCGATGGCCCCAAGCGCCTTGCGCAACGCCGCGCCATCCGGGCCGGCGGCAAGCTCGCCACCCGAACGCTCGGCCTCGTCCAAATCGCCTTTGACCAGCACGATCGGCGAGCACGCGTTGCCCGCGATACGCACGCCACGGACCGCAAGCGATGTGAGCTCCTGCTCGGCCGCCTGGGCGATGGCTTCTTTTTTCTGGCTTTGTGACGTGGACATGCGCTCTCCAATCGTTTGCGTGCCCACCATTATATAAAAGAGCTGCCCGCGAGTGGTTGCTTTGCGGGCGGCTGGGTATAAGCACGGTCGTACTGAGTTTTACGCGGCCGAGCCGCGTCGCATTATGGAGGTCACCATGGCTGACATTAATCAGATTACCCCCGAGAACTTCGATTCCATCGTTAACGACAGCCTGCCCGTGCTGGTCGATTTTTGGGCACCGTGGTGCGGGCCCTGTCGATCCCTCTCGCCCATCGTTGACGAGGTTGCCGATGAGCTGGCGGGCAAGCTTGCCGTTGCCAAATGCAACGTCGACGACAACCAGGACCTGGCCATGAAGTATGGCGTCATGAGCATCCCCACGCTGATTGTGTTTAAGAACGGCGAGGAGATTGACCGCTCAGTTGGCGCTCTACCCAAGGCGAGGCTGCAGGCGCTGCTGGAGAAGCATCTGTAATACGCTTGTTACTTACTCGCCGTCTATGAGCGGTTTTGCACCGCTCGCCGGACTTCTGGATGCACCGAGTGCAACCACGGATAGTATGGTAGTCACAAACAGCCCCCAGTGAACGGGTGCGGGTCGCACAGACTCGTACCCGTTTTCTAATATGAGAAAGCCATTGTCAATAGGCATGTTCGTTCGAGCCCGGTTTG
>CATZJG010000018.1:0-51402 GCA_958420355.1 uncultured Collinsella sp.
CGCGCCTCGACCGAGGTTCGAATCCATGCAGTGCCGACGTAAAAGAAAAGCCCCCGTTGCCGGAGGCTTTCGATTTCAATTGGTGCGGCGTATAGGATTCGAACCTATGACGTTCTGATTCGTAGTCAGACCCTCTATCCAGCTGAGGTAACGCCGCAGCGCAAGACATATAAAACCACTTTAGCTTATTGGAGTCAAGCACAATCTCAAACTTTTTTGTGGAACGCAGTTTTGTCATGCTGCTCCGCATATACCGCTGTTCCCCGTACGATCGATTGGCTTTTCGATCACGTCGAACTTGGCATCAAGTTCCCTCAGGAGCGATCTCACCCGCTGAGCACAGTCATAATCGGCAAACGAGATGCTCAGCATGCGCGCGACCTGGTTGGAAGTCCCAACTCCATAGAAGTGCTCCAGCGCCACAAGCCCCTCGTGCGCCACAAACGTCTCGACCACATGCGGCGACTCCTCAAAGCACCATTGGGTCAACGGACCCTCGCTCGTCTGCCGAACCACCAGGCCACCCATGCCAGACGGCTCACACGTTACAAGCAGGTACTCCCCGCCCTCGTCGCTCTCAAACAAAACCACCCGATCATCAAACAGCTCCATCGCGTCCCCTTTCTCTCGCTCTTATTTAGCAAAAGCATAGCAGGTAGATGGCTGTATACAGAACACTTGTTCGTGTGTTTTCTATTGAGCTGTCCGCACGGCATGGTATGAACCTGCGCACGAAATAGGGCGCCCCCGAAGGAGCGCCCTTGCATATCCCCTATGCAGCCAAGTTACGCGACCGGCTCGATCTTCTCGAGGCCGCCCATGTAAGGACGCAAGACCTCGGGGATCGTGATGGTGCCGTCGGCGTTCTGGTAGTTCTCCAGAATAGCGGCCATGGTGCGGCCGGCCGGCAAGCCGGAACCGTTGAGAGTGTGCAAGTAGCGCGAACCCTTGAAGTTCTCGGGGTCGCGATACTTGATGTTGGCGCGGCGAGCCTGGAAGTCACCACAGTTGGAGCAGGAGCTAATCTCCTTGTAGGCGTTGTAGCTCGGCAGCCAGACCTCGACGTCGTAGGTCTGACGAGCAGAGAAGCCCAAGTCACCGGTGCACAGGCTAATCACGCGATACGGAAGGCCCAGCTGCTGCAGCAGGTACTCGGCCTCGGCGGTCATGCTCTCGAGCTCCTCGTCAGACTCCTCCGGCTTAGCGAACTTGACCATCTCGACCTTGTCGAACTCGTGCTGACGGATGATGCCGCGGGTGTCGCGACCGGCGGAACCGGCCTCCTCGCGGAAGCAGGGGGTGAAGGCGGTGTAGCGGCGCGGCAGAGTGTCGGCATCGAGGACCTCGCCGGCGTGCAAGTTGGTAAGCACGACCTCGGCGGTGGGGATCAGGAAGTTGTCGCCCGAGACGTGATAGGCGTCGTCCTCGAACTTGGGCAGCTGACCCGTGCCAAACATGGTCTGACGCTTGACGACGATAGGCGGCCACCACTCCTTGAAGCCACGGCTGGTGTGCGTATCGAGGAAGAAGTTGATGAGGGCACGCTCCAGGCGGGCACCGGCGCCACCGAGAACGGTGAAACGGCTGCCGGAGAGCTTGTTGCCGCGCTCGAAGTCAAGAATGTCGAGGTCGGTGCCCAGATCCCAGTGCGGCTTAAAGTCGAAGTCGAACTCGCGCGGGGTGCCCCAGCGGCGACGCTCGATGTTCTCGTCCTCGTCCTTGCCGTACGGCGTGGCCTCGCAAGGAATGTTGGGCAGGTGAGCCATGAAGTCGTACTGCTCCTGCTCGAGGGCAGTACGACGCTCGGCCAGACCGTCAATCTTCTCGTTGACGGCGCGCACGGCCTCCTTGGCGGCCTCGGCCTCCTCCTTCTTGCCCTCCTTCATCAGGGCGCCGATCTTCTTGGACTCGGCATTGCGCGTAGCCTGGAGTTCCTCGACCTCGGTGATGACGGCACGGCGCTCGTCGTCGAGCTCAAAGAACTTCTCGCGATCCCAAGACGTCTGGCGGTTAGCCATGGCGACATCGATGGCATCGGGATTCTCGCGAACAAACTTGATATCAAGCATTAGATCCTCCGGCGATATACATTCCATTTAGGTTGCAACCTTGTACATGTATGGGCAAGTATATACTTATGAGCGTTTACGACCCAACTCAACTACGCAAGAAGGCACCCAATGGACGCAGTTTTTTCCTTTTTGTTTGGCACCCGCACCGGTTTTGCCATCCTTTTCGCCGGCGGCATCCTGTTATTTGCGATTCTTGCCTTTGTAATGGAGAAGCGTACCCATAAGATGTACGTCGACCGCGGACCCAAGTCCGAGGATGAGGAAGACAGCTTCTGGGACTAACCTGCCAAAAAGGGACAGGTTTATTTTGGTCGGTTTTATCTGGGCAAACGCAAGCGCCCCGCAACCGGTAACGATCCGGTTGCGGGGCGCTTTTCGCATATACGACAAAACCGCAGGAAAAACCTGCCAAAATAAACCTGTCCCTAAATGGAAGGTTTTACTGGAGAGTTGCGTCGATTGCCTTGACCAGGGCACTGCGCATGCCGGCGTCCTCGAGCGCAACGACGCCCTTGATGGTGGCGCCACCGGGCGAGCATACGGCATCCTTCATCGCCGCAGGATGCTGACCAGTTGAAAGCTGCAGCTTTGCCGTACCCAGCACCATCTGGCTCACAATGCGATAGGCATCGGCACGCGGGATACCATGCTTGACCGCCGCATCGCCCAGGGCCTCGATTGCCATGGCGACAAATGCCGGAGCGCAACCACCCACCGTGCCGCCCACAAACAGCAGACTCGTATCGAGCTCGACCACCGCACCGAGTTTGCCAAGCAGATCAAGCACCACTGCGCTCTGCTCATCACTAAGCGTGGAAGCCTTCTCGCAAGCGATGACGCCCTCGCCCACCGAAACCGGTGTGTTGGGCACCGTCGAGATATGCGCGACGCCCGGCAGGACCTGCTCCCACTTGGCACTGTCCCAGGTCCAGGCAACCGACAGAACGACCTTTTTGGCAAGAGCATCCTTGAGCGGGGCGAATACCTTCTCGATCATGTACGGTTTGACCGCAGCGACCACGATATCGGATGCGGCGACAACCTCGGCGGCATCGTGGCAGGCGACCATGCCGCGCGCCTCGCAGCGCTCAACCAGTGCGTCGTAGCGACCCGCGCAGGCGCACATGTCGCTCGCAGCTACACCGGCAGCGACCCAGCCATCGGCCATAGCGCTCGCCATATTGCCAAAACCGACAAATCCAATCTTCATATCTCATAGTCCTTTCAGACACATTCCTCAAAACGAAAGGTATTGTCCCACGCCATTGTTTCGTATTGCCGACCTATTTGTGATACGGCTCGCCACGGCTGATCTTGCAGGCACGGTAAATCTGCTCTAGCAGCACCACACGCGCCAGGTTATGCGGCAAGGTAATGCGTCCAAAGCTGAGCATCTCGTCGGCGCGGGCGCGTACCTCATCGCTCACGCCGTCCGATCCGCCAATCACAAAGGCGATGTCGCTGCTGCCTCGCAGCATAAGATCGTCGAGCCTCGCCGAAAACTCCTCGCTCGAGCGCTCTTTGCCCTCAATGGCCAGCAGGATCACATGCGCTCGAGACGGCAGGGCAGCAAGAATCGCCGCCCCCTCCTTGTCGCGCGCGGCATCCACGCCGCCCGCCTTAGCCGGGTCGATATCGGCCACCTCGCGGATATCAACCTTGGCATAGGCACCTAGGCGCTTGGTGTACTCAGCGCACGCGTCCTTCCAAAAGCGCTCCTTGAGCTTACCGACGCAAACGACGGTGTATTTCACGCGCGTCTACTCCTTCGAATCGTTTTGAACTTTGCCGGCGGTCAGCATCTGCTCGAACATAGAGGCCGACTGCGAGAAGTCGCTCGGCAGCACGACCGTCGAAGTTTTACCCGTGCGAGCAAACTCCGTCATCATCTCGGACCACTGCGTAAACATGAACAGTTGGTTGGCCTCATCGTTGCCGACACCCGTCTCCTGGATGATCTCGAGCGAATCTTTGATACCCAGCGCGATGGCCTTGCGCTGGTTGGCGATGCCCTCGCCCGCCTTTTCCATAGCCTCGGCCTCGGCGGTCGCCTCGGTGACGCGCTTGATGCGGTCTGCCTCGGCGAGCTCCTGCGCCGCAGCGCGCTTGCGCTGGGCGGCGTTGATGTCGTTCATGGAGTTCTCGACCTCGGTCGGCAGTGCGATCTTGGTGATGAGTGTCGACACGAGGGTGAAGCCGTAGGCAGCCATCTGCTCGGACACGGTGGCATTAACGTCCTTGGCGATGTCATCCTTCTTGGCAAAGACCTCATCGAGCGTGTAGACGGGGATGGAAGAGCGCAGGGCATCGGTGATGAAGTCACGCATTTGGTCGACGGGCTCCTGCAGCATGTAGTAGCTCTTGTAGATGCCCGAATCTGCCGGGCCGGCGCCCATGTCATAGCTCACGTGGTACTGAGCAGAGACCTCAAGGCCGATAGTCACGTTGTCCTGGGTCTTAACGTCGATGCCAAAGCCGTTTTTCATGGTGCGCAGACTCACCGTGGCGGCTTTGCGGTCGATCACGGGCACCTTCATGTGGAAGCCCGCGTTGACGATGCGGTTGAACTTGCCCAGACGCTCGATGATCACGGCATGCTGTTGTTCAACGACATAGCAGGCGTTGGGAAGCAGTAACAACAAAATGATGATGGGAATCAAAAGGCTGGTAAGGGCGGCGATGATACCGGACAACAGCATGGTCTCTCCTCTGATAGGCATACGTTGGCACTAGGATACCCGCACAAGGAGATCGTACATAACAAAAAAGCTCCCATTGCTGGGAGCTCTTTCATTCAATGGTGCGGGCGAAAGGACGTCCGCGTATCCGCTTCGCGGATCCGCACCGGCTTCGGCCGCCTGCCGGCGTCCTCGCCAGCTCGCTAAAAACGCTCCGCGTTTTCTTTACGCTCGCTCCTTTACAGGTTCAAGTCCCTGTGATGGGCCCATAACAAAAAAGCTCCCATTGCTGGGAGCTCTTTCATTTAATGGTGCGGGCGAAAGGACTTGAACCTTCATGGGGTTGCCCCCATACGGACCTGAACCGTACGCGTCTGCCAATTCCGCCACGCCCGCGTGCAGGAATTAGAATAACGGAGCGCCATCGCGAACGCAAGAACTATTTTTGAAAAAGTTTGCAGGCATTTTCCCAAGCTGCTCGCGCGATTGCCTCAGCATCCTCGCCGGTACGATCGACACGGTCGTTGACCAGCGTGTTTGCCGTAATGGAGATCATTGCGGGCTCGCATTCAAGACCGCGGATGGGCTCCGGAGCCATATACGGGCAATCCGTCTCGAACAAAATTCGATCGAGTGGGGTTGCCGCAAATGCCTCGCGCACATCGTCGTTGCGCTTAAAGGTGGCCGCACCGCCATAGGCGATATAGCAGCCCAAATCCACAAAGCGCTCCATCGTGGCGCGGTCCTCGCCAAAACAGTGCAGCACACAACCAGCCTGGGGCACACCCACCTCGCGCAGTACGTTGTACGCATCAACGTGCGAGGTGCGCTCCCCATCCGAGTCCTCGTGACGCAGGTGCAGCTCCACCGGCACATTGCGGCGCACGGCAAGCTCGAGCTGGCGCGCCATGCAATCAATCTGCACGTTATGGGGTGCCGGCGCGATATCGTCGTCATAGTCCATGTGATAGTCCAGGCCGATTTCGCCAATACCGGCGCATAAGGGGTCATCAAGTGCCGCAACGACCTGTGCATGAACGTCGTCGGTATAGTCCGGCGCGCCATACGGATGCACGCCGGCAAGATAATTGATCTGCGGGATATCCTGCATCGGAAGAATCTCGCGCACCAGCCAGTCGCTATAGTCCGCCACGCTGCGCTTGTCGGCAATGGGGTCGAACATCGTCACCAACAGGTCGACGCCCGCGGCTTTGGCGCGCACGAGCGTCTCGGGCACATCCTTGCCCCAAAACGAAAGCAGATGTGCATGCGTGTCGGCAAGCGGCGCCAAGGGCACGGGACAAGCAACCGTCTTCTTTTTCTTGGTAAACGTCACGCGTTCGGCATTAGGCGTCATGGATTAGCTCCCGGGCCAGACGGACAAAGTCGGCAACATCGAGCGTCTCGGCGCGCGTGGTGGGTGCGATACCGCAAACCTCAAAAGCGGCATCGAGCACGTCCTTGGCAAAACCGTTGGCGCTCATGGAATTTCGGATGGTCTTGCGCCGCTGAGCAAATGCAGCGTCGATCACACGAGCCACGAACTCGCGATCGAGCCCCTCGGGCACCACGCCGTCAACACGGTCGATACGCACGACGGCCGAGTCCACGTGCGGCGCTGGCATAAAGCAACGCGGCGGCACCTCAAAGCGACCCGTCACCTGCGCATACAGGCCGAGCTTTGCCGTATAGCCGCCATAGGTCTTGTTGCCCGGCACTGCGGCAATGCGATCGGCAACCTCCTTTTGCACCATGACGACGGCACGCTTGAGCGCCGGCATCGTCTGGAAAAATTGCAAAATGATCGTCGCCGCCACGTTATAGGGCAAGTTCGCGACAAATACCGTGGGCTCGCCGCCGGCGGCCTGCTCAATCTGCTCCGGGCCCACCTTAAGCGCGTCGCCCATGATAAAGCGGAAGTTGGCATAGTCGGCGGCATGGGCGTCGAGCACCGGTTCGAGCTCGGGATCTGCTTCGATCGACGTGACGCACGCCGCCTCCTGCAACAGCGCAAGCGTGAGCGTGCCAACGCCCGGACCAACCTCGAGCACGCGCTCATCGCCCGCAAGCTCGGCAAGCTCGCAAATGCGCTCGATCACATGGTTGTCGATCAGGAAGTTCTGGCCCAGGCGATGCTTGGTCGCAAGGCCAAACTCCTCCAGCAGCTCCCTTGTTGCCGTGGGGTTTGCCAAAGGCGAAGTTGTCATAGTTGCCTCCTTAGCATGATGGCGGCGTCTTGAAACGAAAGGGCATGGACCGTGGCGGCCATGCCCTTACATCTAAACAGCAAATTGCCGATATGGCGCGCCGCGTCTTAGCCCAGACGCGGGAACAGCGGCTCGCCCTTCTCGACAGGCTGACCGCCGGCAAGCAGGCCCCAAGCGCAAATGCCCTTGAGGTCGTCGGTCGCGGCCTCGTCCTCGCAGGACAGGCGGCGCAGGGCCTCGGCAGAGGTCTGAGGCATGAGCGGCATCAGCAGGTGGGCGGCAATGCGGATGGCCTCGAGCAGGTTGTAGATCACAAACGCCAGCTCGTCAGCCTTGGCCTCGTCCTTGGCAAGTGCCCAAGGCTCAGAGTCCTCGATGTAGTGGTTGGCGGCATGGATGAGCTCCATGACCTCGTCCTTGGCTCCGCCGTAATCGAGCACGTCCATCTTGGCCATGTAGCGCTCGACCAGACCATCGGCGATCTTTGCCAGCGGGTTGTCGAACGCATCGAACGATGCGGGCTTGGCGGGCGCGCAACCATCAAAGTACTTGCCGCTCATGTTGAGCGAACGCGAGATAAGGTTGCCCCAGCTGTTGGCCAGGTCGGCGTTGTAGACCTGCTCCATGCGATCGAAGCTGATGGCACCGTCGGTGCCGGGGACGACGTCGGTCATGAAGTAGTAGCGATAGCCCTCGACGCCCAACATGTCGATAACGTCCTGCGGAGCGATGGCGTTGCCGCGGCTCTTGGACATCTTCTCGGCCTTGCCGGTCTCGGCATTGCGCACGGTCAGGAAGCCGTGGGCAAAGACGTGCTCGGGCAGGGCCTCGCCGATGGCCATGAGCATGGCGGGCCAAATGACGCAGTGGAAGCGAATGATGTCCTTACCCACGATGTGGAACTGCGCGGGCCAGCGATAGGCCAGCTCGGCACGCGCCTCGTCGGTGTCGACACCGTAGCCGACGGCCGTCATATAGTTGAGCAGCGCGTCGAACCATACATAGGTCACATGGCCCTCGTCAAACGGAACCTGGATGCCCCAGTCGAAGCTCGTACGGCTCACGGAAAGGTCATTAAGGCCGCCCTCGACAAAGCTGCGAACCTCGTTCATGCGGAACGCAGGCTCGACAAAGTCGGGGTGCTCGTCATAGAGCTTGAGCAGCTTGTCCTGGAAAGCGGAAAGCTTGAAGAAGTAGGACTCCTCCTGCACGCGCTCAAGCGGACGGTGGCAGTCGGGGCACAGGTGCTGGCCGACGCTGCCGTACTCCTCGTCGCCCTTCTGGACCTGTGTATCGGTGAAGTAGGTCTCATCAGGCACGCAATACCAGCCGTCGTAGCTGCCCTTATACAGGTAACCGGACTCCTTCATGCGCTCCCACAGGTACTGCACGGCATGATGCTGGCGCGGCTCGGTGGTGCGGATGAAGTCGTCGTTGGAGATCTCGAGCTTGTTCCAAAGCTCCTTGAAGTGCGGAGCCTGGCTGTCGGTCCACTCCTGAGGCGTCATGTTGTGCTTGGCTGCGGCCTCGGCGACCTTCTCGCCGTGCTCGTCCATGCCGGTCAGGAACTTGACGTTATAGCCGGCGGAGCGGCGATAGCGAGCCTGAACGTCGGCGATGATGGTGGAATAAGCCGTGCCCAGGTGCGGATCGGCGTTGACGTAGTAGATGGGCGTCGTGATAAAGAACGAAGGCTTGCTTTGATCCATGGGGTTTGTCCTCCAGAAAAACGTTGCATACAGAGGATGATTCTAGCGCAAGGGCTGGATATCCTCCATCTATTGCATATCGAGCACCATGGCATAGACATCGCGCTTGCGGCGCGAATACTTCTGAGACAGGCGCTTGGCCACCGCAGACGCGGGCTCCCCCTCCTCGAGCGCGGCGCGGATATCCTCGCGCAGGGCCTCGTCGGGATCCGCTGCCGCGGCGCCAACCGGCACGGCACCGGCCTCCTCATCCTCGCTCGGCGGCGCGATGACCAGCGCAATCTCGCCCTTTACCTCGCCGCGAGCACGCAGCTCCTCGGCAAGCTGGGCAGCGGGCCCGCGCAAGACTTCCTCGTGCAGCTTGGTGAGCTCGCGGCAGACGGCAACCTCACGCTGGGGAAAGACCTCCACCACGGCCTCGAGCGTCGCCACGATGCGATGTGGAGACTCGTAGAAGATGAGCGCGCCAGGCACCACGGCAAGGCGCTGCAAACGACGCACGCGGTCGCCATGCTTTCGGCCCAAAAAGCCCTCGAAGAAAAAATGCTCGCAGGGAATGCCGGACGAAACGAGCGCCGTGACGCAAGCAGAGGGCCCGGGAATAACTTCTACGGGTACATCGGCCTCACGTGCCGCCTCGACCAGCGCCTGGCCGGGATCGGACACGCTCGGCATGCCGGCGTCCGAGGCAAAGGCGAGGGTCTCCCCCGCCAGCAGACGGTCGACTAGGCCGGCGGCGCGGCTGGCGATCACATTCTCGTCGCAACGGACAAGCGGCTTGGAAATGCCCAGGTGCATCAGCAGCTTTGACGTCACACGCGTGTCTTCGCAGCAGATGGCATCGGCGGCGGCAAACGCCTCGCCAACGCGCGGGGACAGGTCGCCCAGGTTGCCGATGGGCGTGCCGACCACATAGAGTTTGCCCGTATGGGCGCTGTTTTGCGTCATATCAACCTATTCAATCATGCCGCGCTCGAGCGTACCGAGCGCCGCGCGGGCGTCCCATGCTGCAATGCGCTTCTCGGTCTTCCACGTTTGGAAGAACCAACCGGCAGCCGGCGCAAACGAAGCCAGCTGATTGGCGATAAACACGCGCTCGTAGGCATCGCGGCCCTCGGGCGTAACCGACGAGTTGGCAAAGATCGCCGCGCCCGACCATTCGCCCACCAGCACGGGGAACCCAGTCGAAATCGCTTCTTTGAGCTCGCGCTTGTTGCGCGAAATCGCCGTCGTCAGCCCGCGGGGGCTCGTGATATCGAGCGCATACTCGTCACGGTAATGGTACAGGTGAAGGTCCATGTAGACGTTCTTGTACTTGGCGCCGCGCATAAAATGCTTCCACTCGCTGGGATGCCCCGACGACGAGAAGACGACGATCTTATCCTCGGGCATATACGAACGAACGAGCTCGTAGGCATCGCGATAGAAATTGCGCAGGTAGTGGGCCGGAATGCCATCCGTCATGGCAAAGAGACTCTTGCGGACACTCATCTGCGGCGTATCCAGCAGCTCAATGCCCAGCAGGCTCTCGGCCTCGCCGTAACGCTCGGCCAAGCGCTCGAGCACGTCGAGCGCGACATGACGGCCGTTAGTGGACGAATGCCACTCGGCAACAGCCTCCGGCGTGGCGGGCGAATCGTTGGAATCGCCCTGGCCACCGGGCACCGTCGCCAGATCGAGCAGCACGCGGATGTCGTACTTGGCAGCCCACTCAATCGCGCGGTCGATGTAATCGACAACCGAGATGTAGGAGGCATCGGACTCCTGCGAGCCAAAGGCATACCAGGGCACCGGCAGACGCACGGCATTGAGACCGATCTGCGCCATGCGACGGAAATCGTCCTCACTCACAAACGTCTCGTAATGACGGCGCATGCGCTCGTTATAGGCGGCGGTGCCCATGGCCTCCTGCAGCTCGGCCGCGTTGGATGCACCGGTCGCCGCGTATAGCGACGGGGTCACCCAAGGCTCGGGAATAAACCAGCCAGAGAGATTAACGCCGAGTATCCTCTCCATCACTGCCCCCTTCGGATCGTGCAGGCCGAGCCTGCATCGTATTGCATAGGAAAAGTATCGTTTTGAGTATACCCGCGCGTGCGGACAGACGACCGAACGGTCTGTAAAGTGGCGCAAAAGCGGAAGGAATGTCTGGGCGGGCCCGAGATGGCGCGCCGAGATGTACATATGCGCCGGAAGTAGGCGGCCGGAAAGCGCATCCCGTTTTTCGCAAAAGACTGGGATGCATTTTCCGTTCGAGGCCTCAACCGGAAAATGCATCCCGTTCTGAGCGCGGGATCTGGGACGCAGTTTCCGCCAAAGACCGCAAAAGGAAAGCACATCCCATTCTGACGCCGGATTCCGGGTCGCGCTTTCCCAAGCGGCCTCAAAGCGGAAAACGCATCCCACTCTGAAGCCAAATTCCGGGACGCAATTTCCGCAGAGCCCTCGATAAAAGAAAAGGACCCCTTTGCAGAGGTCCTAGTCAATTCAAGGTGGCGGGGAAGGGAATCGCGTCCGCGCGCTGCGCGGACGGACCGCTGTGGCGCTTACGCGCCTTGCGAGCTGCGCTGGCAAACGCTTACGCGTTTACTCAGCTCCGCGCCCTCACGGGGTTCGATTCCATGTGGGGGCTGTATAAAAGAAAAGGACCCCTTTGCAGAGGTCCTAGTCAATTCAAGGTGGCGGGGAAGGGAATCGAACCCCTGACACGAGGATTTTCAGTCCTCTGCTCTACCAACTGAGCTACCCAGCCATTTGAGGTGTGCCTTGTTTCAAGGCTTGATTAGTATAACCAAGGACGCGTTCCGGTCAACCGAGAATTTTAAAAAAGTTTTTGAGCACAGCCTCGGTTCTATAAATCGGCAGGTCAGAGGCATCAGCCGGCAGCAAGAAGTTTTTCACTCAGAGCCGCACGGGCAAACTCACTTGGCGTCATCCCCTCGGCAGCCGCCCGTCGACGAATGGCCTCCTTCATTCCCAGAGGAATCTTGACCGACAGCGTTGCCGTCCCCTCACCTGAGAGCGGGGGCCGTCCATGCACGATCCCACCAACGGTGTGTTCGCCATCCGGAAACTCTCCGCGCTCGTACGACTCGCACCACGCGTCAATCATTTCATCCGTTACAACCTGACCATTAGCGGCCGTATACGTCTTGCCCATCATCGACCCCTTTGCCGAGCCTGTTCAATCTCCTGCCAAAATTTCTTCTGGACTGGAGACAAGGCATGAATGATAAGCCACCCACGGACAAGCTCGACCGCGACAAGCTCCACGCTTCGTCCGTCTGGGAGCCATCCAATCGCAAGCCATCTCGGCGGCTCGTCCTTCGACTCGCGACGAATGCACTCAGTAACCGCAAGCCAAGCGCTAAGCACCTGCTTTTCCGTCAGGTGCTTTTTAGCGTTGGGATGAATCTCAACATCCATGCATCTTCTCCTCCATCTTACCCAATTTCGTATGACGAAAGTCCACTGTCGCCAATTCTTAAGCCGGCACGCGTTGGAGAGCAGGGGTCGAAACAATGATTGAAGGACGCTCTAGTACGGCCCAGGCGCCGGGGCAGGAGCACATGCGCCAAGGGCGGACGTTTTCGTAGCGCGCGAGGATATTGCCGTCGCGATCGATGAAGGCGATGTCGATGGGATAGGCCATAAAACACGTATGGACCGAAGAGCAGCGTGGAAACGCCATGACGAGCGGCAGGCCGTTGGCGGCAACCGGACGCCGTCCCAGCATGCCGCGCAGGCGCACGACAAACGACTCCGCCACCACAAACTCGGCCGGCGTCCAACCCAGCCTATTGAGTGCCCGCGCGTAGGCGATGTAGGACGAGACCGCGGTCACATGACCACCCCCGGACGCCATGGATCGACCGTCACCGCACGCTCGTGCGACAACGTTGTCGGCGCCCCCAGCGGAACGCCAGCGATGCTGAGAGAAGTCGGCCACGGCTCATAGTGCATGGTGCAGGTGTAGGTCCTAAACGTACCGGATAGGGAGAGCAGGCCACCATCCGATGCCTTCGCGCCTTGCTCGCTCGACACTTCGATCTGTAAGCCATAGCCTTCCATGGCATTCAGAATTTGAGTCTGAACCGTCGCCGAGGCATCGGCAGAGCTTTCGTCGCCCTCCCCCTCCGACGCCACGGCATGCGCTAGCACGATGTCGGGCACCACGCGGTCGAAGCGCGCGACAGCGCTGGCAAAGATCATAACGTTGTACACGATGAGCGCCAGCACCAGCAAAACGGGCGTAACCACTGCCATCTCAACCGTCGCTTGGGCGCGCTCCTCGCGCAGACGCATGCGGATACTCATTACGACCCACCGCCCAGAGCGCCAACCAGCGTGGCGACATCGACGGTGAGCGGGATGGAGCCGCCGCCGGGCAGAGGAATCTCCGCAAGTGTGAACACCGTGCCGCTAATGGTGCGTTCGACTTGATATTCCAACGCCTCGCAAAGCGCCTTGGGATCGGTCACGCCCAACGGAATACTTCGCAGCTTGTCTTGCGCTTGAGAGAGACCCGCAATGTCAGACCCCGGACTCTTAATGACGTTGGCAGAATCGGTCAGCACCGGCTTTCGCAGGCGCAAGTCGCACGGTTCCAAACCCAGCGCCGCCACGGACGCCGAAACGGTATCGCCGAGCCACGATGCGATGGAGCCCAACGCGCCGCTGCCCCCTCCTAGGCCTTTAATCATCTCGTCCATAAGTTCGTCGGCCGAACCTTGAATATCACCGTATCCTACGAGCAGCCGTCCCCAAACATCCATGACGCCGTCGAGCACGCCGGCAACGCCGCCCGAGCGTTCCTTCAATGTCGAGAAAAATCGCGAAAGCACGTTGTTTTGCGCCGTCGCGTCATCGGGTGCCAGCACCGCGCCAGAGATAGCACCGCGATTGCCAAGCCTGACTGCCGTGTTAAACGAAGAGTTGAGCTCGTCGGGGCTCGAGATGGCACCCGTAACCGCAAAGGCGACCACGCCGTTGCGACCGGGCGGAGCGATACGCGGACGCTCGCCCGAAAGCTCCTTGATGGCCTGGTCAAACGTATTGCCCGCACGATCGGCCTCGTCTTCGGTCTGACGCTCGAGCTCGAGCTCTTTGTTGCGGCATTCGACGTAGTCTTCCAGAGCCTCTTTGAACTTGTCAAAGTGGTACTCGAAGCCGTTTTCGATGAACGATGGCGGCATGAGGGCGCTTCCAAGCGTAACCACGCCGAAGCCGCACGCTTCGCATGTATCACGACCATCATAATCAGCAACAGATGCCAGCCCACTCGGAGTCCCTTTCTGATAGACGGGGCATTCGACTCCATAATGCAGGTATGTTCTGCCGTCGTTGTTGCTTACAGGCCATGCGGCATCGGTGTAAAGTTCGGTCGGCCGCACCTCGTTTGGGACACGCGGCAATAGTGGGATATAGGCAGAAAACCGTTCGCCATCATCTTTTATGTATGCTCGATCGACCTCTTCAATCGCATAGGCATAGAACGCTTTTCGAGCGGCTGACTGCGCTTTCATCTCGACGCTCGATCCCTGAGGTTTTTCATTCGCCAAGCGCTGTCGGTAATAGGTTTTCGCGCGATCGAGCGCTATTTGCGGCTCCCATGTGATGCTCGACTTTTCATGACGGTTCTGGCTGTCAGATAGTTCTGCTAGTTTTTTCGCACGCTCCCACATACACGAGTACTTGCCAATCGAACTCTCGTCCGACCCGCCACAATCCGCCAGCCAAGCGCGCTCTTTAGCCTTCGCCGTGTCCTCAGAAGCCTTCCGCAGCTCCTCGGCCGCACGCTCTAAATCATCCGATGTGTCTTTAATGGCATCGGTCGAGATCTCGGACCCCTCGAGCGCAGCGAAGTCCGACTCGGATGTCCTGGGCACGGCAAGCGCCGTACCGGTATAGGTCACATTATCGGTATCCTGCGCCGAGACCGCCTGCGTGGCACGCGCGGCGATCAGATACGGCAGAGCCGTCTCGATTTTCTGTAAGCCTTCCGATGCGCTTTTGGCAAACTTGTTGCGCGTTTTAATAATCTCAATCCCGGTGTCGACCATATTGCCGGCAACTGGTTCGGCGCCCGGGATGAGGATGGCGACCAGGCCCGTCCCGATCGTGGCAAACCCCGCCAGGCCCAAACTCAAAATGCTCGCATCCACCACCGTGGCAGCCGTGTGATAGGACGACACCACATTGGCGCCTGCCAGCGCGCCGCTATCGGCAGCCACCTGGGTGTCCCCCGCGCGCGACATGCTCCATATCGCCGCCGTCGACGAAAACAGCAGCGTGAGCACCACCAAGATGACCACCGCAGAGGAAAGCGTGGTGTAGGCACCGTCTTCGATAAACAGGTCGATACCGGCGCGGCCCATAAAGCCGCCTCGCTTGCGATGGCAGCTCGGACGGCGCGTCAAAACGCATCTAGACCAGAAACGCTTAATCCCATGCAGCAATCCACGAATCATAATCTCCCTCCAGCCATTCAGGACGCGATTGATACGAGACATCGACCTTGAGCTCAACGTAGCCGCCCTCGGCGGTACCACCCATAGCCTGAGCAAACGCACCAATCACAGGCAACGGCTTGACCTCGCCGGAAACGGACACGGACGAGACACCACCCGCACCGGCCCGGCCAAGCTCGATATCCCACGACAACGGCCCGCCGGCATGAAAGATCGAAACGTTGGGCACTGCGGCAAGCCGGCGGCGGGTGAACTCCTTAAGATCGTCGTCCTCCGCCGTCGTCGTGGTCATGAGCCGCGCGGTCTCGGCAGCGGCAGACTCCATGACCGCGCGCGTATAGAGCAAACACACCGGTTGCAGTGCGAGAAGAATGAGCATCAGAAACGTCGGCAGCAAAAAAGCAGCCTCGACCGTAGACTGCGCCCGGTCCTCGCGCGCGATATCAATACAACGCGATGTCCTTAGCGCCCGCAGCGGCGTCGATAACCGACGTCGAGGCAACGCCATGGGATGCCGCCCGCTCAACCAGCGCCGCCAAGTGTCCATCGGTGCCAGCACGCCAAAGCCCCGCAATCGCCAGCACGATCGATAACAGCGCCACCGTGACGATGGCGTATTCGACCGTCGCCTGGGCAGATTCCTCGCGCAGGACGTCATGCATTTCACGACCCCTCCTTTGAGCTTATTGTTTGCGGGGCCAGGCGCACCGCGCGCAGACGACACGAAGCATCGCCAGTATCCGCGGCAACCGTCACCATATCGACCCAGCCGCGCCCATCGCGCACAATGGCGCCCCATACGTTACCCTTAATATCGAGATAGCCGCTCAGGGCGAGCTGGGCCGTTGGCACCTCGCGGTAGGCGCGTAACATATCCGCCGCTGCCTCGGTCATCGGTCGGTCCTCGGACCATGCAAGCCGGACCGCAATCGCGTTGTCCTCAGGCGAATCCGTCGCAGTGCCAGACCGCTTGTCGAGCATCCGCAGAAAGGTTTGCGCCGTGACAGCGACATCCGAATCGTCCGCATCTCGCATCTCATCTTTTTGAGACGCCACCGCCGAATCTGAGCCCGAATCGAAGGCGGCCCCAGGACGCTGCTGCCGCGCGGCGTTTAGCCCCCAAACCGCCACTGCCACCGCCACAACCACACAGGCAAACACCAGCAGTGCGCCGGCAGGCCGCCTACCCTCTACAGGCTGTTGATGCCCTCGCTGATAGCGTTCCATAGATCTTGGACCTTGCCCTTAAATGCGACAATGGCAATGATGGCGATCACCACGAGCACGCCGACCAAGATGGCGTATTCGGTGGTGCCCTGCGCACTCTCCTCCTGCAGTAGCTCCCCGGCATGCTGGCGGGCGCGAATTGACTGGCAAACAGCCCAGCTCCAGACCTTGCCAGCAACGTCAGTCATCGTGTTCATGTATTCCTCCCTACATCATCCCGCCTGCTCCCAACAGCGGGCCCAATATGGACAGAAGCAACGCCGGCAAGATGAGCGTGCCGGTGGGAATCAGCAGCTTGACGGGCGCACGCTCGATCTCGCGCTCGACCGCGGCGCGATGAGCCGCACGGATCTCGCGACTTTGAGCGGCCAGTGTCTCGGCAAGTGGGGCACCCAGAGCGAGCGCCTGCCCCACCGTGATGGCAAAGGTCTCGAGCGCTCGCACGTCCAGGTCGCGTGCGGCGGCCAACAACTCGTCCTCACGCGTGCCCACGCCCACCTGCCACGCCATGCAGGCCCGCTCAAGTCGAAGAGCCAGCACTGACCGGCGGTTGGCGCAGAAAATCTCAAGCGCCGCATCAAACGAAAGACCGGCCGAAAGACCCAAGCGCACAACATCGATCATCTCGGACACTTCGCCGAGCGATACTCGCGCCGGGCCGCCCGCTCCAACCGCGCCCTTCATTCGCGCGGCCAGAGCATCGACCACCGAGCGACCCGCGGCAGCGACCAGCACCGCCTCGCGCTTGCAGGCCTCTGCGATCTTGCGTGCATCCGCCCGATCCAAACCCGTCGCGACAAATACACTCAGAGTGCACAGGCAAGCCGCAACTGCAACCGGGGCGCTCATAGCTTCACCCGCATAATGCGCCGGATAACCACCAGGGCAACGGCGTTGAGGGCAAGACCCAGCACCACAGTGCCCGCGCCGGCAGGCGTCGCAAGACCGCGACGAAAATCTGCCGAAAGCAGCGCCAACACCGCGCACATGCCCGTCGGCATCGCCGCGACCATATGCGCAGACATGCGAGCCTGCGACGTCTTAACATCCAGGCGGCGCTTGAGCTCAATGCGCTCCCCCACCATGCTCGATGCCTCGGACAGTAAGTCGGCAAGCGGAGCACCGGTGCGCTGAGACACCTTAAGCGCCAAGGTCACAAGCGAAAGGCCGGGGGCGTCGATGCGCACGAGCAAGTCATCGAGCGCGTCGGTCGCCGAGATGCCGCAATCGATTGCCGCCGCCACCCGCAAAAACTCGGTATGCACCGGTTCTTGCGCATGAGCGCCCACAAAGCGCATGCCCTGGGCCAGTGAATGTCCCGAGGCAAGCGACATGGAAAGTGCGGTAAACGCCTCGGGCATGGCCTCTTCTGCATCGTGTTGCTCGCGCCGGCTCTCAAAGCCATCCCGAGCGGCGCCAACGGCAAACGGAGCAACAAGTCCCAAGGCAAATCCGAGGGGCGATAACGACACCATCGTTAGCAAAACGCAGCAGACACCGCTCGATAGCAGCAGAAACGCCAAACGCCCCGAAGCATCCTCGATCGCGAGGCCAAGGCGACGCGCCGGAGCCAGCGATGCCCACGAACGGGCGATCTTTTTCAGCAGATCGTTTTCCACCAGCTCACGCGGCAGCTTCTCTGCCACCGTCTCGAGCGCCTGACGCGCCAGCTCCGCCGGCGGTACCTGCGGCACACGAGGTTCCGCCCCGCACGCCGTCGCAACAGAAAACCCTGACAAACCCCCTACGACGAGGGGCACAGCGACCTCCATTCGTCCACCTCCTCTTGTGTGAGCGTCCCCGACCGCAGGCCTTCTGCGATAAACGGCGGCTCGCGGTCAAGCGTCCAGATGCGCTCGGCGGCATCGAAAGTCACATAGCGCTCGAGCTCTACGCCGCCCGACGCGGCGCGACGCACCCCCGAATACGAGGAGACGAAACGTCTGCCATCGGCGTGGCGCTCGGACATCACGATGCCGTCGAGCGCCATGGCAATCTGCTCCTCGATGAGCTCGCTCGGCAGATCGATGCCATAACGTGCAAGCAACGTCAGACGCACCACGGTCTCCTGTTCTGAGCCCGCATGAAGCGTGGTGAGCGACCCGTCGTGGCCCGTGTTCATGGCCTGCAACATGTCGCAGCACTCGGCACCGCGCACCTCGCCCACCACGATGCGGTCGGGGCGCATGCGCAGGGCATTGGTCACCAGGTCGCGGATCGTCACCGCGCCCTCGCCCTCAATTGAAGCCTCGCGCGCCTCTAAGCGCACCACGTGCGGATGATGCGCAAACTTGAGCTCGGCAGAGTCCTCGATCGTCACGATGCGCTCGCCGGTGGAAATCTCGCATGACAACGCGTTGAGCAGGGTGGTCTTACCAGATCCCGTGCCTCCCGCAACCGCCAGGTCCTGTCGCAGCGACACCGCGCACGACAGCAGCTGCGCATACCAAAGCGGCAGCGACCCCAGCCCCACAAGCTCGTCCAGCGAGCAGATACGGTCCGAGAACTTTCGGATGGTGAGAATCGGTCCGTCAATCGCCACAGGCGGAATCACCGCGTTGACGCGATAGCCCGTTTTGAGGCGGGCGTTGACGATGGGGCTGCGCTCGTCGATACGGCGGCCAAGTGGCGAGATGATGCGGTCGATAAGCACCCGGATCTGCTCATCATCCTCAAACGCATGTTCGATGGGGTGCAAGACGCCGCCGCGTTCAAAGAAAGCCGAGCGGCAGCCGTTAATCATGATTTCGGTAACGGTGTCGTCCTCGATGAGCGGCTGCAACGGCCCCAAGCCCACCACGTCATCCAAAATCTCGTCGATGATGGTCTCGCGCTCGGGCGTCGCGAGATCGGTCGGATCCTCAACATTGAGCGCCGCCTCCACCGCGGGACGCAATTCCGAGCGGGCAAGTACCGGGTCGACATAGGCGCTGATACGCGCCACTTCGTCGTAACCCATGCGGTCCATCACGGCGCGCTTGGTGCGTCGTTTCACCGCGCGGCGACGCCCCGCATCTACAGGCGCTGCCGCCGCTGCAGCGCCGGCAGCCTTAATCCTCGTTTGCAGGCTCATCGCTGATCACCCTCGCGCGACCAGGGAAGGCGAATACGCGGGCGTTCGGTGCGCATTGCACGGTCGGCGACCATATCGCTCCAAGGGCCGACGGCGCACCCCAGTTCCACGAGCATCTCGCGCGTGGCCTCGCGCACGCTGGTCGCAAAAGCGCTGGTCTGCCCCACTGCCTCGTCAGCGCGCCCAAACGCCATGAGCGCGGCGAGATCCTGCCCGCCATCGGCGATACGAATCTTGGAGCTCAACGCACAGGCAATCTCAAAGCGCATGGCAACATCCTCGTCTGCCCCGCGCGCACCGAACCGGTTGAACACGGCGCTCATGCGCGTGCGCGGCACACCTACTCGACTTGCCAGTTCAATGACGCGCGACGCCGATGTCGCGGACGACACCGCCGCATCGCCAACGACCAGGCAACGGTCGCTCGCCGCCACCGCAGCCGCCACGGCATCGCCCCAAAAGACCGAGGTATCGATAAAGACCACGTCGGATTCGCGACGCAGGACATCGAGCAGTAGCTCCACCGGACGTGCCATGAGCTCGGCTTGCTCGGGCGCCGCGACGGGACCCCAGAGCGTAACGCCCGGGGCGACGCGCATCGATGCGACCACGATATCCGGCTCGGTGAGCGTGCCCGCCGCCGACGGCTCGATAAGTGCCGCCATATCGCGCGGAGCATCGACGCCTAACAAGTCGTAAAGGTTTCCAAACATCAGGTCCAGGTCGAGCACGGCGGCACGCAAGCCCAACAGCGACGATGCGTGTGCCATGGTGGCAACGATCGTCGACTTGCCGCAACCGCCCGAGCCCGAAATGACGCAGACGACCGGAGCTCGATGCGGCAAAGCGGCAGCGTCTGCCGGCGGCATCGGAGGCGGCGGGGCGGGCGTCGGTGACAGCGTCCCCGTCTCCCCCGCCGCAACTACACGCTGCGTCCAAGCCGGCATGGCGGCTTGTTCGGTCTGCAAGGCAGGCTCGTTCTGCGTAATCTGCTCATGCTGCATCAGCGACAACTCGCCGCACCCGGCAAAGCCCTCAACTTCGTCGAGTTCATCCGCCAGATTCACGCCGTGCACGTATCCCATATCTACAGCCGGGGAGTCGCCAGCATGCTGCGGCGGCCCTCCAGCGTCATCGCATACAAGGGGGTTCCGGGGGCGCCGACCATGCTCGGCTTCCGCTTTTCCATAATCATCAACACGCGGGCCTCTTGTAGCGCGAGGCGCCCCGGGTTCCCTATCAACAAAAGCATCGGGCTCAATCGTCATGCGCCGATCGGAATCAACCGCTCCCTCGCCCGCGCGCCCGTTGCCGCATATACTGTGCGCAGCGATGACCTCGGTCGCCCCCGCGCGAAACAACCCCTCGATATCCGACGGATCGAGCGCTTCTATCAAGACGACCACGCGACTCACGCGGCCTTCGGCCGTCAGGCGCGCAACAGTCTTGCGCACATCTTCGGTATCAAACAGAGACGCCGCGATGATGGCAGCTCCGCGGCGCGACGGAAACGCCCGCGCCATGGAAACCAGCCCGTCCAGGTCACCCACGCGAAGCACCTGTGCACCCGCGTCACGGCCCTCGACTTCCCGCTGCAACAGCCCGTAATCGCCGCACGCGCAGCACGCAAGCCAGATCGCCTTCATCACTCGTCGCCTCCGCTCTTTTTGCCGCGCGCCGTGGCGGGAATCGTCAAGCTGACCGTTCCCTTGCCCGAGGCTCCCAGCAGTTCCTTGACGTCTTCGGGGTCAGCCGCCAGCGTCACCCATTCGATCTTGCCCTCGCGCGTGGCACCGGAATCCTCACTGGTATCGATCACGTACGCGCCGCACAGCCGATCGGTTACGCCGTCTTTTTGCACATACACATCCACGTAGCTGCCCACGCCCGTAGCACCGCCGACCGAGTGCTCGGCATCGACCGCCACCGAAACGGCGACCTTGCCCTTAGGCACCTCGAGCTTGTGGCTCTCGGCCTTGGTGTAGACATTGCAGATCACGGCGTTTTTGGGAATACGCGAAGTCGTCACGTCGCCGCGCACCTGGCGCAGCTCGGTCGCCGCGTCACGCGGCAGCAGACTCGTCAGCCATTCCTGGGTTATGACATTGGTCTCATCGAGGGTCTCGCCCACATCGATATCGCGCGCCGCAACGCATACCTCGACGCGATCGCCACCGTACTTGGCCAAGGTCTCAGCCTGGACCTGTTCGGCTTGCGAGCGGATCGACGAGCCGTAAACCATGCAGAGCAGAGCAGCGAGCACGCCCGCGACCAGACTGATAGCG
This sequence comes from uncultured Collinsella sp., assembly GCA_958420355.1. GTDB lineage: Bacteria > Actinomycetota > Coriobacteriia > Coriobacteriales > Coriobacteriaceae > Collinsella. Next base: position 21,722 of record CATZJG010000018.1, read on the forward strand.
ATGCGCTTGCTCTTGTTCACGGCCGCTCCTCTCATGGCAGTGCCGGGCGAATGCCCGTACCACCATTGTCTGGGTGGTCAGAGTGCAAAGCGGCGCAATCGCGATCTCGGTTTTCGATGTCAAACCAATCGCTGACCAAAAACTAACCAGCCCGTCAAGCTCGTGGCAAGGTTTTGGTCAGCACGTCAGCAAACTGCATGTTTCGAGGCTTTTTCGCAGCAAAAAAGCCGTCTCCCGAACAGTTGGAAGACGGCTGTCATAGGAAAAATCAATTACAGGTGGACATCGGGATCGAGCATTTGAGCACTCACACGCATGGATGACGCCAGGTTTTGGAACGTTTCCAAACGCAGGCTGTCGATCTGTCCGGCGTCCTCGGCCTCGCGAACGGCACAACCCGGCTCATGGGTATGCGTGCAATCGCCAAACCGGCACGCGCGCGATGCCTCGACAATCTCGGGGAAGGCGCGCGCCAGACCCCGCTCGTGACCCACGAGCGGTAAGCTGCGCAGGCCCGGGGCATCGGCGATCACGCCGGCGTCGCCCGGCAGTGCCACCATCACGCGCGCGACGGTAGTGTGACGGCCCTGGTCGTCGCGTTCGCGCACACCGCCGGTCGCCAACGTATCGTGGCCCAGCAGCGCATTGAGCAGCGTCGACTTGCCGGCACCCGACTCGCCCAGAATCATGGCGCAGCTCCCGGCAGGCACGCAGGAACGAACCTCGTCCAGGCCGCGCCCCTCGGCAGAGGACGTCACGATCACGCGCACGTCCGGACCCACCAGGCGGCGCACGCGGTCCAGATCGCGCTCGAGCTCCTCGGCATCGCAGCGATCAGCTTTGGTGAGCACCACCACCGGTTCGGCATCGCAGTCGAGCGCCAACACCAGCGAGCGCGCCACGCGGTCGAGCAGCACCTCACCGGCACCGAGCGCCTGCACGATTAGCACGCAATCCACGTTGGAGCAGAGCACCTGACGCTCTCCGCGGGCACGGCCGCGCCAACGCTCAAAGCTCGTACGGCGCGGCAGCACGCACTCAATCACGCCCATATCGTGCCCGGGAGCGCGGCGCACCGCCACACGGTCGCCCACGGCGGGCAGCAGGACCTCGTCCTCGCCGCGCGACTTGGCAAACCCCACGGCATGCTCGGCGCGGAAGGTGTCGTCGGCAGTCGCCACCAGCGGAAACCCGCGATCCAAGCGCACCACGGCGCCAAGCTGCATCTGCTCGGGCTCCTCGGTATGTGCGCAAAAGTCGTCAAATGCCGCCTGCTGAGCTTCATCGACCGGCAGGTCATCGAACGCCGGAACATCCTGCAGCGCGTCAAGTCCCGGCACGTTTGCCAGCAGCTCCTCGGCAGACGCGGGGGCTTCGGTCGCGAGCTTCCGACGACGATCGCGCTTAGCCCGCGCCCCCGTCGTCTTTTTCTTCGCCTTAGCCTTCGCCTTGCCCACAAGCGCCTCCCAGCACCATAAATCACAACTGAGCAGGTATTTTAAATCAAATAGAGCTGGCCGGGCAAAGCCCGACCAGCTCACATACTTTCCCTCAGCCCTTTTCATCCGCACGGGAGAAAAGCCAGCAAGGATACCGCAGGGCCCGCCCGCCGGGAGGGGTTTCCTAAGGGCACATCCTTTATTCAAAACGAGCGGCCGAGCAATTGCTCGGCCGCTCACCTTCTTTCCCTCAGCCCTCTTTCATCCGCGCGGGAGAAAAGCCAGCAAGGATACCGTAGGGCCCACCCCGGGAGTGTTTTCTTCTGAGCGATCCCGCAGCGCGAAGCGCGAGGACCAGCGAAGAAGAAAACACGCAGGGGCGGGCCCGGACAGGTTAACTTACTCCTTCTCGACCGCGCGCATGATCGCCTTGTAGATCTCCATCAGCGGGATGATCAGGAAGGCCAGACCCAGCGCGGCAAGAACGCCCTTGAGCTCAAGCGTCACAGGGCCAAAGAACATCTCGGCAAGCGTCGGCTGCACGGTCACGATCACCGTCAGCACCAGTGCCAGCGCGGCGGAAGCCCACAGCCACTTGTTCTGCTTCTTCATGGTGAACAGCGACGCACGACGGCTGCGCATATTGAAGCAGTGGAAAATCTCGACCATGTTGAGCGTGATGAACGCCATCATCACGCCTTCCTCGTCGGCATTGCCGGCGATCATATCGGCGATGTGGATGTAGCCCATGTCAAAGTACACGCCCACAAAGAAGCTCGCCAGCACCAGCACGGTGATGATTAGGCCCTGGACCACGCAGTCCAGACCCATATGTCCGGCAAAGACACCGTCCTTGGCGTTGCGCGGCTTGCGCTTCATGATGTCACCCTCGGCATCCTCCATGCCCAGCGCGAGCGCGGGGAAGCAGTCGGTGACCAGGTTCACCCACAGCAGCTGCACCGGCTGGAAGATGGTAAAGCCGATGAGCGTGGCGATAAACACCGAGAACACCTCGGCAAGGTTGGCCGAAAGCAGGAACTGGATGACCTTGCGGATGTTGTCGTAGATGCGACGGCCCTCTTCGCAGGCACCGATGATGGTGGCGAAGTTGTCGTCGGCAAGCACCATGTCGGCAACGTTCTTGGTGACGTCGGTGCCGGTGATGCCCATACCGACGCCGATGTCGGCGCGCTTGATGGACGGGGCGTCGTTGACGCCGTCGCCCGTCATGGCCACGATCTGGTCGCGCGACTTCCAGGCCTCGACGATGCGCGTCTTGTGCTCGGGCTGGACGCGGGCGTACACGCCGTAGTCCTCGATGTGCGCGTCGAGCTCCTCGTCGCTCATGCGGTCGAGGTCGGCACCGGTAATGGCCTGGCTGCGATCGGCGACGATGCCAAGCTGCTTGGCGATGGCCACGGCGGTGTCGATGTGGTCGCCCGTGATCATGACGGTGCGGATGCCAGCGTCGTGCGCCTCGCGGATAGCGTCGGCCACTTCGGGACGGACCGGGTCGATCATGCCGGACAGGCCGCAGAATACCAGGTCATGCTCAAGCGCAGCGGGGCTGCAGTCGGCGGGAACCTCGGTGTAGGTGCGGCTCGCCAGCGCCAGCACGCGCAGGGCCTCGTCAGCCATGGCCTTGTTGGCTGCCACGAGCTCGGCACGACGCTCCTCAGTCAGCGGAACGACCTTATCGCCCTCGTAGATGTGGGTGCACAGGCCGATCACCACGTCGGGCGCGCCCTTGGTGTACTGCTCATACTCGCCGTCCAGGGTCTCGACGACCACGGACATCATCTTGCGGCCCGAGTCGAACGGGGCCTCGCCCACGCGCGGGTGCTCGGCAGTCAGGCCAGTGAGGCCCGCCTTGCCGGCGTCGTTGACGAGCGCGCACTCAGTCGGCTCGCCCACGGCCTCGCCCAGCTCCTCGTCCCACTGGGCATCGGAGCACAGAGCCATGCCGGCCAGGAACTTCTCCTTAGGTGCGGCGAGCTCGTGCTTGACGACGGTCATCTTGTTTTGGGTAAGGGTACCGGTCTTGTCGGAGCAGATGGTCTGCGTGCAGCCGAGCGTCTCGACGGCAGAGAGCTTGCGGATGATTGCCTGGCGCTTGGCCATCTTGGTCACGCCAAGCGACAGCACGATGGTCACGACGGCGACCAGGCCCTCGGGGATGGCAGCGACGGCGAGCGAGACGGCAACCATAAAGGTATCGAGCAGGGCGGTCGGGTCGGTAAGAACGTTGCCCACGCCGTGGCGGATGATATCAACGCCAAAGATGACGACGCAGATGACGATAACCATGATGGTGAGGATGCGGCTGAGCTCGGCAAGCTTCACCTGCAGCGGCGTGAGCTCTTCCTTGGCCTCGGCCAGGGCGCCGGCGATCTTACCCATCTCGGTGTTCATGCCGGTACCGACTACGACGGCGCGGCCACGGCCGTACACCACGGTGGAGCCCATGTAGCACATGTTCTTGCGGTCGCCGAGCGGCACGTCGTCGGTGCCGGCGGCGAGCTCGATCACGTTGGCATGCTTCTCGACGGGTACGGACTCGCCGGTAAGGGCGGCCTCCTCGATCTTCATCGTGGCGCTCTCGAGCACGCGGCAGTCGGCCGGGACGGAGTCGCCCGCCTCGAGCATGATCACATCGCCGGGCACGAGCTCGGCGCTCGGCAGGTGCACGAGCTTGCCGTCGCGCAGAACCTTGGACTGCGCGGCGCTCATCTCCTGCAGGGCCTCGAGAGCTTCCTCGCTCTTGGCCTCCTGAACCACGCCCAGCACCGAGTTGACGATAACGACGAACATGATGATGGCGACATCGGCAAAGTCCGCCTCGCCCTTGACCATGCCCGTGAGCGCGCTGATGACGGCGGCAACGATCAGCATGATGACCATGGGGTCGGCCATCTGCTCAAAGAAGCGCTTCCACAACGGCGTCTTCTCGGCTTCCTCGAGCTTGTTAGGGCCTGTCTTGGCGAGGCGCGACGACGCCTCGTCGTTGCTCAGGCCAAGGTTCTCATCGACACCCTGGTCGCTGAGCACCTCCGCCGCGGCGGACAGGTATTCCTTTTGCATATAGAGTCCCCTCCTGGGATTCGGGCCACTCAGCAGATTGATGCCCGATCATAATTCCCAGGAGAAGGGCAAGGGCTCATCAAGGCTGCCGTGCTGAGCGGCAGTTGATAGTGGAGCTATGGTACCCCAAAGCGACGCGTCTAGCCAAAACATTCCATCTGGAAACACGGCACAGGCGCAACGGTGCAGACAGTGTGATGCTCAACATTGATAAAACGTTTTTTCTTCGGCGCATCGTCAGACTGAAATATCGCCCAGATAGCAGCGGTTAGAACGGTTGGTAAAGTTTTTGCATATACCGTTTTTCCGCAAAAAATGAACTTCTAATTCGGCATACGGTCGATTTTTTGGGGTATTCGGTCGGCATTTCGTTATAATCATCTCAGTTTTATTTCTTATGGTTTATCTATCAGCGCAAGACGATGTCAGATGGAGGTCTGAATGTACAAGCGCACCAAGATTGTATGCACCATGGGTCCCGCCTGCGATAGCGACGAGACCATCCGCGAGATGATCAAGGCGGGCATGAACGTCGCCCGTTTTAACTTCTCGCACGGCTCCTACGACGAGCACCACGGTCGCATCGAGCGCGTCCGCCGTATTTCCAAGGAGCTCGGCATGCCCGTCGGCATCCTGCTCGACACCAAGGGCCCCGAGGTCCGCACCGGCCTTTTGGTCGATGGCAAGAAGGTTGCCGTCAAGACCGGCGACAAGATCGTCGTCACCGCTCAGCCCACGTCCGAGGATTTCCACGGCACCGCTGAGCACATCTCCCTCGACTACCTGGCTCTGCCCTCCGAGGTCGAGAAGGGCTCCCTCATCCTGATCGATGACGGCCTGGTTGCCCTCGAGGTCGAGTCCGTCGACGGCCAGGACATGACCTGCGTCGTTAAGAACGACGGCCTGATCGGCGAGCGCAAGGGCGTCAACATGCCCAACGTCAACATCTCTCTGCCCGCCATCACCGAGCGCGATCGTCAGGACATCCTCTTTGGCCTGACCGAGAACATCGACTACATCGCCGCTTCCTTCATCCGTGACGGCGAGTCCGTCCGCGGCATCCGCAAGCTTTGCCGCGAGAACGGTGGCGAGCACGTGACGATCTTCCCGAAGATCGAGTGCGCCCTGGGCGTCGAGAACTTCGACGAGATTCTCGAGGCTTCCGACGGCATCATGGTCGCCCGTGGCGACCTGGGCATCGAGATCAAGCCCGAGCTCGTTCCGCACATCCAGAAGGAAATCATCGCTAAGTGCAACGCAGCCTACAAGCCCGTTATCACCGCTACGCAGATGCTCGACTCCATGCAGCAGAACCCGCGCCCGACGCGCGCCGAGGTTGCCGACGTTGCTAACGCCATTTACGACGGCACCGACGCCGTTATGCTCTCTGGCGAGTCCGCTGCCGGTAAGTACCCGGTCGAGGCCGTCAAGATGCAGGCCAGCATTGCTCTCGAGACCGAGAAGTACCTCCCGGCTCACGCTCCACTCGAGGTTCCGGCTGACGCTCACGGCACCCGCGTCGTCAACAACGTTGTGGGTATGTCCGCTGTGAACATGGCCACCACCATTGGCGCCAAGTGCATCACCGTGCCGACGACCACTGGTCGTACTGCCCGCCTGATCTCGCACTTCCGTCCCAACATGCCGATCTGCGCGTTCTCCCGCCACGAGTGGGCCGTCCAGCAGATGATCATGTACTGGGGCGTCATCCCGCACCAGGCAGAGATTACCCAGGGCACCGTCAACGGCACGATCGTCAAGGCGATCGAGACCGCTAAGGAGCTCGGCTACGTCAAGACTGGCGATTTGACCGTCGCTACCGCCGGCGATCCCCGCATGAGCGTCCAGCTCGAGGACAAGGTCTCCTCGACCAACGTCGCTTACGTCGCTCAGGTACGCTAAATCGTACTTGCAAGCAGATTTGCATTGCAAAGGGCCCGGAAGGCATTGCCTTCCGGGCCCTTTTTAAAGACCTTCTTCATATGCGGCTTATAGGACAAAATGTGTGTCCACGTTGGGGGCATCGGCGCAGGTCGATGCCCCTTTTTCAGCCGTTTAAATCCCGTGCCCGCTTTTAACCGCTCGGACAGAATGTGTGTCCGGTTGCCTGTCGCTCCCGCAGGTAGATAACCTTTTCCGGAACCGTTAAATATCCTTTCGGAAGAGGTGCCCATGAAGGCCGTTTATTGCCCCTACTGCGGCGGTCGGACCAAGCGCAACGGCAGGACCTCATCGGGGTCCCAGCGGTGGAGGTGCACGGCCTGCGGCGCGTCGACGACGGTGAGGTACGACGACACGGCGACGAGGCTGGACGAGTTCCTCGGGTGGCTCCTCTCCAAGGACTCCCAGGCGGCGATGCCGGGCGGCGGGCGGTCCTTCAGGCGCAGGACGGCCGAGTTCTGGGAGGTCTGGCCCATGCCCGTCCCCGACGGCGAGCTGCACCGCGTGCTCCACGTCGACGGGATCTGGGTCGCGCGCGACCTCGTGGCGCTCATATGCTGCAGCGGCGAGAGGGCGGTCTCCTGGTACATGGCCAGGTCCGAGAACTCGGGGGCGTGGTCGGCCCCCATGTCGCCGATCCCGGCGCCCGAGGTGGTCGTCACCGACGGCGGGAGCGGGTTCGCCAGGGCCGTGCGCGAGACCTGGCCGCGCACCAGGGTCCAGAGGTGCACCTTCCACGCCTTCTCGCAGGTCAAGCGCTACACGACGACGCGGCCGAAGCTCCAGGCGGGGCGCGAGCTCTACCTCATCGCGCGCGACCTCATGGGCATCGAGACGCTGCACCAGGCCGAGCTCTGGGTCGAGCGCTACCTCGACTGGTGCGGGTTCTGGGCCGACTTCCTGGAGGACAGGACCGTGGTGGACGGCGGGAGGGTCTACACCCACGAGAGGCTGAGGCGGGCGCGCTCGTCGCTGTCGTCGCTGGTGTCGGCGGGGACGCTGTTCACCTACCTCGACCCCGCCCTGGCCAAGGCCGGCCCGCTGCCGTCGACCAACAACATGATCGAGGGAGGGGTGAACTCGCAGCTGAGGGCCGTCCTGCGCAACCACCGGGGGCTGACGTCGGTCAAGCGCGTGAAGGCGGTGTTCTGGTGGTGCCACGCGCACTCGGGGGACGCGAGGACGGCGCGCGAGAAGCTCGCCACGATGCCGACCGACGCGGACATCGACTTCCTGTTCAGCGTCTACTCCGCCTCGCCGTCGCGCGAGGACGGAGGGCCGGAGTGGGGCGACAGGGCAGTGTGGGAGGACCTCCACCACAGGGACCCGTACCCGTTCTGGCTGGATTAATGGATGGAAACGGATGTTCTATCGGGACACACATTTTGTCCTATAAGCCTCATATGCCGCTTCATCGATTTGCGTTCAATCGCAAGCCTCTCCGATGCCGAGCGCACCACCGAAGACGCCCTGCGACGGGAGTTGTTGGTCAATTGGGATGAGCTGTTCACCGTCAAGCCGGCCGGCTAGCAGCTAGCGATCAGAGGGACTGCGGGGACGTCAGAAGCGGCAACGCGAGTCGCAAAACCCGCCTCGGTCAGCTCGATCACCTCGGTAAACGTTGCGTCGAAGAACTCCTCGGTCAGCAGGCGGTATGGCGGATGGTTGGGCTCGCCGGGGTTTTCGCGTACAATCTCGTGCATAACGCCAATGGTCTTGAGCACATACTCCTTATGGATGGGATACTGACCAAAACGCGTCGCCGCAGTATACAGGCGATCGGTCGCGCGCGGAATCGAAACGATCCCGAGCGTCTTGCCAAACCAGTCAAAGTCGCCTTGCTTTTTAATGCGGAATTCCTCGCACTGCTTGCCGCCGTGCGCCTCCAGGTACTGATTCACGCGCGTATTCCACACGGTATCGGCCACGAGGTGAGACCAAACGCCCAGCGTCAGATCGAGCAGCGACTGCGCCACGTCATCGGGCGCGAGCGAAAGCTCGCTAGCACCGGGACCGGCAACCGGCTCGGCATCCTTGTAGCGCTGGGGATAGTGCACGCGGTTCAGCCGCTCGCGTTCCTCGATAATCGAGGTCGCCGCGGCCGGCGCACCGGTGGGCGAACTTTTAAGCAACGGTGCCACATAAGTATCCCAGAACTCATGCTCACGAGGCTTAGGGATGGGCTCAGGCTTGGCAAAGTGCGTAATGCGGTACGGGATGGGATCGGCGATGCCAGGGACCATATAGCCCACAAAGATATCCGGAACCACGCAGCCAAACAAAAAGGCATTGCGGTCGCGCACGCTCTTGGCAAGCGCACCGGTGCGCTCCAACAAACGCTCCGTTTGAGCGATATGAATGTTCCAGCTTGGCATAGCCACCCCCATAAAAAACCTGGATAACTATACCATCACGGCAAAGCCGCGCGGGCAGCTACGCACGCTCTACGCAGCAATTAGTCCGTAGCACCACTTTCGGTTCCATACGACGGCGAAGGCGCCTCGACCACATGGTGATATCGATCGATATAGATGGCGCGGGCACCCAGGCGTCGCACCAAATCCTGGTGATGTGTGCTCATCAAGACCGTCTTACCGGCAGCAACATAGGCCAGTAGGAAGTTGACCACGATGTCGCATGAATCCTCGTCGAGCCCATTGGTAGGCTCGTCGAGCACCAGGATATCGGGGTTCATCGACACCACCGCAGCCAGCGCAACGCGCTTCTTTTGCCCGCCCGAGAGCTGGTAGGGAGAGGCGTCGGCAAGGTCGGCAACCTGGAACAGCCCCATGGCATCGCGCACGCGGCGCTCGAGCTCGTCTGTCGGCAGCCCCATCTGCGCGGGACCAAAAGCAACTTCCTCGCCCACCGTAGCGCAGAACAGCTGGGCGTCGGCATTCTGGAACACAAAGCCCACGCGCTGATGAAAACGCTGAGCGGCCGCGGAATCCTTTAGAAACGCCGCATCGATCACATGCCCGTCAAACAGGTATGCCCCTGCGTCCGCGAGTTCAAGGCCGTTAATAAGGCGCATAATCGTCGTCTTACCGCAGCCGTTGGGACCGAGCAGGGCAACGAGTTCGCCACGATCGACCTGCAGCGACACGCCGTCGACAACCGTATGTCCCGCATAGGAAAACACTACGTCGCGCAGCTCGATGAGCGGCGTGGCCTCGGTGTTAGCAGAACCGCTCGCGCCCATCGCGCCATTTGTATCGTTTGCCAAAACGTCGCCCTTCCCTATTCACATCGACGGATCGACCGCCCGCGCTACAGCACCGCGCACAACACCGCCAGCAGCGCCACGCCGGCCGCATAGACCGCATCGCGCCAGCCAAACCCGGCGCGCATGGGCGCCGGGTACGCACCGGCAAAGCCGCGGCACAGCATGGCCTCGTCCATCGCGCGGCTGCATTCCATCGCCTTGATAAAGGTCATGCCCATGATACCCGCGATCGAATCGGTACGCGAAAATCCCTCAGGCGCACGGCCAACGCTGCGCAGCATGACCGATTCGCACAGTTCGTGCGCCGTGCGTCCCAGCACCTCGATATGCTTGAGTGCCATATCAAAGGTAAAGATAACCTCGTCGGGCAGGCGCAACATCTTGAGCGCCGCCGACATGCGGCTCCACGTGAGGGTCCACGAAACACCCAGCACCAGCGACACGTTAATGAAGGTCTTGAGCGCAATCTTGAGCATGGCGCCCGCGGCAGAAGCGTCCAGCAGCAAGGCAGGAAGCGCCAGAACCACGGCAAACCCCGCGGCAGCCAACGCCGGCACAAAGGTTGCCCGCAGCCCGCGTACGGGGCGCACGGCAACGAGCACCAGCGCAATGGCCGCCATCAACATGAGGTACAGCGGGCTCTGTGTCAGACACACGCACAGGACGCAAACGAACATCCCCACCAGGCGCACCGGAGCCGAAACGCAAGAAAGGGCGCGGTCGACCATCGACCCGCCCTCGTGCGCGCCTCCACCCAGGCGAACCCGCTCAAGCAGGCTCGCCAGGTGCAGGACATTCTGTTGCATTACGCGATGCCGAGCGCCCGTGGGCTCGTAACGCTGCTCGTCCGCAAGCCAGCTAGGCAGCTCGACCGTCGCCATGAGCCCCGTTTTCCTTAACCGTCAGCGATATCAAACGAAATGCGATGGTGAGCACCGCCACGCCAATTACGCCCGAGAGGATATACATGGCAGCCTGGCCGGCAAAGCCAAGACCCTGCTCCTCGGAATAGGCCTGCAGATAATCGCCCGTGGGCAGTGCGTCGGCAAAGGTCGGGGTATCGAGGCCGACCGAAGCCTGCAGGCTGTCGTCGCCAGCCTCCTGGACGGCAGTTGCAGCGCCCTCGGCGTCCCACTCACCCCAGGCGTCACCGGTAGCAAGCAAACCCAGCGGCGTAGCCACCACGAGCACAGCGACCAGGATGAGCGTGGGGACCAGCGAGGTCTTCTTGGCAGCAGCGCCCTCGGCAGCAAGCTGACCATCGACGGCCTCGGGCCCGACGATAACGCTCGGCGCCGTCTTCTTAATGAAACCGTAGATGGCGGCCGTCGCCACGCCCTCGACGACACCGGCAACCAGCATATGCGGAATCATCATGGCAGGAATGGAAACAGACAGCGGGAAGGGGCAGTACAGCGGAGCACCCGAGGCGTTGGTGAAGAGCATCGGCTGAATGCCAAACTCGATGGCAGCGCAAAGGGCAGCCACGCACAAGCCAACCCAGCCGCTCACGATGGCAGAAACCGAGGTACCCCAGCTCTTGTCGTGCAGGCGGCTGTTGAGCGCGCGGAATACCATGGCGGCAACAAACGGCAGCACAAATGCCATGTTAAAGCAGTTGGCTCCAAAGGACAGGATGCCGCCGTCGCCAAACAGCAGCGCCTGCAGCGCCAGCGCGACCGAGACAGCGATAGCCGCGGCCTCGGGGCCCAGCAGCAGCGCGATGAGTGCGCCGCCGACGGCGTGACCCGTGGTACCGCCGGGCAGCGGCACATTGAACATCATGAGCAGGAAGGAGAACGCGGCGCAGATGCCCAGGAAAGCCATGTGCTCGCGATCGAGCGTGGCGCGCACCTTCTTGATGCAGTGGACCCAAACGGGCACCATTGCCACCGCCATGACGGCATCGGTCTGCGGGGACAGATAGTTATCTGGAATGTGCATGTACGCCTCCCGGTTGTCGGCGCACAGAATTGCAACGCCGCCTGAATTACCTTGCCAGTGTTACGTATTGTCAGATTCGTAACACGCCGCGGGCTATCATAGCAAAACGGCGCGCTGCCGACAAAGCAGCACGCCGTTATGTAATGCGCGTGTCATATATGCAGGCTCAACGATGCCTTATTCCGAACACCGCGGTCACGCAGAGCCCACAGCAACCGCCATCAGGCCCTACGCCCCCAGCGCAAGCCCTATCCGCGGACCTCGCCGTTCACACCCTTGCACACCTTGGTGACGATCTTCTGGTGCGCTTTCTCGACCTCTTCGCTGGTGAGCGTGTGGTCGTCGGAGCGATACGTAAGCGCAAAGGCCATGGACTTCTTGCCCACACCCACGCGGACCGGATCGCGGTAGACATCGAACAGACGCACGCCCTCGAGCAGCTTGCCGCCGGCACTCGTAATACGACGCTCAAGATCCTCGCAGGTCACAGTGTTGTCGACCACGATAGCAAGGTCGTGCTCAACAGCCGGGTACTGCGAGAACTCGCGGTAGTTCTCCTGATTGCGGGCGCCCTTAATCAGCTTGTCCAGATCGAGCTCAAAGGCAACGACGACCTCGTCGATGCCCATCGCCTCGCGCGCCTCGGGGTAAATCTCGCCGACCCAGCCCAGCACAGTGCCGCCCGAGAGCACCTCGGCAGCACGACCCGGCTGCAGGAAGGCATAGCCCTCGCCCTCGACGGGACGGAAGCGAACCTTCTCGATGCGTAGCTGGGCAAGCAGCTCCTCGACAATGCCCTTGCCAAAGAAGAAGCGCAGCTTGCGGTACTTCATGTTCCAGGACCGCTCGCTCCACTGGCCCGAGAGCACACCCGCCACGGACTTGGTCTCCTTGGGCAGGCTGGCGTTCTCGCGACCGTGGAACAGACTGCCGACCTCGTACAGATGCACGTTGGGCGTGCCGTGGGCCTCGTTGTAGGCCACAGACTGCAGCAGACCCGGCAGCAGCGAGCGGCGCATCTCGGTCTGCTCGGCCACCAGCGGGTTCATGAGAACCACGGGGCAGCCGCGGCCCTCGGTGGACATGCCAATCTTCTCCAGGTCGCCCGGGGCAGCAAAGCCAAAGGTCGTGGTCTCGTTGAGGCCACAGGCGCGCAGGATCTCGCCGACCTTGCGGGTAAGCTTCTGCTCGCGCGTCAGACCGCCGATGTGGTTCTTGGCAGCCGGAATGGTCGCCGTCACACGGCCCATGCCCCATAGGCGCAGGACCTCCTCGATCAGGTCGATCTCACGCGGCAGGTCGGGACGGAAGCTCGGCGGCGTGACCATAAAGTCCTCGCCGTCGCGCTCGACGGTGCAGCCCAGGCGGGTGAGCGAGCGCTCGATAAAGTCGGGCTCGATGTCGGCACCGCAGATGGCGTGCACGCGGGCCAGGCGCAGCTTGATGCTGTCGATGGTCTTGGGCGCGGGGAACACGTCCACATAGCCGGGGGCGACCTCGCCGCCGGCGATCTCCTCGATGAGCGCGCACGTCACATTGGCGACGTCCACGCAGCCGCTCTCGTCGACCTGGCGCTCAAAGCGGATGGAGGCGTCGGAGATCAGCGACAGGTCACGGCTGGTGTGCGAGGTGCGGCCGGCGTTGAAGCAGGCGCTCTCGACCATCACGTCAACGGTATCGTCCTCGATCTCGGAATCCATGCCGCCCATGACGCCGGCCAACGCCACAGGGCGCTCGCCGTCGGTGATGAGGCCCATGCCGGCGTCGAGCACACGCTCCTCGCCATCGAGCGTCGTGAACTTCTCGTCCTGCTGGGCGGCGCGAACCACCACGCGACGCCTGCCCTCGCGCTCGGCAAAGGTGTCCAGGTCAAAGGCGTGCAGCGGCTGACCGGTGAGCATCATCACATAGTTGGTGATGTCGACGATATTGTTGTGCGGGCGCACGCCCAGGGCGTTAAGGCGCTTGACCATCCAGTCGGGCGACGGGCCGACCTTCACGTTGCGCACGATGCGGGCGACGTAGCGGTCGCACAGGCCCTCGTCGGCAATCTCGACGGAAAGCTCGTCGTCGGTCGCGCGGCCGGTCTCCGCCTTGATAGCGGGCAGCTCAACGTGGAAATCGCGGTCGAAGATGGCACCGGTCTCGCGGGCCATGCCGATCATGGACAGGCAGTCGGGGCGGTTGGGCGTGATCTCGCAGTCGAGCACGGTGTCGCTCGAGCCCACGTACTCGGCAAACGGCATGCCACAGGGCGTATCCTCGGGCAGGATCATGATGCCGGAGTGGTCGCCGCCCAGGCCGAGCTCGCGCGCAGAGCAGTTCATGCCCATGGACACGACGCCGCGAAGCTTGCTCTTCTTGATCTTGACGTCGCCGGGAAGCACAGCGCCGATCATTGCCGTGACGATGTGGTCGCCAGCCTCAAAGTTCTGCGCGCCGCAAACGATCTGCAGCGGGGCGGGGTTGCCGTCGGCGTCGAGATTCTTGTCGCCCACGTCAACCGAGCACACATACATGTGGTCGCTATCGGGGTGCGGGGTCTTGGTGAGCACCTTGGCAGTCACCACGTGGTCGAAGGACTCGCCCACGGTGTCGATTGCCTCGACCTCGGTGCCGGTACGGATATATTCGTCCGAAAGGGTCTTGGGATCCTCCGGAATATCGATCATGGTCTTGAGCCAGTCGTAAGAAACACGCATCTAGCTCTCCTTTCATACTGAAAGCCTGCGAAGAGATGCAGGTGGAAACTTCAACTTTGTGAACATTCCTTACAAAGCGAGGGTTGTCCAAGTGCGGCAGATCGGCCCGAAAGAGGAGCGCCGCGTACTTTGGTACGCAAGCGACGAATGAGCGCCGAGGTGCCGTGCTTGGGCAAGCCGCAGCCTAGAACTGATTCAGAAAACGCATATCGCCCGTCATGAGCGTTCTGAGGTCCGGCAGGTCGTAGCGCAGTGCCGCGACGCGCTCGGCGCCAATACCAAAGGCGAAGCCGGTGTACTTCTCGGGGTCGATGCCGCAGTTGATCAGGACGTTGGGGTCGACCATACCGCAGCCCAGGATCTCGATCCAGCCGCTGTGCTTGCAGAAGTTGCAGCCCTTGCCGCCGCAGACGTGGCAGCTCACGTCCACCTCGCAGGAAGGCTCGGTGAAGGGGAAGAAGTGCGGGCGATAGCGCGTCTTGCGGTCCTCGCCAAACATGCACTTAACAAAGTAGTCGAGCGTGCCCTTAAGATCGCCAAAGGTGATGCCCTCGTCGACGACCAGGCCCTCAATCTGGTTGAACTGCGGCAGGTGGCAGGCGTCGGCCGTGTCGGGACGGTAGACGGTGCCCGGGCAGATCATGTAGATGGGCGGCTTCTGCGACTCCATGGTGTGGATCTGCACGCCCGAGGTCTGGGTGCGCAGCAGCACGTCGGACTCGCCATGGGCGTGAGCCTCGGGGTGCGCGACGCTGCCGGGGTTGTTATCGACCACGTAGAAAGTATCGCGGGCCGAGCGGCTCGGGTGATCCATGGGGGCGTTGAGCGCAGTGAAGTTGTAGTAGGAAGTATCGACCATGGGGCCGGACTCGACGGTGTAGCCGATGCCGCAGAAGATGTCCTCGGCCTCCTCGATGATCTGCTTGATCAGGTGCTGGTGACCGATCTGCGGACGGATGCCCGGCAGCGTGATGTCGACGGCCTCGTGCTCGAGTGCGTGCTTGAGGGCGGCGGCCTTCATCTCGGTGGTGCGCTCGTCGAGCATGCCCTCGATCAGCTGGCGCATCTCGTTGGCGCGCTTGCCCATCATGGGACGATCCTCGGGGGCGAGTTTGCCCATCATGCGCATCAGGCCGGTGATACGGCCTTTGCGACCGAGCAGCTCAACGCGCGCAGCCTCGAGCTTGGCGGCGTCGTCGGCGCTAGTGACGAGTTCCTTGGCCTCTTCCTCGAGTTTGACCAGATCATCAATCAGACTCATGTCTTCCCTTTCGTCTCTCGCGCATCCGCGCTCCGGGACGGCTGACGCCGCCCGATGTTGCGGATGCGCGGCCCGGTTCGGTAACAAAAAAACCGCCCTCGGGCATGTACATTGCCCAAGGACGGTTGAATTCCGCGGTACCACCTTGTTTGACCCGGCGGATGTCTGGCCCGCCGCGCCCACTCTGTGCCTCTTGTCGCGAGGCTCACGGCTTCCCTACTGGGACTTTGCTGCCACTGGCCGCGTGCCCGTTGAGGTCGCTGCTCGGGAGTGAACGCTTGGCCCTTGCCACCGCAGGAAGGCTTGCAGCCCATGACCTTCCCTCTCTTGCCGGCGACGCGGCGGGCAAAACCCTCTCCGTCAACGCATTGGGCTATAGGATAACACATTCTGCGAGCATATCGCCGCGTTCCGTTTTGTTCGCGCTGGGTACAAGGCAGGTAGCTGTGCAAACTGGCCGCGCGCCCACCTGCGGCGCTCGACCTGCGAGATTAAGGATACGGTATGGGAAAGAAACTCGATAAGAAGGCCCAGGCCGCCGTGGCAAAGGCTGCCAAGGGCGTCAAGGCCGCTAAAGTCGATAATGCCGTCAAAAAATTCCGCAAGCTCGAGGGCAAGCTGTGGACTCGCGAGTACCTGCTCAAGATTGCCGAGTTCGATGGCGCGACCATTGCTCCCGCCAACGGTGCCGCCGCCCGTGCCGACGCCATGGGCACCCTTGCCGGCGAGCACCATAAGCTCCTGACCAGCGAAAAGTCTGTCGAACTCGTGTACTCGCTGGCACGCGAGACCGTCGCCGGCGGCAAGATCGACGACCCGCAGCTGCTTGACGAGATCCGCGTGCTCGGCCGCGACCAGCGCGAAGCGAGCGTCATCCCTACCGAGGAGGCCGAGGCCTGGACTAGGCTCACCTGCGAGGCCGACGCCGTGTGGCACAAAGCCAAGACGGCCAACGACTGGGCGAGCTTTGAGCCCTATGTGGATAGAATCGTCGCCCAACTTAAGCATCAGGCAGAGCTCATGGATCCCAAGCGCGACCCCTACGATGTTTGGCTCGACCAGTACGAGCGCGGCCTTTCCGCCAAGAGCTTCGACGCGTTTTGCGAGGAGGTCAAGGCCACGGTCGTGCCGCTCGTGCACGCCATCGGCGAGCGCGGCCAGCAGCCCGCTGCCGACTTTTTGCATGCCCGCGTGCCCGAGGCTGCCCAGCGTGCCATGAGCTTCGACCTGATGAAGCTCGTCGGCCTGAACCTGGACGACACCACGCTTGCCTTTACCGAGCACCCGTTTAGCGAGGGCTTTGCCGTGGGTGACGCGCGCATCGCGACACACATCTACGAGGACGATTGCATCTCCAACGTCTACAGCATCATCCACGAGGCGGGGCACACCATGTACGAGCTGGGCGTCAATCCCGCCTATGCGCGCACCTGCCTGGAGGGCGGCACCTCCATGGGCATCCACGAGAGCCAGAGCCGCTTCTTTGAGAACACCGTGGGCCGCAGCCGTGCCTTTATGGGACCGCTGCTCGAGGTGCTGCGCCGCCACGCGCCCGAGGTCTATGGCGACGTCGACGAGGACACGCTCTACCGCGCCGTGAACATCGCGCAGCCGTCGCTGATCCGCACCGAGGCCGACGAGCTCACCTACCCGCTGCATATTATGGTGCGCTACCAGATCGAGCGTATGCTGTTTGCCGGCGAGGCCACGGCCAAGGATATCCCCGCGCTTTGGAATCGCTTTATGGATGAGTACCTGGGCATTCCCGTTCCCGACGACACGCACGGCTGCCTACAGGATACGCACTGGAGCGGCGGCTCGTTTGGCTACTTCCCCACGTATGCGCTGGGCAGTGCCTACGATGCCATGTTTGTGCCGGCCATGTGCCGCGACGGTGTCGACCTTACCGGCGCCTGCGCGAGCGGCGACCTGACACCTGTCCGCGCCTGGCTGGGCGAGCACATTTGGCAGTGGGGCCGCGCCAAGGACGCGCCGGAGCTCATCAAGGGCGCGTGCGGCATGGCGTTCGATGCCCGCTACTACTGCAGCTACCTGCAGGACAAGTTCACCACGCTCTACGAACTGTAAGGCATAACCGACACGCCAACGCAAAGGGGACGCCGCGGAACCAATCCGCAGCGTCCCCTTTTTTCACCCAATAACTAGGTACCCAATGACTATTCGTTGACGCTAATGTCTTGGCAACGTCAGCGAAAACGGCCCCAAGCGAGCAAGGTGACGTGAAATGAAAGGGCGCTGACCTTCTGGTCGCGCCCTTGAAATTGAACGTCAGATTGCCACTTGGGGCCGTTTGCAGCGTCGAGCAGCTACGCGGTTTGGTAAAACCGCGTAGCTATAAAGCCTCGAGCGCGTTGGCGATGCGCTTCATGGCGGCATCGGCGGATGCTTGGTCGGGCGCCTCGGCCAGCACGCGGATAACCGACTCGGTTCCGCTCTTGCGCACGAGCACGCGGCCCTCGCCTGCCAGCGCAGCCTCGGCCTCGGCGATGGCGTTCTGCACGCCCATATTCTCGAGCGCGGCGTCCTTGTCCGCCACGTGCACGGCCACCTGCGCCTGTGGCAGCAGCTTGCACGGAGCCGTGAGCTGCGAGAGCGTCTCGCGCTCGGCACGAATCACTTCCATCACGCGCAGCGAGGTCATAATGCCGTCGCCCGTGCGCTCGATATCGCCAAAGATCGTATGGCCCGTCTGCTCGCCGCCCAGGCTGTAGCCGCCCTCGCGCATCTTGGCATACACGTGACGGTCGCCCACGCCGCTGGTCACGGCACTCAGGCCGGCAAGCTCCAACGACTTGATCAGGCCAAAGTTGCTGGCGATCGTCGGCACCACGGTACCGCCCGAGAGACGCCCGTGCTTGTTCAGGTACACACCGCACACGTACAAGATCTGGTCACCGTCGACCACGCGGCCGCGCTCGTCCACGGCCAGGCAGCGGTCGGCATCGCCATCGTAGGCAAAACCCACATCCAGGCCCTGCTCCACCACGTGGCGCTGCAGGCGCTCAATATGCGTAGAGCCGCAGTCGACATTGATGTTAAAGCCGTCGGGCGCGGCATTGATCACGCGCACATCGGCGCCCAGTGCGTCGAACACCGGCTTGGCCACCGAGGATGCCGAGCCGTTGGCGCAGTCGATACCGATCTTGACGCCCTGCAGCGAAAAGTTCGCGCTGGCGATGAGCGAAGCAATGTAGCGGTTGCGACCCTGCATGTAGTCCACCGTGGCGCCGATGTGGTTGCCCGTTGCCAGCGGCACCTCGCTCTTGCCATCGATATAGTCCTCGATGAGCTCCAGTACGTCCTCGTCCATCTTAAAGCCGTCGCTGTTGACTAGCTTAATGCCGTTATCGCAAAACGGGTTGTGGCTCGCGCTGATCATGATGCCGCAATCGAAGCAGCCTTCCACAGTCTGATGCGCTACGCCCGGCGTCGGGATCACATGCAGCATATAGGCGTCCGCACCGCTCGCGACCAGGCCGCTCACCAGCGCCGCCTCAAACATATAACTCGAGCGACGCGTGTCCTTGCCCACGATCACGCGTGCCTTGCGCTCGCGGTTGGCGCCGTAATACCAGCCCACAAAACGGCCAATCTTATAAGCGTGCTCTACCGTCAGCCCAACGTTGGCCTCACCGCGAAAGCCGTCGGTGCCAAAGTACTTCATGCGCTCTCCTTACAAAATAGGGGCGAACAGATTGCCTGTCCGCCCCAAAATGGTACTCGATTATCTGCGCTACCAGAAAAACCCTACGCCGACGCGCTGTCGCGAGCCGCCTGGCATGTAGGAGTCTGACGCAGCGTAAGCGGCTTGTCCCCCGCCTCGGCCGATGTGGTCAGCGTATACGTGATCGTCGTCGTCTCGCCAGCATGCAGGTCAACGGTGCCCGAATAGAAGGGGATTCCATGCCACGTAGCGGCGCCAAGACCAAACTGTGTGCCCTCAACCGTAAGGTCACTGATGTTGCCGCCCGTCGGGGCAAACAACGAGACATTCAGGCGTTCGTCGTCACGCGCGGCATCGGGTGCGCTCGCCGCAACGTAGTCGGGCAGCTTGCCTGCCTCCTCCTGCGTCATGATGTTCGTCAGAGTAACGGTGATGCGATACGAGCACGTGCCGTCGCCGTTCTTGATGCCCTGGCCGATCTGCGTGTCGGCGTTCAGATACCAGTCGAGCTTGGAGAAGCTCAGGTTGTTAAAGTAAACGCCGGCAACAGGATCGGCACTCGGGTCATCCGGATCGGGCAGCGAAGCGTCAATGCCCGTCTCTTTGATGGCATTCTGCTCATCATCGTTTCTCATCCACGCGATCAGGCGGCCCTCTTCGGCACCGCGCTCAACGGCGCTGACAAGCTTCGTAACATCGACATCGCCGATACCGCCAAGGATCTTGTCGAAGGCAGCGCTGGCGACGGATGCAAAGATGCCGTCAGACTCCTCGACCGGATAGTTCCAGTACACATCGTGCATGAGGACCTTTGCGGCGTTGGTGCCGTCGACAACCGTTCCGTCGGGCAGTGACACGTTACCGACCAGGCCCAGCAGATACTGCAGGAACACCGGGTCGATACCGATGACGCCATCAACGTCCTGTCCATACTGGGACTTCCACAGCGCGGCGACACGCTGCGAGTTGCGGGGCCAATCAGGCGAATAGGTATTGCCCGAGTTGTACAGGTTACTGTGGTTGCCGAACAGTGCCTCATCCTCTTCGTCGACGCTCTCGACTGCCTCATCCTCGCTGAGTCCAATGCGGGGAACAAACTCGCCAATCGACATCTGGCCGTCAGTGACCGAAATCAGGCCCTGCGAACCGCCAAAGCCGCCGCAAGCACGAATCTCGACGTTGTTCATGGCGTACATAAGGTAGTTGCGCGTCTGGCCGTTGGCGCCGAGCATCTGGGGAAGGACGGGGGCGACCTTCTCCGCCGCGTCAACCGCGCCGTTGAGGGTGGCAAAGCCGTCCTTGGCCTTATCGACCAGCTCGGTCACCTGGGAAATATGAGTATCGCCAATGCCCTGGACCTTCTCGTTGGCGCTCTTGAACACCTTCGAGCTGCTGGAAAGCGAATCGGCGACCGCCTGCAGCGCGGACACGTTAATCATGCCGTCCTGGAACAGCTTGCCGGGCGTAGCCTGCGAGAGGTTATCGGCCATGGGAACCAGCGCATTGCTCGAGACATCGGACAGGGCGTCAATCATGGTGCGGGCCGCATTGATATCGCTGCCATACACCGGGATAAACGAAGCCGCCGCCCACAGCGGGCTCGAGGTCTCCGCCTTCATGCTGTTACAGAGCTCATCGATCTTCTTCGCGTCGTCAGGCAGCGTCGAAAAATCGCCCGACGTGACCTTGTCCTTAAGGCCACCGACGATCTCGACAGCCTCCTTCGCTTCGCTCTTTACGGTCTTTGCCGAGTTAAGCAGCATAAAGCCGCTTGCGCCAAGCGCAACGAGAAGCACCGCGACTACAGCGGCAATAATGGCGCCGGTGTGACGCTTTTTGCGCTCGCCCTTGCGATGGCGATGACGGACCAGACCGTCAGAGGTCGAACTCGACGAAGCGTCGCTACCGTAGTTCAAGCCAAAATCATAATAATCTTCCTTGGAACCCGAGCCCGTAAACTCGGTACCGCTATCATCCAGACGGGCGAACGTGCCAGTCTCAGAGGCGCCGGTGTAAATCGTGCCAAGGTTACCCGTAAGCCCCGCGCCACCGGCAGAGGGAGTATTGTTGTCGGCCTTGCCGGCATTAACGTTGCCGGCGGCATTCGCGGCGTTGGCAGCACCTGCGTTGTTCGCAGGTACCGAAGGAGCCCCGCTCGGCTGCGACGTGGAGCTTGCACCGCCCGCAAAGACATTCCCTCTTGCACGGCCGGTCTTTTTTGCCTTTTGAGACTGCTCGTACAGAGCGGTAAACATCGCCGTCTCGCCCGGGGACACGCGCTTACCGGAACCGCCCTGTCCGGCGTCGCCCGGCGTGCCGGCTTTACCAGCCCCGTTCGGACGCGGCGGAACTGCAGGACGGCCGCTATCGCTGCCCTTAAAGTGATTACCAGCCATAAAGAAATCCTCGCAATTGAGTCGCAATGAAAAAGTCCATAACGTTACTAGTTTATGGCATTTTGAGCATCGACAGCTAAACTCCAGACACGGACATCAATTGGCGAAAATGCGGCACAACACCTTTTCTGTCTTGGCGGCGGCCTCAACTACACCGTAAGGAACATCATCACGATGATCATGGCAAAGCCGATAAGGTCGGTCGGCAAAAACACCGTGCCCAGCATAACGGCGCTGGTGATGGTCGCCGAAACCGGCTCCACAGTTCCGATGAGGCTCGCACGCACCGAGCCGATATCCTTAACGCCCTGCATATAGAGCATGTAAGCAAAAAACGAGCCGATAACCACGAACACCGCGAGCGCCTCGATACCGGCGGCATCGAGCGCCGGCATATGCGCCCAGGGCTGCACGAAGACACATGAGACCACGCCCGCCGTGAGCATTGCCGAGCCCGTAACGATGGGGCTACCGTATTCGGGCAGGATCTTGGTGGGAATCACCGCCATACACGCGGCGCTGACCGCGCACATAAGACCTGCTGCCAGGCCAAGCGGCGAGATATTCAGGCTGGTAGGGTCGCCGCCGGTGGCAATTAAAAAGGTTCCACCCAGAGCCAGGCCAATACCGATGACTTCGCGAGTACGCGGCATGCGGCGATCGGTCACGCAGGCGTAGCCCATGATGATAACGAGCTGCAGGCACTGGAGCACCGTCGCGGTTCCGGCGTTCGTCAGGCGCACGGCCGAAAGATAGCAAAACTGGTTGAACAGCAGGCCAAAGGCGGTAAAGAGCAGCAGCTGCTTGCGATCGGCGGGTGTGGTCCAGAGCTTAATCAGGCGCTCGCGGTCGCGCGTAACAACCACGGCCATAAAGAGTAGACCGGCGAGAATCTGACGCACGCTCATAAGCCACAAGGTGTCGACGTGGTAGGTATCGAACAGAAAGCTCGCGCTGGTGCCCGAGAAGCCCCAAAACGAACCGCCCACCAACGTAGCCAAGACGCCCGTGATCATCTTGCGCGACGACGCATCGTTAAGGCGGTCGCGCCAGGCGCGGCGGGTGCTACGGCTGAGCTCGTCGGTGCCCTCGGGCACATCAATGTTCGATATATCGGTCATCGGCACCGAAGCCCCTGCGCCTTCGACCTGCTCGACACACTCTTTGCTCATTCCACTCCCCCGAAACAGCCTGGAAACAATTCGGCTTACCTTACCACGGCGAAGTCACCAGCTGGAGGCTTGTCCGCTTATCGGTAGGACAATTCCGCAGACGTCTTTCCATAGCTCGATACCGCAATGGCCTTGCATTATGCGACAGCCAAATCGCGGCAGCAGGCTCTTTTGAAATGGATATGGCAAAGCCCCCGAATTCCACAATGTAAGCGATTTTTAAAAATGTTCTTGCCACCGAGTTCAGGCTCCGTTATATTATCCTTTGCGCACTTGCGCACCCTTGATCGGGCGTTTAGCTCAGGGGGAGAGCGCTTCCCTGACACGGAAGAGGTCAGAAGTTCAAATCTTCTAACGCCCACCAAATATTTGCAGCTCAGAGGCTATGCTCTCTGGGCTGTTTTGTTTTATGTCGCTAAATCCGCCGGCAGTTCCAACCGCCCAACTAGCCAAAAGCCGACCATCTACTTGCCGATCTATCCATCGGCATAACCAATCAGTCCGCACCGCAACTTCTCAGCAAAACGCCGCGATGTCTGTGCCCTGCGGTATCCTTGAGCCACTTGCACCTGCAGCACCAAGGAGCCGCCATGCGCACCGAGCTCGATGTCCCCTTTTCGCACAAAGAAGAAGCCAAGGCGCTGGGCGCCAAATGGGACCGGACCAAGAAGATTTGGTATGTACCCAGCGGCGTCAACCCCGAACCCTTTGCCGAGTGGCTGCCCGGTGTTGACCGATCCGACCCCTCAGCGCCGTATATATATCTAGTACTGGGCAAGCGCGAGTGCTGGAAGTGTCACAAAGAGACCTCGGTCGCGGCCTTCGGCATTCCCTATCGAGCCGATAACGACGAGAGCGTCGCCATCGCGCACGCGCCCAACGAATCCGGGCACATTGCCATCGACACGGCCAACGCCAACGCACTCGCCATCGTGCCCGCTCTTGGCTGCGTGCCGGGCGAGATCCGCGACTACCTTCATAAGCGCTGCGGCTACAAGCCCGTAGGCGCGCGAGCCTCCAAAGCCCCGTCGCTCGGCAACACGTGCACCAGTTGCGACGCGCTGCAAGGCAGCCGCTATCTGTTCGAGGAGCCCTCGTCCCCGTTTGCCCTCACTGCCATCAACAAGCTGCCGGCACTGGAGTTTGTGCGCGTCGAAGTTGCCGGCGTCTTTGGCATCCCGGCCACGCGCACCGACTTTGACCAGGCGCTCTTTACCTGGGCACGCGACCATCACGCCGAGTTCCACAAGCAACTCGGTGAGGGGATTTATTTGTAGAGACGGCATTGAGGAGCAGGAGCTCGATCGTTAAACAATCCCAAAACGCTACAGCCCCAGAATGTGCTCCAGATAGCCCTTGTTGAACCAGAACGATTGCTTCGTCATCCAGCGCCCGTCGGGCAGTTCGCAAGCATTCCTTGCGATGTCACCGATCTCTGTTCCATCGGCAAACTTGTAAGCCGCTTTTGACGTATGCGGGCGAACGTGAACAATTGGGTTGTCCGCCATACCGGGCAGATTGTTAGTCACTTTGAGCTTTCCGCTCGCATCCCGATACGAATTGAGCTCAACGCCCTCACGTACTACCTTTCGCGTCTTATCCCAACAAGCTTTCGCAGGGCCTTCGATTTCGTTTTCTCCCATCGCCCAGAACAAACAACGGTCGAGACGCAGCACGCCATCGTGGTCCTCGCGAAACACAACGAAGAAGAAGCGATTGGTCTCAAGGCACGCATGAAAAGGCGACGTTTCCCAGTCTTCCTCGATCAAACGCTTGAACTCAAACGGTGGGAACGACATAGCCTGCTCGATGTGCCCCCTCTTATTAACGCGACAAGCACGGACGTTAATCCCGGCCTTAACGAACTCCTCGGCAGCATTGCTTTTAATGCCAAGCATGCGATAAACGAGCGTTGTCCATTGCGCCTTGTTTCCTGTGTATTCCAAGCCGTACTGCTCCGCAATCTGGCGATCGGTCTCGCCATAGTGGCGCTCGATAAGCGCAGTAACGTAGCTTTCGAAATCAATGGACTCGTCGTCGCCTTGAACGATGCTCTCGCCGATACGCGGGGCACCGAGAACATAGGCGTGAAGCACATAGTCCATGTACGAGCGCTTGAGTGAGAAGGCGCGACGCTTCGCGCGACGGCGTTCGATCTCGCCCGTATCGGTATTGAAGTACTCGTAATACTGGTCGACCCACATTGTCGCTTCGGTTGCGCCCTTTGTGCAGGCGCCCAAGTAGGTGGTCATGCCCTCCGATAGCTCGTCCGCGCGACCATCCTGAATGTACGAAATAATCTTCTCGTAGTCAGCGCGGATGATCTTCATATCCTCTTCGGGCAAACGAACCATGACTGCACGCTCAATGCGCTGGTCGTATTTGTCGATAGAGCGGTCACGGCCGTAGTAAATCAACAGGATATTGCTGAGCTTGGTCTTGAGGTGAGAACTGTCGTAGTCGAGCGAAACAGGTCGGTCATAAGGAATCATGGTCAGGACAAGGCGCTCGCCAGCAGACTTCCGGCCGTTCTTGAGCACATCAAAACACGTTGCCTTGAGCTCAACGCCCGCCTCGGGAAAGTCGGGGCGATCGTCACTATTGGCCTTGTAGCCAAAGTAACGTTCTTCGATAAGAGTGCCCATACCGCCTTTGTACTTCTTGGAGCCAAAGTCCTTGGGCGCACTCTCCCCCTCCGGAGCAATACCGAGCTCGAGAATATCGCGGAACGTCATGCCATCGAGATTGGCAGCATAGCGCTCAATACTTGAGGGGTCAGAAAAATCAGTATCGTCAAGCATGCGCTTGAAATCGAGGCGCTTCTTAGACACGGGATACCTCCGAAACTCGCAACTAACCTCATGGTAGTTCAGAGCAACTACTAACGCCCAGAAAATTGAGGTCTTGATTGTCCCCTCGATCGGTTATTGTTGTGACCACCATAACCGGACACAGCAGCGATTGGAGAAACGTGTCTGAGATTAATATTGCCGAGCTTTTTGCGGGCGTCGGTGGATTTCGTTTGGGTCTCGAAGGCTATGCCGACCCTCGCCATCCCGAGTTTTATATGAAGCCCGCCGGCCCCTTCCGCACCATTTGGGCCAATCAGTGGGAACCGCCCGGAACCAAGGCGCGTCAGTTCGCGGCCCGTTGCTACATGGATCGCTTCGGCAATGATTCCGTCGTCAACGAAGACATCAATAAGGTCCTGGAGCAGGCCGAGGCGAAAGAAATCGAAATCCCCGATGTCCAAATGGTTGTTGGCGGTTTCCCCTGCCAAGACTACTCTGTCGCGCGTCCGCTCAATCAGGCACACGGCATCGAGGGCAAGAAGGGCGTCCTTTGGTGGGACATCTATCACTTCCTCGAAATGAAGAAGCCCAAGTTCGGTCTCTTTGAGAACGTCGACCGCCTGCTCAAGTCGCCCGCGTCTCAACGCGGTCGCGACTTCGCCATCATCCTAAGCTGTCTTGCCGACCTCGACTACACGGTCGAATGGCGCGTGGTCAACTCTGCCGAATACGGTTTCCCCCAGCGTCGCAAGCGTGTTTATATCTTCTGCGAAAAGGACGCTGGCAAGGTTGATCTCGTTAATCGCATGCACAACGGCGTCATGGCTAAAGCCTTCCCCGCCATCTATCCCGACGAGATGTCCGAGCTCGACGTTTTGCCCGACCCCTACGAGAACTCAACTCGTTTTGGCGTCGGCCAAAAGACCTCTCAATTCAAGAATGCTGGCGTCATGCAGGGCTGTCATGTTCTGACCTGCGACTTTGCCGAGGACTATCACGGTGAGCGCCACGTGCTTGGCGACGTGCTTGTCGACGAGGCTGATGTCCCGGAGCAGTTCTACATCTCCGACGAAAAGCTTCCCGACTGGCGCTACCTTAAGGGCAGCAAGCGCGAAGAGCGCACTAACAAAAAGACAGGCTTTACGTACACGTATTCCGAGGGAGCCATGAGCTTCCCGGATGCCACCGACAAGCCGAGCCGCACCATCCTCACAGGAGAAGGCGGCACGGGAGCGAGCCGCTTCAAGCACGTCATCGAATGTCCCGATGGCCGTTTCCGCCGTCTTGTTCCCGACGAGCTCGATCAGCTTCAGGGATTCCCGAAAGGTTGGACCGATACGGGCATGACCGACGGCCATCGGGCCTTCTGCATGGGCAACGCACTCGTCACCGGCGTGCCCCATCGCATTGGCGAAGCTATGGTCGAAGTGTACAGCCTCTAAGGCAAGCAATCAGGAGCCGGCAGTTCACGCTGTCGACTCCGTTTTTTCCATCCCACTCCCCTGTATACTGATGTAGCACGTGTTTCATCCGGGCTTGTTGGGCCGGATTGTTCATGAGAGGGTCTTATGGCTGCTTCGAATCCGCCTAAGGGGAGCGTTTCTTCTTCGTCCATCAAGCCGGTTACGCGCAAGGCTGTGCGTTGCCAGCGCGAGGTCGCTTGGCTTGTCACGCAGGCGGCGGGCAGGCTTGTGGCGACCACTCAGGACGTCAATGCGCCTACGCCGAGCTTTGTGTTAGCGGCGGCGCTGGATTTTGTGCGCCAATTGGAGCTTGCCGCACAGGATGCCAGCGGCCACCTCGACTACCAGAATGTTATGGCGCCCGACCTGCAAACGTTCTGCCACATGGCCAAGTTGCCCGCCGCACCCAATGCGCTTTCGGACGCAGGCTACATGTTTACGCTTTCGGGCGCGGACCTTATCCGCGACATCTATGCATACTGCAGCGAGCTCGCCGAGCGCCACGTCTTTGACGCGGCTGAAGTCAAACCGGGATATGTCATCAAGCTGGTTCTTAGGCTGTTCTTGATGGACGGGTTCGGGGCCATGCCGGCGTAAGCCGAGTCTTTAGCATCACCGTCGACTGAGCAACAACCGCTTTACCTTAGTGGGCGCCAATTGAGGGTCGATTATTGGGTCGCCTCGTCCACTAACGCATTTATTCCACGCGCTCTGACAGTCGATACTTGCGGTTGCGGCTTGTCAACGGCGCCGTCGGCTCAAGCTCACCCTGCTCAATGAGCGCATTGACGCGTGCCCTAACCTGGGAAACCGTGAGTCCCGTGCGCTCCGCCAGTTCGCGCGTCCCCAATTCGCCGTAGCGCTTGAGTGCCGTCACAATTAAGCCCCCGCCATGATCGACCGGCTCAATCTTTGAACGGTAAAGTACGACCTTGAACCGATCGAACCCCGGGCAGAACAGGGGCTCGGCCAGACCATGCGCGCGCATGGCATCGATCATCATCGGGATGCCCGAGCCATTGCCCTCAGCCGGCGAACCTGCGCCATCCGGCAGCGGGACAATCGACATGAGTTTCACGAGCGTCGCGTTACGGCATCGGGAGCTGCCGTCAAACAAGCTCTCGCGAGTCTTCCCTCCATAAAGGCCGCCGGGATTCGTCACCTCGATACGGTCGTCAAAAACGTCGACGACGATCGATTGCCCACAGAACCGATCCCCGTATTCCCTGTGGATAACCGCGTTGGCGACTGCCTCGCGCAGGACCTCCTCGGGAATCTCCAGCGAGTCGATACGCGAGATGCCTTGGACGGTCGAGGTGCGGCGCAGGTTTTTGGCGACAGCCGCGACAGTATCCGAAATCATCTCGCCCAGGGTGCCCTCGCAGACTGTGCGGTCCATAAATCTTAGCGGTCCCGCAGCGCCCTTTTGAGTTCCCGCATGGACAGCCACATCAATGAAGAGCTTGGGATAGAACTGCTGAGGGTAAACGCCCGCGGCAAGGAGGCCGGCCTTGGTAACATTGCCCTGGAAGTCGAGGAAATTCAGACGCTCCATCTTTGTCTTCTTGTCCGCCGCACCGCGCATCGCTCGAGGCGTCAACGAATAGGCACGCTCTATCGTGCGGTCGACCAGCGACTCGTCGAGATCGCCCGCACTCGTGCCGGGCACCGCATCGCGATCGCTAGGACTCGTCCGTTCATATGACGACAGTGCCAAAACCTCGGTCGACGAAAGGGGTACGTCTTTGTCATCGATGCGTTTGTAGCTGCCACCTTGAGCGCCCCGCTCTATGACATAGCAAGGCTTGCTCGACGGGTCGAGCTCCTCAATCGTGATGACCAGAACCACGGTGCCCTGGAGCTCCACGCGCTCAATGGTGTATTTGGGCGGATTGGCCAGCTTTCCGCGACCGCCGGCATCACCCATGCCCGACACGAATTGGTTGAGCACTTTCTCGGTCTCAAAGTTTGCAACTGGGGCAAAACCCGCGCGCTCGCTCACTCCGAGTACGATGATGCCGCCGGCGGTGTTTGCGAAAGCGCTGACCGTTTCCCATACGTCGCGGGAAAGCGTCGTGGCGCTCTCCTTGACCTCGACGTTAAGATCGTCCGAGCCCATGCGCCTTAAAGACTCGAGCAGACCGGTCAGTTCGTTTTTGTTCATCTGCACGTCCTTTCGCTCGGTTCTGCGAAGAATGCCGCGAATGGATTTCCTTCGTCTCTCAGTTATCTCTCGTAATTATCTCTCATCTTTCTGTTATCTCTCATATTAGAGATGAGTGAGAGATAAAAGATAAGATGTCTGCCATCTGTTTCATATAAACATGTTTTTGCTGGTAGAACAATCGATATTGAGATAATACCATGATTGCTTGTCTCTTTACTGCTCAGTTATCTCTCATATTTATCTCTCGTCTTTCTGTTATCTCTCGTATTCGTGACGAATGAGAGATGAGAGATGTGCGGGCGGCGGATGAGCGTGGATTTTGGACGGTCGGGAAATGAGGGTGGATATTTGGACGGCTTTGGGGGTGCGGACGATTTCTTGGACCGCGCCTAGGCGTATCCAAGCTTCCTGC
>CATZJG010000019.1:0-40279 GCA_958420355.1 uncultured Collinsella sp.
GGAAAGAAGCTGCGCCGCGGGGGAGGCGGCCCCAATGGCTTTCTCATATCGTCTTTTCATCCATTTGAATAGAGCGGGCGACTCTCTTGGGGCCGTCTGCATGGCGTGTGATTAGCGCATGGTATTGCGCCCAGCTTTCATGTCCGCGCGGCCACCTATCCTTACGGCAATGTAGCCGCTTATGTAACAAGCGGCAAGCAACGGAGAAAGGCCCTAACCGTGTCAGCTGAAAAGACGCCGTGTATCTCGGCTATCGATACGACGAACTTTGCGCGCCAGATTGTGCTGGACTTTGAGTTTGCGCCGGTGCCAAAGCAGCGCCAGCGCCGTGGGCTGCGCAATGAGATTATCGAGGTCGGCGCCGTTAAGCTCGATTACCATGGCAACGTTATGGGCGAGTTCTCGCAGTTTGTGCAGACGGAATTTGCCGAAGGCGTTGCGTCTCCCGTCCGCGAGCTTACGGGGATATCAGCCGTGGACACCGCGATGGCCGATCCGCTCTACATGGTGATTAAAAGGCTCAGCGATTGGATCGGTCGCTACTCCGCCCAAGTGGTTTGCTGGAGCGGGGCGGACCGGCGACAGCTTTTGACCGAGTGTCAGGCAAAGCACATAGACCTTTCCACATTTCCTACGGACTGGGCCGACCTGCAGGCGTTTTACACCTCGATCATGGACGTGGGCAGCCACGGGTGCGTCTCTTTGAGTGATGTGGCGACGTGGTTTGGCATCGAGTTCGACGAGTCGACGGGCCACGCCCACAGCGCCCTGGCCGATGCGCGCGTGACCGCTAAGCTGCTCAAGCAGGTGATGGATGGGGACTACCACGTGAGTCCGCGTGTCCAGGAGATCCGCCAGCGGTGGGGGATGGGCGAGCGAGCTCAGATGCGCCTTTCCAAGAAGTGCCCCGAGCTGGGCGACCTGCTGCTGAAGCTGAAGGCGGAGGGGAGGTAGGCGGGTGCCCATTGGGCGCAAGCAGAAGGAATGGTTGCGGGAAGGATTCCAGAATCAGCATCAGAGGGCTGTGCTTGAGATGCTATTCAAGGACACGCTGACGCCCGCCGAGACCAGGCAGGTCAAGAGTATGGACACCGAGATGGCATCCATTGTCGAAGAACGGCTTGCTAACATGATTCGCTGGATGGGCAGGCATAGACCCGTGACGCTGTGCGCGTTATCGTTCACAATGAGGCGTACAGGCTGCCAGAGGCGAACAGTTCCGACGAGGTTCTGAGCAACTGCATCATCGAGATTATCGAGTAGTTCTACGAGAGGGATTTGGCGGCGTGGAGCAATCTAGTTTTACGCGTTTGCAGGAGGAAGCCGGTATGGCAGACGAACTTGTTTTTAGTGGCGGCGAGATAGTTTACGCCATGCCTCAACTGCCCAAAGTTGCATCTGTGCCGCTGAACGGTAGCGCCGTGCTGGTTGGTTTTAAGGACGCTCCCGATGGGGAGGAGGTCCTCTTTGATTTTGACCCTCGGGCTGAAAAGGCTACGAAGCTCGACTATGAACTTGCAGCCGTTAGCGGGCTCCTCACGGGCGCGTTGAATATCCTGTGGCAGAAAGACTTCAACCTAGAGGGTGCCAAAGAGTGGGGCGACGAGAAGGTTGGCAAATTCGTTCTTACGATTGCCAAGTCTGCGGGTATGACAAAGGCGGATGCAACTCTAGAAGACGCTATTCGCTTTCTAGAGAAAGGGTTTCCTCTTGCCGCGGACAAGCTGACTGCCGAGTTTGGCGGCGGGCTCCAACATCATCTGCGGGACTTCTCGCACCACCCGAGCTTGGTTGGCCTTGCGTGTTCGATCCTCTCGCAATTCACGTGCAAAGGCTATGGTACCGATACTGCCGGCCGGTTTGTTGCCTTTGACCTGCCTGCCGCCGCCTTCGATCCCGACTGCCCTCTTATAGGCAGGAACGTTCCAGAGAAGATCGCGTTCGGCACTCTGTTCTGGGCGATGCATCTCATGAGCGACATGGCGGGGTCTAGTTCAAACCCCGGTAAGGGGACGGGTATTCCCGGCGTCGTGTTATCCCTGCTAAAGGAGCTCTCCTCCCTGCCAGTTTTTCAAGACGTGCAGATTGCCTATAAGGGCGAGGATATTCGCATTCAGCAATGGATCTCAAAGCTGTTTAACGGAACGGCGTTCAAAACCGAGGACGGTAAGCCCATTCGCTTCGACCTTCGGACGGAAGTCGGTCTTCTCGATCAGGCTTTAAGCCAGGTGCCAGCAGTCGTGGCCAACGAGGTTATCGTTCGTTGTCTCTACATGCTTTCAAGGCTCAAGGCCGAGCTAGAGCGTTGTGAAGCGAGCAAGGTCTCCGGCTTGAACAAACTCAAGGCTTCGCATTTTATGCCCTATAACAGTAGGGCCCTCACTCGCATGGTCACGGTTTCGAGCACTTCGTTTGTTCTGGCGAATCTGGCGACGGCGGCGGTCAGGGCGGGTATCGAATGCGAGGGGAACAAGGTCATGTTCGCCCAGAAGTTCTTCTTGCGTATAAACTACGTCGGAGTTGGACGCCTTGCGTTTGCACTCCATGCCGACTGGGGCTATATGGCGGAGGAAATGTCCGAGGCTTGGACTGAGCGCGCCAGGCGCCGCCAGGATATCTTCGATGGATTTCACTTTTATAGCCTAGATAGAGAGACGACGAGGATTGCCTTCTCGCTGAAGCTTGCCGCCATCAACTACGACTGCGGGAACGAGAAGAACGAAGTGCGCAAAGGGCAAAAGAGGAGCTGGGCCCGCGCGTGGCAGGATTCGGTCGCGGATGGTCTAGGCATTGATGCAGACGGCTACTTTTTGAGCGAGGAAGATGCGTACGGAGCCCTTGAGACAGTTTCGCGGCGGCGAGGCGGTAAAGTTCGCGCCTTACTTGTTGCACAGGAGCTGGTTGAGTTTCGCCTCTATTCCCAGATAGGAGATGAAGAGAAGAAGGAATACAAAGGTTTGAAGGAGAGTGGATCTTGGGTTAAACGCGAATTTCCCAGGAGACAAGACGCGGTTGATTTGGACGCCGTACGTTCCCTAGAGAAGCAATGCGGGGCGCATATCCGTGAGCTCTCAGGTACATTGCCAAAGGTCTTGGTAGGCGGCGCCATTGCCGTGGCGGCGGCCCTGGGCACAGGAGGAGTGGCCGCGGCATTGGCTCCGGATATTGCTGTCGGTATCTTTGGAGGCTCGTTTGTCGGCCTTCACGGGGCTGCGCTCGTCAATGCGAGTCTTGCTGCTGCTGGCGGCGGCGCCTTGGCCGCCGGCGGCATGGGCATGGCCGGTGGCACCGCTTTAATTGCTGGCGGCGGCGCTGCGTTTGGCCTTTTGGGTTCTAGCGGCGTTGCCCTGGCGGCGTCGATGGGGGAGGACTATGCGCAGTTCGTGCTCGTTGAATGCTCAAGGCTTCTCGCATTTCTTGATGTGGCAACTGACCGCTGCCCGCATGAGGGAGCCATTTTGGTGCAGAAGGCGGCCGAGGCCGTGCAGCGCAGCATCGCTGGTGTTGAGGAGGATGTCGAGAAGGAGAATGGAAAGGGGGACCGCAGGAATGGCAGGTTGCTTAAGCAGTTGAAGAAGGGTCTTGGGTATTTGACTTCGACCCTTAAGCAGATCGAGAAGATGCAGAAGCGCCTTGGTGCCGCCGGTGAGAGCGAGCCGCTCAACAGCTTGCCAGCATCGGGTGGCGAATAGGTCGGGGCGATTCGGCTGCAATTCCGTGTCATCATCGCCACCGCTTAAGATGGTCCCGTGTTTGCCCATCTTTTTGCGAGGCGCGATGAGCATGTCGGCGACTTGCTCGATGTCTGATTTGCCCTTCGATCAGTTCTTGTCGAGCTCCTTTGGGCGGGAGAGGCAGCGATCTAGATATCCGCTCTTGGCATATGAGACAAGAAGCCCGTAAGACTGTGGCAATGTCAAAAGGCATACACAAGTGTCAGTCTTTTGACATCGTATGATTTTGGGGAGTGGCGTGCAGCGATCGCGCGCCACCATGACGGCGTAAGTGTTTGCTTTCGTTGTAGAATCTAACGATATGAGCATCCCGGTTGCTCCAGTGCATCGATGCTCTGGTCTTTAGCGCCTTTCGTTCAGTGGAGGACTGACCGCAAGCGGCGTAAACAAGAAAGGGGACAATCGCAAATGAAAGCAACCGAGGCAAATCTACTCGACCTTATGGGCGTGGCGAAGATGCAGTTCGTCATTCCCGTGTACCAGCGAGTTTACTCGTGGAGTGTAAAAGAGTGCGAGGTGCTTTGGGATGACGTCATGCGAGCGGGTCGTGATGGCGTATCGCACTTCGTGGGGTCAATGCTTTATATCCCTGAGTCCGAGAGCTCTGCCACGAGCATTTCGCGCGTGCTTCTGATTGACGGACAGCAGCGCATGACGACGTTTTCGTTGATGATTGCAGCTTTGGCTGACTATTTGGAGAGCAACCCCGACAAGGCTGGCTTCCTTGGCGACCTCAAAATCTCGGCGCTGAGGAAA
Organism: uncultured Collinsella sp.; assembly: GCA_958420355.1. Classification (GTDB taxonomy): domain Bacteria; phylum Actinomycetota; class Coriobacteriia; order Coriobacteriales; family Coriobacteriaceae; genus Collinsella. The sequence goes on from CATZJG010000019.1 coordinate 4,491, forward strand.
AATTACCTCTTTAACGATGACGACTACAACGGTCTGGCACGCTACAAGCTGGTGCTCTCGCAGGACGATAAAGAGACGCTGTTCTCCATCGTGTCTGGGGCTCCCGTGCCAGATGAAAAATCGGATCGCATTGTCGAAAACCATGCGTTCTTCCGTGAAAAGATGCACGGGAAATCATTCGACCCTGCAAGGCTTTGGGCGGGGCTAAACCGCGTGCAGGTCATCGACACTAAGCTCACCGCTGGCGTTGATAATGCCCAGCTCATATTTGAGTCCATGAACTCCAAGGGCAAGCCGCTCACGCCCATTGACCTCATCCGTAACTACGTTCTAATGTCGCTTCCCAACGACGAACAGACCAAGCTTTATGAGGGTTATTGGCATCCACTCGAGTGCTTGTTCGGAAAAGGCGGCGAGGACGAGTTCAATGCATTTATCTGGTACTGGCTGTGGCTTAAAGTTCCCAATAGGATGCCGAAGGAGAACGAGGCCTACTACGAGTTTAAGCGCTATTTCGCCGACGACTACGATGGTGACACCGAGGGCCTGCTTAAGGAGCTGCGCGGGTATGCACATAGATACGCCAGTCTGTTCCTTGGTAAGGAGAAGGACGACGGACTGCGCCGAGTGTTCGGCAGAATCGTAAGCCTCGACGTGAAGCAGATAAGGCCCCTCTTAATGTTGCTTTATTCGGTTTACGAGGGGAATGGACTAGACCGCAATGCGTTTTTACGTATCTGCGAGACTATCGAGTCGTTTCTGTTCAGGCGAGCGGTTTGCGGCAGACTTACCACGGGCCTAAATAATTTCTTTGCCGGCATGTATCGCAATCTCGAGCAGCAGGACGATATCGAGGAGTACGTTACGGCGATGTTCCTTATCCACAGCAGCGGTATGACCGCATACTTTCCGACAGACGAGCATTTTGTCGAGGAGTTTAAGACGCGTGACTGCTACAACCGCTTCTCTAAAAAGCGCTATTACCTGGAACGCATGGAGAACTGGCACCACCCGAAGGAGTCCATCTCAGCCGACGATTACCAGATCGAGCACATCATGCCCCAGACGATCGATGATGAGCACGGCTGGAAGGAATCGCTTGGTGAGAACTGGGAAGACGTCCACGACAGGCTGTGCAACAACTTGGGAAATCTTACGCTGACGGGATACAACCAGGAGTACTCAAACCGGTCGTTCTCGGACAAGCTCAATCTGCCTGACGTCGGATTTAAGTGCAGCCCGCTCTACCTAAACAAATCGATTGTCTCGCATGAAAAATGGGGTGAGGAAGAGATTGGGCAGCGCGCGGACGAGCTGGCGAAAGAAGCGTGCGAGATATGGAAGTATCCCGACCTCCCGGCAGACGTCGTCGACAAGTACCGTCCTTCTCGCGGGAAGTCTGACGAGGCGCCTATTTGGACTCTGCAGGAGAATCACCCCACTTTTGCCGAAGGTGGACTCAACCAGAAGCTTTTCGATGAGGTGCGCGAGTCTGTTCTGAGTGGTAATCCTTCGTGGGAGTCCTATATAGCCAAGTACTATGTAGGACTCAGGTCGGGCAAGCGAAAACTGCATGCCGTGCTAGAAGGCAGGACCAGCAACGGTGGTTGGATCGCCGTTGGCCTGGCAAAGAGCGTGGACGACCTAATTGATCCAGAGGACATGTGTCAGGACAAACGCGCACAGGGCGGATTTGGCCCGGGCTTACCCACTTACGTTGCGCTTCGGAACGCCGATGACATTCCTGCGGTGCTCGATCTCATAAAGCAGTGCTAGGTTGAAGGCCGGGAATCTAATTCCCGGCCCTTGCCAGCTCAAAATCGTCGATGGCCCATTCGCCCGTCTACGCCCCCACAATCCCGCGAGTCGCTTGATTTGGTTTACGGCCCTCAGTTTTCGGCATCTGTTACTCGTCGTCCTCGTCGTTGGGGTCGCCCTTGAGGGTGTTGATGTCCAGGTACTGGTTATCGTCCTCTTTTTGCTGGGTTTCCGACTCCGCTTGGGTGGGGCCGCGGAACAGCTGGAATCCCTCAAACGCAATGACGCCGAGCAGGGCGATGATAATGGCGATAAAGGCAACCTTGACTGCCTGCGGAAATTCCGAGAAACGCAGCGCCTTTTCCTCGGCGTAATAATCGGCGAAGCGCTCTTCGCCCGTGCTTTTGGTATACGCCGGTGCGGACGCGGCCTCCGGGTCATATTCCGGTGCAGGCGTGGCAGCGTACGGATCGTTGAGATAATCGCTCGATGCGGTGCCATAATCCTCGGTCTCGATGCGACTGGTGCCAGCATAGTCATCGGAATAATCGGAATATGCCGCACCGCCCTCATAGTCCGCGGCGCTCGTGTTGGCGGCAAAAAGCGGGTTAACTGGAACGTCGAGCGCCGGCATGCCGGTGGAGGTCTCATCCAGATCGGCTGCAGTCCAGGAATCGTAGGCAACCTGATGGGCGACGGGCTCATCGAGCCTTGCAACCGGAGGCTTGCGTGCCGCAGGAACAGGCAACTGCTGGGCGCTGTACATAACGGTGCTGTCGGCCGATTTGCCCTTCGTCGCTGCAGCGAGAAATGCCGCCGTCTCGGACGGGTCGCTTGCGGGGCGGGGAGCGGGTGTGGGCGCCGAAGTGGGTGCGGGCGTAGGCGCGGGCGTCGAAACAGGCGACTGCGCAGGAGTCGGCGCAGGTGCGGACTTAGGCGCAAGTGCGGGATTGGGGCTTGACGGGCGAGCCCCGCCGCTCATGAGTTCGTCGGCGGTCCACGGGCGATCATCCATCACGTCGTCAAGGCTCAGCGAAAACAGGTCGTCTTCACCCTCATCGAACATGCGGTGCACATGTCCACCAATTGCCGGAATCAATCCGCGACCGGTGCATGATGCCTTGCTCAACGCCATTCTGTTCCATCCTTTCGAAATACTAATGACATCGATTATATGGAACTTCCCAAGCGGCTCGGTCTTGGATTCGTGCTTTCCAGAACTCGCGCCCAAAAGGGGAGGGGCAATCCAGGCGAGCGCCTACTTGTCGCCGGCCGCCGCCTTGGCCTCATTGAGGTAGCTATAAAAACTGTACTTGGAGATGCGAAAGAACTCGCAGGCGCGCTCGCTCGACTTGGAAATGAGGAAGGCGCCGCGACGGTCGAGGTAGCCAATGGCGCGAATACGCTCGTCTTTGGTCATGAGTGCCGCGGGCTTGCCCACAAACTGCTCGCACTCGTGCAGCAGGTCCTCGAGCAGGTCGCCGATGTTCTTGGTAATGGGCTCGGGCTCGGTATAGCCCGTGCCGCCGGTGCCGGTAAAGGCGTCGAGCGAACGCTCAAAAGCCTTCATGAGCGTAATGTCAAAGTTAATGCCCAAAATGCCGACGGGCTTGCCCTCGTCGTTGCGGATAAAGATGGTAGAGGACTTGAGCAGCTTGCCATCGGTGGTTTTGGTGAGGTATGGCTCGCGGTCGTGCACGTCGGTGGTGCCCTCGTGCATGGACTCAAACACAATATGGCTGGGGCCGTCACCCAGTTTGCGCCCGCTGACGTGGCCGTTTTCGATCACTACGATGGAGTGGTCCACGTCCTCGGTCTCCAGATCGTGGACGACGACTTCGCAGTTGGGGCCAAATTGGAGCGCTAGGCCGTGTGCTAGGCGCTTGTAAAACTCAATCTGTGCGGGGGTCATGGGTGCCTTCCTAAAAATTAGTTTGGGCACACTTTGCCATAAACCACACTTGACCGCAAACAAATCCATCAACAAGGCAATTCATGACCGTTCGGCGGCGAAAAAGTACCGATTACGGCAACAAACAATTCGTTAGGTATGCCAATCAAAAAGTGTGATAGAACAGTGCTAACAAACTTTTTGTTTGGCATCCACATAAAAGTTCAGTCGCATGAATGGGAATGGGCTGAAACGCGTATGCGGGGGCCGGCAAGAGAGGACTTAAGGAGTTCACCGTATGGCCGATAAGATCCAGTGGGCGGGCAACACGATGCCCAAGAGCGATGACAAGCACTTGGGAATCATGAGCCTCGACCACGTGAAGAAGGCCCGCGCCTTCCACCAGTCGTTCCCTCAATATACCGTCACTCCGCTTGCCCGCCTGGACGGTCAGGCTGCGCGCCTGGGCCTGTCCAACCTGTGCGTCAAGGACGAGAGCTATCGCTTTGGCCTCAACGCCTTTAAGGTTCTGGGCGGCTCGTTTGCCATGGCCAACTACATTGCCGACGAGACCGGCAAGGACGTTGCCGAGTGCACCTTCGATTACCTGACCTCCGATCAGCTTGCCAAGGACTTTGGCCAGGCCACCTTCTTTACCGCCACCGACGGCAACCATGGCCGCGGCGTGGCATGGGCTGCCAACAAGCTGGGCCAGAAGGCCGTCGTGCACATGCCCAAGGGTTCCACCAAGCCCCGCTTTGATAACATCGCCGCCGAGGGCGCCACGGTGACCATCGAAGAGGTCAACTACGACGAGTGCGTGCGCATGGCCGCCGCCGAGGCCGACGCCTGCGAGCGCGGCGTCATCGTTCAGGACACCGCCTGGGAGGGCTACGAGAAGATCCCGTCTTGGATCATGGAGGGCTACGGCACCATGGCTTCCGAGGCTGCCGAGCAGCTGCGCGAGATGGCCATCAACCGCCCGACGCACGTCTTTGTCCAGGCTGGCGTGGGCTCGCTGGCCGGCGCCGTGGTGGGCTACTTCACTAACCTGTATCCCGATAACCCGCCCACCTTCGTCGTGGTCGAGTGCGCGCCTGCCGCCTGCCTGTACAAGGGCGCTGCCGCCGGCGACGGCGACCCGCGCATCGTGGACGGCGACATGCCCTCCATCATGGCCGGTCTGTGCTGCGGTGAGCCCAACATCCTGGGCTGGGATATCCTGCGCAACCACACCACCGCCTTCGTGTCCTGCCCCGACTGGGTCACCGCTCGCGGCATGCGCACCCTGGGCGCTCCCGAGAAGGGCGACCCGCGCGTCATCTCCGGCGAGTCCGGCGCGGTGACCACCGGCCTGGTCGAGACCCTCATGCTCGACCCCGAGTACGCCGAGCTCAAGGAGCTCATCGGCCTGGACAAGACGAGCTCCGTGCTCTGCTTCTCCACCGAGGGCGACACGGACCCCGACCAGTATCGCCGCATTGTTTGGGAAGGCGAATATCCCACTTGCTAATCGTTGGGGCGGAGTAAATAGGTATCGCTCCGCCACCTCACAGGTAGATTCCTTCGTTTGAAAGGTTATGAACAATGGCTAAAGAACTCGATTTTGACGCAATCAAGGCTGCTGCTGAGTCTCATCGTGCTGATATGACTCGTTTCCTGCGCGCTATGATCTCCCATCCCTCTGAGTCCTGCGAGGAGGGTGAGGTTGTCGCTTGCATCAAGGCCGAGATGGAGAGCCTTGGCTATGACGAGGTCAAGGTCGACGGTCTGGGCAACGTCATGGGCTTTATGGGCGAGGGCGACAAGATCATCGCCATCGACTCCCACATCGACACCGTCGGCATCGGCAACATCGAGAACTGGGATGCCGATCCCTATGAGGGCTACGAGACCGACGAGATCATCTACGGCCGCGGCGGCTCCGACCAGGAGGGCGGCATGGCTTCTGCCACCTACGCTGCCAAGATGATGAAGGACATGGGTCTTATCCCCGAGGGCTACAAGATCATGGTCGTCGGCACCGTCCAGGAAGAGGACTGCGACGGCATGTGCTGGCAGTACATCTACAACAAGGACGGCATTAAGCCCGAGTTCGTCATTTCCACCGAGCCCACCGACGGCGGCATCTATCGTGGCCACCGCGGCCGCATGGAGATCCGCGTTGACGTTCACGGCACCTCCTGCCACGGCTCCGCTCCCGACCGCGGCGACAACGCTATTTACAAGATGGCCGACATCATCGCCGACGTCCGTGCTCTCAACAACAACGGCTGCGACGAGTCGACCGACATCAAGGGTCTCGTCAAGATGCTCGACCCCAAGTACAATCCCGAGCACTTCGAGGATGCCCGCTTCCTGGGCCGCGGCACCTGCACCGTCAGCCAGATCTTCTACACCAGCCCCAGCCGCTGCGCTGTCGCTGACTCCTGCGCCATCTCCATCGACCGTCGCATGACCGCCGGCGAGACCTGGGAGTCCTGCCTGGACGAGATCCGCAACCTGCCGGCAGCCAAGAAGTACGGCGACGACGTGAAGGTTTCCATGTACATGTACGACCGTCCGTCCTGGACCGGCGAGGTCTACGAGACCGAGGCTTACTTCCCCACGTGGATCAACAAGGAGACCGCTCCGCACGTCAAGGCCCTCGTCGACGCCCACAAGGCCATGTTTGGTGACGAGCGCATCGGCTGCGAGCCCAGCATGGACAAGCGCACCGGTCGCCCGCTGTGCGACAAGTGGACCTTCTCCACGAACTGCGTCTCCATCCAGGGCCGCTACGGCATCCCCTGCGTGGGCTTTGGCCCGGGTGCCGAGTCTCAGGCTCACGCTCCCAACGAGGTCACCTACAAGGACGACCTGGTCACCGCTGCCGCCATGTACGTGGCTGCCCTGAACCTCTACGATCCGAGCAAGGCCGATGGCGACGCCACCGTGTTCCGCGCCGGTCTGACCAACAACAAGATCGATTAGTCCCATTCCACGATTTTGTTGAGCCGGGGGCCGCTCGTGCCCCCGGCACCCTTCGATGACCTGGGACCCGCTAACGCTGCCTTCCATGCTTCCTTAGCAGTGGCGGGTCCTTGTCATACGCTCCGCATGTTTTGCCACACGCGCATGACGGGGCGCATCTACCCATTAACATCGTTCGCATCTTTAGAAAGGACATTTACATGGACGCCAAGTTTACCGAGCTCGTCGAGCAGCTGAACGGCCTCGATTTTAAGGGTATGTACGGCAGCGACTTCCTGCACACCTGGGACAAGACCACCGATGAGCTCAAGGCGCTCTACATCGTCGCCGACGCCCTGCGCGAGCTGCGTGAGAACAACGTTTCGTCCAAGATCTTCGACTCGGGCCTGGCCGTCTCCCTGTTCCGCGACAACTCCACCCGTACGCGCTTCTCCTTCTCTAAGGCCGCCAACCTGCTCGGCCTTGAACTGCAGGACCTGGACGAGAAGAAGTCCCAGATCGCTCACGGCGAGACCGTCCGCGAGACCGCTACCATGATTTCCTTCATGGCCGACGTCATCGGCATCCGCGACGACATGTACATCGGCAAGGGCGACGCCTACATGGCCGAGGTCTCCGAGTCCGTGCAGCAGGCCTACGAGGATGGCGTTCTGGATCACCGTCCCACGCTCATCTCCCTGCAGTCCGATTCCGACCACCCCACGCAGTCCTCTGCCGACATGCTCTACCTCATCAACGAGTTTGGCGGCCTTGAGAACCTCAAGGGCAAGAAGGTTGCCGTCACCTGGGCCTATTCGCCCTCTTACGGCAAGCCGCTGTCCTGCCCGCAGTCGCTGATCAGCCTGCTGCCCCGCTTTGGCATGGACGTCACCCTGGCCCACCCCGAGGGCTACGACCTCATGCCCGCGGTCGTCGAGCGCGCCAAGAGCTATGCCGCCGAGTCCGGCACCACCTTTAAGCAGGTCAACACCATGGCCGAGGCCTTCGAGGGCGCCGACATCGTGATCCCCAAGAGCTGGGCTCCGTTTGCCGCCATGGAGAAGCGTACCAACCTGTACGCCGAGGGCGACGACGCCGGCATCGCAGCGCTCGAGAAGGAGCTGCTCGCCCAGAACGCCACCCATCAGGATTGGTGCTCCACGACCGAGCTCATGGAGAAGACTGCCAACGGCCAGGACACCATCTTTATGCACCCGCTGCCCGCCGACATCTCCGGTGTCTCCTGCGAGCACGGCGAGGTCAACGCTGACGTCTTCGATATGCACCGCGTGGGCATGTACAAGGAGGCCAGCTACAAGCCGTACGCCATCGCTGCCATGATGTTCCTGCAGAAGGTTGCCGATCCCGCCTCCGCCCTCAAGGCCCTCGACGAGCGCAACACCGCCCGTTGGTTCCAGGCCTAAAGCTGGGCTGAGAAATGGCTAAGCGTATTGTTGTCGCCTTGGGCGGAAACGCCCTTGGCGCCAACCTTCCCGAGCAGATGGAGGCCGTCAAGACGACCTCCAAGGCCATTGTCGACCTGATCGAGGAGGGTAACGAGGTCGTCGTCGTGCATGGCAACGGCCCCCAGGTGGGCATGATCGCCAACGCGATGGCCGAGCTCACGCGTTCTAATCCTCAAAAGTACATTCCCTGCCCGTTGTCCGTTTGCGGCGCCATGAGCCAGGGCTACATTGGCTATGACCTGCAAAACGCCCTGCGCGAGGAAATGCTCGACCGCAATATCGACAAGGGTGTCGCCACCGTGCTCACCCAGGTCGAAGTTGCGGCAGACGACCCGGCCTTTGCCGACCCGGTCAAGCCGATCGGTCCGTGGATGAGCGAGGCCGAGGCCAAGGAGCTGGAGGCCGACCGCGGCTACCAGTTTATCCACGACGAGAAGCAGGGCTTCCGTCGCGTGGTTGCCTCGCCCAAGCCCGTGAACATCGTCGAGCTCGACACCATTAAGTCGCTCGTCGAGTCCAACCATGTGGTGATCTCCTGCGGCGGTGGTGGCATTCCCGTCACCAAGTCCCAGGGCAACCACCTTAAGGGTGCTGCCGCCGTCATCGATAAGGACTTTGCGGCCGAGAAGCTCGCCGAGCAGCTCGACGCCGATGCCCTGATCATCCTGACGGCCGTGGAGAAGGTTGCCATTGGCTTTGGCACCGACCACGAGCAGTGGCTCGACACGCTGACCGCTGCCGATGTTAAGCGTCTGTCCGAGGCCAACGAGTTCGGTCGCGGCTCTATGCTGCCCAAGGTTCAGGCCGCCTCGACGTTTGCCGAGAGCAAGCCGGGCCGCACGGCGCTCATCACACTGCTCGAGAAGGCGCGCGATGGCCTTGCCGGCAAGACCGGTACCACGTTTACCGGTAACGCCGAGTAGGCGTATCGCACTGATGTAGAGGAGGGTGTCCTGCGCCGCGGGATGCCCTCCTTTGTGTTGCAGAGAGCCGAGGGGCGCTCGCTGGAAAAAACGAGCGCGTGCCTGTTCCGACGGAGTGTGAGCTTGGTATGGTGGGTATAGCAGCTATGGTGTCCAAGGCAGCCAGGGGAGGTTTGCGGAGATGAAACTCGGTTGCGTCATTATGGCTTCGGGCGAGGGCAAGCGGTTTGGCTCTAACAAGATGCTTGCCGACATCTATGGCGAGCCGCTGATTGCCCGGACCATCGATTCGGTTCCCCGGGGCTTTGACGTCGTGGTTTCGACGCGCTGGCCCGAGGTCGCCCAGATTTGCGAGGACAAGCATTGCCCGTGCGTGCTGCACGATGGCACGTTGAGGAGCGAGAGCGTGCGTGCCGGCCTTGCCTGGGGAGCCGATCACGGCTGGAAGGGTTGCTTGTTTTTGCCGGGTGACCAGCCGCTCGTGAGCTCGGATTCTTTTAAGGCCATGGTTCGCGCATTTGACGAGCGTGGCCGCAAGCATCCGGTGCGCTTGGCGTGCAATGGTGAGCCTTCGAGCCCGGTGCTCTTTCCGGCGGAACTGTTCGATGCGCTCATGCGTCTTGAGGGCAAGGACGGCGGGGGCTCGATTCTCAGGGGCCGCACCGACATTGCGTTGGTCGAAGCGCGCGCCTATGAGCTGTGGGATGTCGATACCGCCAAGGGCCAGCGCCGCATAACGGAGCATATCGCCGCCTGCTCGTATTTTGATCGCGTGGCCAACTGTATGAATTGATAAGGAGCAACATGATCATCATCAAAAACGGCGCGCTCGTGACGCCCCAGGGGCTTCGTCGCGCCGACCTTGCCATGGATGGCGATAAGATCGTGCGGATCGCCGCGACGATTGAGTCGGGCGCGGATGATACCGTCCAGGACGCCACGGGCTGCTGGGTGTTTCCCGGCTTTATCGACGGCCATACGCACATGCAGTGTTGGACCGGTATGGACTGGACGGCAGATAGCTTTGAGACCGGCACACGCGCGGCTGCCTGCGGCGGTACCACGACCATCGTGGACTACGCCACGGCCGACCGCGGCGTGACCATGCCCGATGCCCTTGCCGAGTGGCATCGCCGTGCCGACGGCACCTGCACGGCCAACTATGCCTTCCATATGGCGCTTGCCGAGTGGAACGAGCGCAACCGTGCCGATCTTTCGGCCATGCGCGAGGCGGGCGTGTCATCGTTTAAGACCTACTTTGCCTACGACCATCTGCGCCTGGACGATGCCGAGACCCTTGAGGTGTTGGAGGAGCTCAAGCGCGTGGGCGGCATCCTGTGCGTGCATTGCGAGAACGGCACGCTGGTTAACGCGCTGCAGAAGCGCGTGTTCGAGCAGGGGATTCGCGGGCCCGAGGGCCATGCGCTCAGCCGTCCGGACGTGTGCGAGGGCGAGGCCGTGAGCCGCCTGCTGTACCTGGCGCACCTTGCCGGTGACGCCCCGGTCAACGTGGTACATCTTTCGACCAAGCTGGGGCTCGAGGCCATCCGTGCCGCCAAGGCGCGCGGGCAGAAGAATATCTATGTCGAGACCTGCCCTCAGTATCTGATGCTCGACGACACCTGCTATTTAGAGCAGGGCGAGGACGGCTTTGCGGGCGCCAAGTATGTGATGAGCCCGCCGCTTCGGCATGCAGGCGACCGTGCTGCGCTGCGCGAGGCGCTTGTGGCCGGCGAGATCGATACTATCGCCACCGACCACTGCAGCTTTAACCTGCATGGGCAAAAGGACCGCGGCCGCGACGACTTCCGTGCGATTCCCAACGGCGGACCCGGCGTGGAGCATCGCCCCGTCGCGATTGCCACGAGCTTTGAGGGGCAGCTGGGCCCCGAGGACCTTTGCCGCTTGATGAGCGAGAACCCGGCGCGTGTGTTTGGCATGTACCCGCGCAAGGGCTGTCTTGCCGAGGGCTCCGATGCCGACGTCTGCGTGTGGGATCCCCAGGCGCGCTGGACCATTAGCGCGGCGACGCAGCATCAGGCCGTGGACTACACGCCGCTCGAGGGTTTTGAGGCACATGGCCGCGCCAAGGCCGTGTTTGTGAATGGCGTGCTGGCGGCGCGCGACGGCGAGCCCACCGGAGCCCAGCCCGGTCGCTACGTGCCCCGCTAGCAGGGGGGTGCCGGACCCTCTCCGCAGTTGCGGTGGAATAGTTCCTGTTTAGCCGCCAAATAGGCCGTTTCAGGAACTATTCCACCGCAACTTATAGGGCTGCTGGGGCAGCGCCGGCTATTTGAAGCTGGTGGCGATGATGGGGCGGTTGAGGGCCGCCTCGAAGCGGTCGGCCATTGTGGGGTCGTTGAGCGTGTCGACCTGGTTGAGCATGATGCGAGCGGTGCTGAGCCCCAGCTCCTGCAGCTCGTCATTGAGCACCCGGGCGACGCGCTCGGGCGTGGCGATGTCGGTGGCCTCGCAGCCGCAGCGTTCGCAAAAGAGCTCGGGGCGGTGGACAGCCTCATCGACGGGTCTGCCAAAACCTGAGGCGCCGACGATCCAGACGATGTTGGTCGTGCCAGAGGGAATCACCGGCTCCCAGGCGGCGTGGGCCTTGAGCGGGAGCCGCTTGCTGCCATCCGCCTCGGCCAAGACGTAGTTAAAGCGCTGCGCCAGTTGGTCGAACGGCTCGGCGGGGGCGGAGAGCTTGCCTGTCTCCGGGTCCAAGACGCCTGCCTGGCAGATGCTTCCGCGCGCAAGGCCCGCGCAGGCCTCGCAGGTGCAACCGGGGACATGTGCGGCGCCCGGTTTCCAAGGTGCGGCGTCCAGACGACGATTCGACCCGTCCCATGGCACGCCGGCGACGGGAAACATATGCGTGGTGGTGCAGAGGAGCACGCGGCCGCCAGCGCGCATGAGCTCGAGCCCCAGCGTCTTCAGCAACGTCGACTTGCCGCCACTGCCGATGATCGCGGTAATGCCCGGCTTGATCCTGAGCGCCGAGGCAAGATTGCCGCTAACCGTTTCCATCTGTTCACCGCCGTATAATACTGTGATAATAAATAATCATCAGAGTAGCGGTCGAACCGCTTTTGCTCTGCTCAAACCGTAGCACAGGGAGGTGCCCCGGGAATGCTCGTTTATGTTCGCGGCGCCGGCGATATCGCCACGGGTGTCGCTGCCCGTTTGGTACGCGCCGGCGTGTCGGTTGTCATGGCCGATATCGCGGTTCCCACGTGCATCCGTCGCACAATCAGTTTTTGCGAGGCCATTCGCCTGGGCGAGGTCCAGGTCGAGGGCATTCGCGCTCGCTTGGCGCAGACGCCGGCAGAGGCGCTTGCAATTACCGAGGCCGGAGACGTCGCCGTTGTGGTAGACCCCCAGGCCAAGATGCTCGACGAACTGAAGCCCGCTGCCGTGGTCGACGCGATTCTGGCCAAGCGCAACTTGGGCACCACGCGCGATATGGCGCCTGTCGTCATCGCCGTGGGGCCGGGCTTTACCGCACCGGTTGACTGCGATGCCGCAGTCGAGACTATGCGTGGTCATTTCCTCGGCCGTGTCATTACCCAAGGTTCGCCCCAGCCCAATACGGGCGTGCCGGGTGTGATTGCCGGCTATGGCAAGGAGCGCGTTATCCACAGCCCCGCCGCCGGCGTGTTTCGGTCCGACCGCGCAATCGGCGACATCGTGAGTGCCGGCGACGTGATCGGGTATGCGGGTGATACTCCCATGGTCACGCAGATTGACGGCTGCCTGCGCGGCCTTTTGGCCGACGGCGTTCAGGTGACCGAGGGCTTTAAATGTGCCGACGTCGACCCGCGCGGCGACGCCAGCTATATCAACTATATTTCGGACAAGGCGACGTCGGTCGGCGGCGGCGTGCTCGAGGCGCTCGCCATGTTCACCGACGTTTTTAGGGGATAGGAAGCGGCGATGGAAAAGCTCGATGTGGTGAATGCAGCGCTTGGCGCCCTGAAGGCTGGTAAGACGTGCGAGCTGGTGGTCGTGGCCGGAACGGCGGGTTCGTCGCCGCGCGGCGTGGGCGCCTGGATGGCCGTGTTTGCCGATGGCAGTCAGGCTGGCACCATCGGCGGCGGCAAGATTGAGCTTTTTGCGCTGGACGAAGCTCGCGAGCTGCTGGCCGCAGGGCAGTCTCGCCTGGTCCGCTACACCATGGGCGGCGAGAACTCCGATACCGGCATGATTTGCGGCGGAGCCATCTGCCTGTGCTATCTGCACCTTGACGCGGCACGGGCGCCGCTGTTCCGGGAGATTGCCGATGTGCTGGTGTATCGCCGTATCGGCGACTTCACCATCGATTTTGAGCCGTTTATCGCAAATGCGCTCGAGGGCGATGTGGCCGAGTGCCATGGCGAGGCATCGCGCCATACCATTGTCGGCTGCCCCGAGCTTTCGCTGGTGGAGGAGGGGAGTAAGGTCACCTACACCAACGCCGCCTCCGAGATTCCCCCGGCGCACATCGAGACACTCTGCCCCGAGGGCCTGACCTACATCTTTGGCTGCGGGCACGTGGGCGCCGCAACGGCGCGCGTGCTCACGGCGGCGGGCTTTGCCGTTGTGGCGTGCGATGACCGCCCCGGCACGCTGACGCCAGAATGGGTGCCCGGTGTCTACGATCGTCGCCTGGTCGATTACAAGGACCTGAGCGGGCTGTGTCCCATCGGTCCGCGCGACCTGGTGGTCGTGGCCACAGCGGGCCACAAGTCCGATATCGACGTGGTGATTCAGGCGATGCGCGCCAAGCCTGCCTACCTGGGCTGTCTGGGTTCGCGCCGCAAGACGGCCTTTGTGCGGGCCCGCTTGGAGCAAGAGGGCTTTACGCAGGAGCAGATTAATACGCTGCACCTGCCGATCGGTGTTGCCATCGAGGCAGAGGATCCCGAGGAGATCGCCATCTCCATCGCCGCAGAGATGATTCACCTGCGCCGCACCAAGCTCATCCCCCGCAAGCGCTAATCGCATCCCCATATATGAGTTGCGGTGAAATAGTTCCTAGATAAGCCTGACGGGCGGTCAGCCAGGAACTATTTCACCGCAACTGCTTTTTGGGATCAGTTTGTGCGGGGGAGTTGTGGAGTTGTGCAGGCAGACGAGGTTTTTCTGGAAATACGCTCCCAATGCGCGTATAGTACCGATTGTTTTGTCGGCTCCTGCTGTGTCGAGTCCAAACCGCGAAATGCCATGAGCGGCGCGGATGCAGCCAGGAGGCACGAGGACAACCCATCGTGGCCACGCCCCGTGCTTAAAACCCCAAGAAGGAGTGAACAATGGCAGAAGAGAAGTATGTGCCGCGTCTGAAGACCAAGTACAACAACGAGGTCAAGCAGCAGCTTCAGGAAAAGTTCCAGTACGAGAACGTCATGATGATCCCCAAGTTTGAGAAGATCGTCGTGAACATGGGTGTCGGCGAGGCCGCTACCGATTCCAAGGCCATCGACGGTGCCGTGCGCGACCTGCGCGCCATCACCGGCCAGCAGCCGATGATCACCCGTGCCCGCAAGTCCATCGCTACCTTCCGCCTGCGCGCCGGTATGCCGATCGGCTGCAAGGTTACCCTGCGTGGCGACCGTATGTGGGAGTTCTTTGATCGTCTGACCTCCGTCGCGATCCCCCGTATCCGCGACTTCCGCGGCATCTCCGCCAAGAGCTTCGACGGCCGTGGTAACTTCTCCATGGGCGTCACCGAGCAGCTCATCTTCCCCGAGATCGACTTTGACTCCGTCGATCACCAGCGTGGTATGGACATCACTTTCGTGACCACCGCCAACACCGATGAGGAGGCCAAGGCCCTTCTGGACGCCTTCGGTTTCCCGTTCAAGAAATAGGTTCATCTGCCCTATAAGCGCCGTTCCCACAAGGGGGCGGCGCTTGGGGCGAACAATACTCTATGTGAGGAGGATATAAGTGGCTAAGACATCGATGATCGTCAAGTGCAATCGCAAGCAGAAGTTCTCTACTCGTGAGTACACGCGCTGCCAGCGCTGCGGCCGTCCGCACTCTGTGTACCGCAAGTTCGGCCTGTGCCGTGTCTGCTTCCGTGAGCTTGCACTCAAGGGCGAGCTTCCCGGCGTTAAGAAGGCCAGCTGGTAAGTCACTACCAGCGTTTCAAGCATCCGTTTGGAACAGGGAAAACGCGCTAGTTAGGCTTTGCCGTTAAGGGCGGCGAAGAACCAAGAGCACGTGTTCATCAAGAACGAAGGAGAATCTGTATGAACCTTACAGACCCGATCGCAGATATGCTTACGCGCATTCGTAACGCTAACTCTGTGAACAAGGCCACGGTCTCCATGCCGAGCAGCAAGAAGCTCGTCGAGATCGCTCGTGTTCTGCACGAGGAGGGCTACATCGAGGGCTACGATGTCGAGGACACCGTTCCCCAGAAGACTCTGCACATCACGCTTAAGTATGGTCCCAAGAAGGCTAAGGTCATCAACGGCATCCGCCGCATTTCCAAGCCGGGCCTGCGTAAGTACACCGGCGTTGCCGACATGCCCCGCGTCCGCGGTGGCCTTGGTACCGCCATTATTTCCACCAGCCATGGCGTCATGACCGACCGCGATGCTCGCAAGCACAACGTCGGCGGCGAGATCATCGCTTACGTCTGGTAATTCGGTCGGTAGGTAGAAGGAAAGGAGATCACCGTGTCTCGTATCGGTAATAAGCCTGTCCAGATTCCCGCCGGAGTCGAAGTGGCAGTCAACGGCAACAACGTTGTCGTCAAGGGCCCCAAGGGCCAGCTCGAGCTCGATGTCTTTGAGAAGCTCGCTATCAACGTCGAGGACAACGTCCTCACCGTTTCCCGTCCCGACGACGAGCGTGAGACCCGTGCCCGCCACGGCCTCACCCGCGCCCTCATCCACAACATGGTTGTCGGCGTTTCCGAGGGCTTCGAGAAGAAGCTCGAGCTCGCCGGCGTCGGTTACCGCGTGCAGCAGAAGGGTAAGAACCTCGAGTTCTCCCTGGGCTTCTCGCACCCCGTGATCGTCGAGGCTCCCGAGGGCATCACCTTCGAGGTTCCCGATAACACCCACGTGAACGTCAAGGGTATCAACAAGCAGCAGGTCGGTCAGATCGCCGCTGAGATCCGCGGCCATCGTCCTCCCGAGCCTTACAAGGGCAAGGGTATCCACTACGTTGGCGAGCACATCCGCCGCAAGCTGGGTAAGGCCGCCAAGTAGTCGTAACCGACTCACTCGCATAAGACCAGCACCCCGTCAGGTGCTGGCAAGATCAACCTTTTTAGGAGTTTACGTATGAACAAGCATAAGGCGAAGCTGGAAGGCCTCAAGCGTCGTCAGCGTCGTGTTCGCGGCAAGGTCTCGGGTACCTCCGAGCGTCCGCGTCTTCGCGTGACCCGTACTAACGCCAACATCTATGCCCAGATCATCGACGACAGCAAGGGCTCCAGCCTGACGCTCGTCTCTGCCTCGACCCTCGAGGCCGAGTTCAAGGGCACCCACACCTCGAACAAGGAGGCTGCGGAGAAGGTCGGTCAGCTCGTTGGCAAGCGCGCCATCGAGGCCGGCATCACCAAGGTCGCCTTCGATCGCGGTGGCCGTATCTACCATGGCCGCGTCAAGGCCCTCGCCGACGGTGCTCGTGCCGCCGGTCTCGAGTTCTAGGAGGTATGTAGCACATGGCTCGTAATCAGAAGCAGCAGCGCGAGGCCTCCGAGTTCGAGGAGCGCGTCGTTTACATCAACCGCGTGTCGAAGACCGTCAAGGGTGGTCGTCGCATGAGCCTCGTCGCTCTCGTCGTCGTTGGCGACGGCAAGGGCAACGTCGGCGTTGGCATGGGCAAGTCCGCTGAGGTGCCCATGGCCATCTCCAAGGCGTCTCTCGATGCCAAGAAGAACATGTTCCACGTGCCGGTGACCGATCAGGGCACCATTCCGCACGAGGTTCTCGGTCACTTTGGTGCCGGCCGCATCATCATCAAGCCCGCTGTCGAGGGTACCGGCGTTATCGCCGGCGGCGCTGTGCGTCCCCTCTTCGAGCTTGCTGGCATCAAGAACGTCCTGTCCAAGTCCCTCGGTACCGACAACGGCCTCAACATCATCAAGGCTGCCGTCGAGGGCCTCAAGGAGCTCTCCAGCCCTGAGGACGTCGCGGCTCGCCGTGGCCTGACGGTCTCCGAGATGTTCGTCGGTAAGGAGAACTAAGCATGGCTGACACCATCAAGATCAAGCAGGTCCGCAGCACCAACGGTTGCAAGCAGGACCAGGTCCGTACTGTCCGTGCCCTCGGTCTCCACAGGATCCGCGAGGTTCGCGAGATTGCTGACAACGAGTCCGTCCGCGGCATGATCTTCAAGGTCAAGCACCTTGTCGAGATTGTAGAGGAGTAGCAAATGCAGCTTCACGATCTTACTCCCGCGCTCGGTTCCACCAAGAACCGCAAGCGCGTCGGCCGTGGCAATTCTTCGGGTCACGGCACCACTTCTGGCCGCGGCCAGAAGGGCCAGGGTTCCCGCTCTGGCGGCACCAAGGGTGCCGGCTTCGAGGGTGGCCAGACTCCGCTGGCTATGCGCCTGCCCAAGCTTCCGGGCTTCCGCAACCCCCGTCGTATCGAGTACACCGCTGTTAACGTTGAGCGTCTCGAGCGTAAGTTCGAGGACGGCGCTGTGATCGACGGTGCCGCTCTTAAGGCCGCTCGCATCACCAAGAGCGAGTTCGAGCCCGTCAAGGTGCTCGGCAATGGTGAGCTCACCAAGAAGTTCACGGTCAAGGTCGACAAGGTCAGCGCTTCTGCGCAGGCCAAGATCGAGGCCGCCGGCGGAAAGGTCGAGCTGCCGTGCTAAATGGTCTTAAGAATGCTTTCCGCATCAAAGAATTGCGCGAAAAGATTCTTTTTACCATAGCTATGCTCGTCGTGTACCGCATTGGTGCGCACGTTCCTGTGCCCGGCATTCCCTTCCAGGGGATGCTGGGCCTTTTCTCGACCGATAACAATTCGGTCGCCGCAGGTGCTATGGCCCTCCTGAATCTTTTCTCTGGCGGCGCTTTGAGCTATGTGTCGGTGTTTTCGCTGGGCATCATGCCTTACATCACCAGCTCGATCATCCTCCAGATGCTCCAGGCCGTCGTGCCTTCCCTGCATGAGCTTGCCCGCGAGGGCGAGGTCGGTCAGACCAAGATTACGCAGTATTCGCGTTACCTCACCCTGGCTCTGGCAATCCTCAACTCCGTGGGTTACCTCTTCCTCTTTAAGAGCTTCGGCATCAGCTTTAATGG
The DNA here is from genome assembly GCA_958420355.1 of uncultured Collinsella sp. Classification (GTDB taxonomy): domain Bacteria; phylum Actinomycetota; class Coriobacteriia; order Coriobacteriales; family Coriobacteriaceae; genus Collinsella. The sequence continues at coordinate 22,731 of CATZJG010000019.1, forward strand.
CGCCGGCGCTCCCGAGATCATCTTCGACCTCATGATCGTCGGTACGCTCACTGCGGGCGCCATGCTGATCATGTGGATTGGTGAGCTCATCACCCAGCGCGGTATCGGCAATGGCATGTCGCTGATCATCTTCGCGAACATCATGGCCGGTCTGCCGCAGGCTATCTTCTCCAGCACTGAGGGCAACGCCGGTGGCATCATCACCATGGTGATCATCTGCGCCATCATCCTGCTGGTTATCCCGCTGATTGTTTTCCTTGAGCGCGGCCAGCGCCGCATCCCGGTCTCCTACGCCAAACGCGTCGTGGGCCGTCGCATGATGGGTGGCCAGACCACCTACCTGCCCATCAAGGTCAACACCGCGGGTGTCGTGCCGATCATCTTCGCTTCGGCGCTGCTGTACTTCCCGGCTCAGATTGCCGTGTTCTTCCCCGGCATCGGCTGGATCCAGGCAGTTGCCTCCGCGCTTTCGACCGGTTGGCTCAACTGGGTGCTTAACGTTGTCCTCATCGTGTTCTTCGCGTACTTCTACACCTCCATGGTGTTCAACCCCGATGACACGGCCGACAACCTTAAGAAGCAGGGCGGCTTTATTCCGGGCGTGCGTCCGGGTAGGGCTACCGCGGCCTACATCAAGAACGCGCTCAACAAGATCACGCTTCCCAGCGCTGTCTTTTTGGCGCTCATCGCCATCGTGCCTTCGATCATCTTCTCCTTCACGGGTAACCATCTGATCCAGGCATTTGGCGGCACGTCCATCCTCATCATGGTCGGCGTCGTGCTCGACACAGTCGATAAGCTCGAAGGCCAGATCAAGATGTATGATTACGATGGATTCTTTAAATAGGCTAGAGGAGGATTGCTCATGAACCTCGTATTGCTCGGAGCTCCGGGTGCCGGTAAGGGCACCGTCGCACAGGAGCTCGTCGCCGAGTTTGGCGTCGCCCACATTTCCACGGGCGACCTGCTGCGTGCTGCCGTCAAGGGTGGCACCGAGCTTGGTATTCAGGCTAAGAAGTACATGGACGCTGGCGAGCTCGTTCCCGACCAGCTCGTGATCGACCTTGTCAAGGAGCGCCTTGCCGCCGATGACGCCCAGCAGGGCTTCATCCTCGACGGCTTCCCGCGCAACACCGCACAGGCCGTGACGCTCGATTCCGAGCTCTCCGCCATGGGTCGCGAGATCGATTGTGCTCTTCTGGTCGATGTGGCCCCCGAGGTCATCATCGATCGTCTGTCTTCGCGTCGCACCTGCCGCGCCTGCGGTTACACCGGCACCGCTGCCGATGCCACCTGCCCCAAGTGCGCAGGCGAGATGTATCAGCGCGACGACGACAAGCCTGAGACCATCAAGAACCGTCTCGACGTCTACGAGAAGTCCACGAGCCCGCTCGTCGACTACTATCGTGGCCAGGGTCTGCTCAAGTCGGTCAACGGTGACCAGGCTCGCGAGACCGTGTACGGGGATGTCAAAGAGGCTCTCGGTCTATGATCAAGATTAAGTCTGCAACGCAAATCGAGCAGATGAAGAAGGCAGGAGCGCTATCTAAGATGGCGCTCCGCCACGTTGGAGCCATGGTGCGCCCCGGCGTTTCCACCTTTGAGCTCGATCAGCTCGCGGAGCAGATTATCCGCATGCATGGCGGCACCCCGGCCTTTAAGGGTTACGGCGGGTTCCCGGGGACCATTTGCGCATCGATCAACGATGCCGTGGTCCACGGTATTCCCAACCCCGACATGATCCTGCGCGATGGCGATATCATCTCCATCGATACGGGAGCCGTTGTCGACGGTTGGGTCGGCGATAACGCTTGGACGTTTTTCGTCGGCACCCCCACGCCCGAAGCCAAGGCTTTGTGCGAGGTCACGCGCGATTGCCTTAAGGCTGCCATCGAGCAGGCTGTTCCCGGTAACCATATCGGGGACGTCGGTTATGCCGTTCAGTCCCTCGCCGAGTCTCACGGTTACGGTGTGCTTCGTGATTATGTAGGCCATGGCATTGGCCGCGTGATGCACGAGGACCCCAACGTTCCTAACTATGGAAAGAAGGGGAGGGGCGTTCGCCTCCAGGCCGGCATGGTCATTGCCATCGAGCCGATGGTTACGATGGGTTCCAACCATGTGAGCACGGGCTCCGACGGTTGGATTGTTACGACCAACGATCACCTGCCCGCCGCGCACTACGAGAACACCGTCGCCATTACCAATGACGGTCCGGTGATTCTCACCACGGATGCCCAAGGTGCTTGGTGTTCGCTCCAAGGCGGAGAAATGTAAAAGTCGCCGCCTCCTGATGCCCAACCTCGCCTTTCAATTTCGAAGGCATGACCCCAAGGTCTATGCCTTCTCATTTCAAGGCGATCTTGGGCATCAGGGAACGGCTTTGTTTTACATTTCAAATGTAACAAGTTCCACTTAGTTGTGGAGCCATTACGAAGTTATTACGATGCGTGCATACGTGTTGTAGAATACTCAATCGCTGTCGTTTTCTAGAGAAAGATGATTGCTTGTGAAGAAGGAAGACGCAATTGAGCTCGAGGGTACGGTAAAGGAACCGTTGCCCAACGCCATGTTTAAGGTCGAGCTCGAGAACGGTCATTCGGTTCTGTGCAACATTTCTGGCAAGATCCGAATGAATTACATCCGTATTCTCCCCGGTGACAGGGTTGTCGTGGAGCTTTCCCCGTACGACCTGACCCGCGGCCGCATCACCTATCGCTACAAATAGCGGCACGCATACACGCACTCCATTTCCGACTGCAGGCTTAGCTCAACCTACGGTCGGATTGTGTGTGAAGACCAGCCATAGTTTTAAACGCCTGCGGCTGGGCGAGTAGATAGTAGGGAAGTAGTTTGAGCGCTACCGAAAGGAAGAACGATGAAGGTACGTCCTTCGGTCAAGAAGATGTGCGATAAGTGCAAAATCATTAGGCGCCATGGCAAGGTCCTCGTCATTTGCGAGAACCCCCGTCATAAGCAGCGTCAGGGTTAAGAGAGGAGACTACGTTGGCCCGTATTAATGGTGTCGACCTCCCGCGTGAGAAGCGCGTTGAGATCGGTCTGACCTACATTTACGGCATCGGCCGCACCACTGCGACGAAGATTTGCGTCGAGTGCAACGTTAACGTGGATACGCGCGTTAAGGACCTCACCGAGGATGAGGTTAACGCCATCCGCGATTATATCGATAAGAACCAGATCATGGTTGAGGGCGACCTCCGCCGTGAGCGCAACCAGAACGTCAAGCGCCTTATGGACATCGGCTGCAACCGCGGCCTTCGTCACCGCAAGGGCCTCCCGGTCCGCGGCCAGCGCACCCACACTAACGCTCGTACCCGCAAGGGCCCGAAGCGTCAGATCGGTGCTAAGAAGAAGAAATAAGGAGCGCTAGATAGATGGCTACTGCTAAGAAGAACGTTCGCGCTGCCCGTCTGAAGCGCGCGGACCGTAAGAACATTTCCGTGGGCCAGGCTCACATTCGTTCTACGTTCAACAACACGATCGTTTCGATCACCGATCCCCAGGGCAACGTCATTTCCTGGAAGTCGGCTGGCCAGGTGGGCTTCAAGGGCTCCCGTAAGTCCACGCCGTTCGCTGCCCAGATGGCTGCCGAGGCTGCTGCCAAGCAGGCCATGGAGCACGGTATGAAGAAGGTTTCCGTCTTCGTCAAGGGCCCCGGCTCCGGTCGTGAGACCGCCATCCGCTCCCTCCAGGCTGCTGGCCTCGAGGTCTCGAGCATCCAGGACAAGACCCCCATTCCGCACAACGGCTGCCGCCCCAAGAAGCGTCGCCGCGTGTAACTGAAAGGATCGTATCAATATGGCAATCGACAGGACTCCTGTTCTTAAGCGCTGCCGTCAGCTCGGGATCGATCCCGCTGAGCTCGGTTACAGCAGCAAGAAGGAATCTATCCGTCAGCCCAAGCGCCGTCGCAAGGAATCTGAGTACGGCATGCAGCTGCGCGAGAAGCAGAAGGTCAAGTTCATCTATGGCGTTCTGGAGAAGCAGTTCCACGGCTACTTCAACAAGGCCCGTAAGATGAACGGCGTCACCGGTGAGAACCTCATGATCATTCTTGAGTCTCGCCTCGACAACGTCGTCTTCCGTCTTGGCTTCGCCCGCACCCGCAAAGAGGCTCGTCAGTCCGTCCGTCACGGTCACTTCACCGTGAACGGCAAGCGCGTGGACATCCCGTCCTACCGCGTCAAGGCCGGCGACGTCGTCGCTGTCGGCGAGAAGTTCCGTGACCTCCTCCCCATCAAGGAGGCCCTGATTTCCTCCGAGCGCTTTGAGGTCCCTGGCTGGCTCGAGGTCGATATCGAGAAGCTGTCTGGTAACGTGCTCGCTCTGCCGACGCGTGAGCAGATCAGCGGTGATATCAACGAGCAGCTCATCGTCGAGCTCTACTCTAAGTAGTCCATCCGGGCTGCTGAGGCTGGAGGTAATACATGTCAGAATTCATTAGGCCTCAGGTTCAGGTCGAAGAGATCAACGAGACGTCTGCTCGTGTCTCCGTCGAGCCGCTCGAGCGTGGTTACGGCGATACGCTGGGTAACTCCCTTCGTCGCGTTCTTCTGTCCTCGCTCGAGGGTGCCGCCGTCGAGGCTATTCAGATCGATGGTGCGCAGCACGAGTTCATGACCATCCCTAACATGGTCGAGGATGTCACCGACATCGTCCTGAATGTCAAGGGTCTTGTCTTCAGGGCTCTCGGCACGACCGACGAGGCGACCGCCACCATCTCGGTTGACGGCCCCTGCGAGGTCACCGGTGCGGACTTCTTTATTCCGTCCGAGTTTGAGCTGGTCAACCCCGAGCAGCACATCGCTACACTCACCGAGGGTGGCCATCTCACCATGAGCATGCGCATCGGCTATGGCCGCGGCTATGTTTCTGGCGAGGCCAACAAGCGCGACAACGATCCCATCGGTGTGATCCACGTCGACTCGCTGTACTCGCCGGTTTCCCGTTGCGCCAAGCTCGTTGAGGCTTGCCGTGTCGGTCAGCACACCGACTACGACCGCCTTGTCCTCGAGATCGAGACCAACGGCTCCATCGCCCCGCGCGACGCCGTGGTCCAGGCTGCCAATATCATTAACCAGCATATGGCTGCCTTTATGAACCTTGCCGAGACCCCCGAGGTCGAGGAGGAGGCTTCGATCTTCGCTCCCGAGGTCACCAACGACAACGCCGAGCTGGACAAGCAGATCGAGGATCTGGACCTTTCCGTCCGTTCTTACAACTGCCTTAAGCGCGCCAGCATTCACTCGGTCCGTCAGCTCGTTGAGTTCTCGGAGAACGATCTGCTCAACATCCGTAACTTCGGTGTTAAGTCGATCGAGGAAGTGAAGGACAAGCTTGAGTCCATGGGCCTGAGCCTGAAGGCTTAATGCTTCGCATATTTGAGGAGAAACTAGACCATGCGTCATAACGTTAAGAAGGGCCTGAAGCTCGGCACCGATGCGAGCCACACCAAGGCCATGAAGAAGAGCCTTGCTAAGGCCCTCTTCGAGAACGACCGCATCAAGACCACCGAGACCCGCGCTAAGGCGCTGCGTTCGGTCGTCGATCCGATCATCACCTGGGCCAAGAAGGGCGACCTGCACTCTCGTCGTCTGGCTATCGCCAAGCTCGGCGATAAGCAGCTCGTTGCCGAGATCTTCGACAAGGCTGCTCAGGGCATGTGGCAGGACCGCAACGGCGGTTACACCCGCATCATGAAGCTCGGTAACCGCAAGGGCGACAACGCTCCCATCGTTATCATGGAGCTCGTCACCGAGCCTTGCACGCCTAAGGCTAAGAAGGCTGCTCCGGCCCCCAAGAAGGCCGCTGCTCCCAAGAAGGTCGAGGCTGCCGAGGAGGCTCCTGCTGAGGAGACCGCTGAGTAGACAATCCGTCTGCATAGGCTATATTCGAGGGGTACGTTCGCGTACCCCTCTTTTTTTGTCGAAATGCCATTGCCTGTTTGTTGGGAGCGTCCATGACCGCGCCGTCTGATTTCAATTCGATTCCCGAGCTCGATGCCACGCTCGTTTTCCGCGTGGCCTACGATGGCTCGTCCTACAGCGGCTTTGCCGAGCAGCCCGGTCAGACGACGGTTGCGGGCGAGTTGCGCCGCGCTATCGAGACGCTCCTGCGCCGCCCGATCGACCTGACGTGTGCGGGGCGTACCGATGCCGGCGTGCATGCGGTGGCACAGTTCATCAGCGTGCCCGTAACGGACGCTGAGTTGGCTTTGACGCGCCGTAGGTGGCTGAGGGCTATGGATGCCCTCCTGCCCAAAGATATCGCCATAAACGAGGTCTACAAGGCCCGTAAAGGCTTTTCTGCACGCTTTGATGCGCGTTCCCGTACGTATACGTACCGTATTGCCGATCGCGACGCGCGCCCTGTGCTTTCGCGCGGTGCGGTGTGGTGGCATCGCTACCCATTGGATGTTGAGGCGATGTCTGCGGCCTGTCCCGCGCTGCTGGGCGAGCAGGACTTCAAGAGCTTTTGCAAGGTGGCGTCTGCCGTGGGCAAGCCCACGCACCGCTGCGTGATGCGTGCCGAGTTTGGCCATGAGGTTGCGTTTGGCGAGGACATCCTGACGTTTACCATCGAGGGCAATGCGTTTCTGCATTCGATGGTCCGCACGATCGTGGGCACGCTTGTCGAGATTGGCATGCATCGCCGTGAACCCGAGTGGATGCGCGAGGTCATCGATGCTTGTGACCGTACCGCTGCGGGCCCCACGGCTCCTGCCTGCGGCCTTACGTTTATGGGCGTGGATTACGATCCCGCCGAGCTTGTCGTGCTCGACTAGGGGAGGGCTCGACGCGTCGTGCGTCGGCACCTGTCATCTGTGGGCTGCGCGTGTGCAACATCTGTTCTTGGCGTGCAATACAACCGGTGTCTCATTGCTTTTATTGGCGGGGTGTACCATGAACCACGGTTTGATTCACTGCTGTCGAGAGGACGGATAACTTGGTTCGACGTGGCTCGCATCCGCGACTTTCGGTGATCCTTGTGGTAGAAGGTTCGCCCAGCTATGCGATGCGTGCGCTCGAGAGTATCCAGAACCAAGACCTCTACGATTTGCAGATTGTCGTTGTCTGCCGCGATGCTGCGCCCGGTGTGCGCCATTCGCTTCAAGTTGCTGCCGACAGGGACATCCATATTGATTTGATTGACGTCGAGGACGCGAAGCGCGGTGCTTGTCTTCGTGCCGGTTTTGCTGCCTCGCGTGGCTCTCAAATCATCGCTATGAACGCCGATGAGTGGTTTGCTCCGCAGTCCCTTTCCAAGATGGTCGATATCGCGTGTGATACTACCGCAGACATAGTGTTCCCCACGGTGTCGCTCGACCGCTATGATGCACATCGAGAGCGCCATTCGCGCGTCTTGGATGCTACTCATATTTCCATTGATAGCAAATCTTCGATGGTGGCCGGGCTGCCTCAGTTGATTTTAGGCGGCCTAGTCGTTCAGACCTCTGGCGTGATGTACAGCCGCTCGCTGTTTGAGACATGCCTTTTGTGCGACAAGGTGTTTCGCACAGTTGGGTTTATGGCATGCGCGCTTTCGCAGGCACGATGCGTGTCCGGCTGCGGCGATGCTTGTTTCCACGCGGCGGCACCTAAGCTTACAGATGCCTTTGATCCCACCATGTATGCTAAGGTATCCGATGACACCCGAGCACTCGACGAGCTTGCGGACTCACTCTCGGAGGCAGATAGCGGTGGTCGGCTCAAGCTGGCAAGCCAAAAGTTCTACTTTGCCGGACTGGTCGCCTGCATCGAGAATTTGTGTCTGAGCCCGCATGGGGTGTCGTCAATCGAGCGTTCCGCCCGCATGCGTGATATGCTCGAGGCGCCTCGAACCCGTCAGATGGTCGCCGCGCTCAAGGATAACCATCGGGGGCTCGGTCTGTTGTTTGGGCCGATCGCCAGCGCCAAGCCCGCGCGCTGCGTGATGTGTACGCATTTGGCAGCTTTTCTTAACCGGACGGGCGCAAAAACCGCCTAAACGGCTCATCTCGAAACAAATTTGCATAGAATTGTTTCGAAATGCGTTCTTATACACAAAAGCCTTCAAATAGCGTTAAACTATTCAATCACTGATTGATTGTCTCCGCCATCTTTTGGAGAGAGGGTTTGTATGGCTAAAAAACGCAATGGGCGCCAGGATGCCATTAGAGATATTGTGCGCAATAAGGACGTCCGCACGCAGCGCGTGCTGGTCGATGAGCTCCGCGCTATGGGCTTTGATTGCACGCAGGCGACTGTCTCTCGCGATATTGCCGATATGGGGCTGCGTAAGCTCCCTGAGGGCATCTATGTTCTGGCAGAGGACCTGCACCTGCAGCGTATGGTTTCCGAGCTCGTAACGGGCGTTCTGCGCACCGATAATCTGGTTATGATCAAGGCTCAGCCTGGCACGGCTTCCGGCATCGCCGCCGCCGTTGATGCGGCAGAGCTGCCCGATGTGCTTGGCTCGCTTGCCGGCAACGATACGATTTTGGTTATTGCCCAGACGGCCGAGGACGGCGAGCGTCTCGAGGCGCTGATCAATAAGCTGAGCAATTCTCGCAAGTAGGCGTGCGGGTCGTTCGCTCGGCACTGTGTGCGTGACATGGTGGCTTGTAAGGGCGTATCGACGTTGGTCGGTACCCCCTATATTGTTTGCCGGTATAAAGACCGTTCACCAGGTCGCTTTAAACTAAAAGGCCCCCGAGCAGTTTAATAAGCTGCTCGGGGGCCTTGTTGCTAATGGCCGGATGAATTTCTAGCCAACAGTATCGTCAGGCGTGGGCGAGGGGTCGGGAGTGGGCGTAGGCGTAGGCGTAGGCGTGCCGCCATCGCCGCCGGTCGAACCACCAGTGGAGCCGCCTGTTGAGCCACCGGTCGTACCGGTGCCGCCGGCGGCGTCGCCGCCCGTGGTCTCGGTGGTCGTGGTGGTTGTGGTAGTCGTCGTGGTGGTTTCGTCTTCGTCCTCGTTCTCGTCCTTGTCCTTGTCGTCGTTCTCCGTCTTCTTGGTGTTGTTGGTGCCGTAGAACTTCCAGACGCTGTTGTTCTTGTAGGTGGGCGCCGTTCCGGTCGCAAACTCCTCGCGCTCGGTACCGGTTAGAACGGTGTTCATAAATCGCTTGAAGACAGGCAGGTTGGTGCTGTCGCCCAGCAGGTCCGTGCCGTATTTTTGGATGGGGATCTCGCCCGCGGAATAGCCGCTCCACAGGGCGCACGCCAGCTGCGGGGTATAGCCGCAGAACCACAGGTTGGTGGTGTTGTCGGTGGTGCCCGTCTTGCCGGCATAGGGCTGGTTGACGCTCAGGGCACCAGCAGCACCCGTACCGCCGCCCTGCATGACGCCGGACAGAACATCGGTGACCGCGGCGGCCTCGCCCTCGGTAAGCACCTGTGAGGGATTGTCGGTGTGCTGGTACAGCACCGAACCGGTACGAGAGTCAATCTCGGTGATGGCGATCGGCTGGCGATAGTAGCCGCCGTTGGCAAACGTCGCGTAGGCGGCGGCCATCTCGAGCGGCGAGATCGAGCCGGTGCCGAGCGTCATGACGGGAACGTCCTCGATGTTGTCCTTGGCGGGATCGATGCCGAGCTTTTTGACGAGTGAGATGATCTTGCTGTTGCCGACGGCTTCCGCCACCTGGATGTAGCCGGTGTTGGAGGAGTATGCCGTTGCCTGCTTAAGCGTGATGTTGCCATAGCTATGGTTGGCGTAGTTTTGGACCTCGGTCGTGGTGCCCTTGGCCTTGAGCGGCGAATTGCAGTTGAGGGTGACGTTGGGGTTCATGCCGTTTTGGATGGCGGTTGCCAGCGTAAAGGCCTTAAAGGTGGAGCCGACGGGACGCTTGGCCGTGGCATGGTTTACGTGGTTCTCGTCGGCGTTGTAGTCGTAGCCGCCCACCATGCACTTGATGTAGCCGGTCTTGGGGTCGACGACGACCATGCCCATATCCAGGCCGTCGAGTGAGAGCGTGTCGAGCTGCTGGCGGACGGCATTCTCTGCCACCTGCTGCATCGTGGGGTCGATGGTGGTCTTGACGGTCAGACCGCCCTTAAAGAGCACGTCGGTCGAGAACTCCTGCTCCAGCAGCTGCTTAACATAGGCGACAAAGTAGGGCTGCGAGTATACGTCGACGCCGCTGCCCGAAATCTCGGTCACGTTGAGGGTGATGGGCTCGGCCTGTGCGGCATCGTGCTCCTCCTGGGTGATGTGGCCAAGGCGCAGCATGTTGTCGAGGACCTTGTTGCGGCGAGACAGTGCCAGGTCGGGATTGACCGTGGGGTCGTACTGCGAAGGCGAGTTGGGAAGGCCGATGAGCAGCGCGGCTTCGCTCAGGGTGAGGTCGGCGGCGCTCTTGGATAGGTAGGTCTCGGCGGCGGCCTCGATACCGTAGGCGCCGTGGCCGTAATAGATGGTGTTGAGGTACATCATGAGGATCTCGTCTTTGGAGTACATGTCCTCCATCTTTACGGCGATGTAGGCCTCGCGCACCTTACGCTCGATGGTCGAGTCGAACTGCTCCTCCTGCAGGATGGTGTTGCGCACCAGCTGCTGGGTGATAGTCGAGGCGCCTTCGTGCCCGCCGCCGAGGGTTGCCACCGCAGCACGCGCGATACCCCACAGGTCGATACCGCCGTGCTCGTAGAAGCGCTCGTCCTCGACGTCAACGGTGCCCTGCAGCACGTAGGGGGAGACCTCGTCCTTGGTGATGGACTTGCGGTTTTGCGTGTAGAAGCTTGCGATCTTGTTGCCGTTGCAGTCGACGATCTCGGTGGGCTCGCTCACCAGATACGCGTTGGCGTCGGTGTAGTCGGGCAGATCGGACAGCCAGCGGTTGACGTTGCCGACCATGCCGATGCCAAATGCCACGCCCGCGATAAGCAAAAAGCCCAAAAACGAGAGCAGGATTATGGGCAGAGCATGCGTCTTTGAACGGCTGCGTCCCTGTCGTTGGCGAGGACCCATATATTGACCTCCAGGTATGTCGTGCCGGACGGTGGATGTGCCGTCGGGGCAGGATGGACATAAGTTATTACACGATAAACCAAACGGGGCGCGCGAGGCCTCGTGTATGCTGGAAGACGGCATTTTTCAGAGTGAATGCATACCTTGGTAAGGAGTTTGTCGATGGCGATTCGGACGATGGGGCCGAGCGGACAATACGAGACTGGATTGGATGCTGCTGGTGCGGCGCTGCCCGAGTTGCTGGCGCCGGCGGGCGGGCTCGACCAGATGCTTGCGGCCATCGCCGCGGGTGCCGATGCCATCTATGCGGGGTTGGGCGGCTTTAACGCCCGTGTGAGCGCCCATGGCTTTACGGATAACGAGTTTGTGCGCGGCTGCGCCGTGGCGCATGCCCATGGCGTGCGTGTGTACGTAACGCTCAACGTGTTCGTGTTTGACGATGAGTTGTCCGACGCGGTGGTGTTGGGAGCTCATGCACTGGAGCTGGGCGCCGATGCTCTGATTGTGGCCGATGCCGGGTTGGCCTGCGCGCTGAGCGCGGCGATTCCCGGGGTCGAGATTCACCTGTCTACGCAGGCGGGCGTTCATAGCGAAGGTGCCGTGCAACTGGCAGCCGACGAGCTGGGCGTCGAGCGTGTGACGACCGCGCGCGAGCTGACGGTCGACGAGATTGCCTCCTTGTGCGGTACGGGCGTGCCCATCGAGGTGTTCTGTCACGGTGCCATCTGCATTGGCTACTCGGGTGCTTGTGAGTTCTCTGCCCTGCGACGCGGGCGCTCGGCGATGCGCGGGGACTGTACGCAGCCGTGCCGCCTGGCGTATGACCTGGTGGACGAGGCAGGGGAGAGCGTCGTCACCGTTGAGGGCGACCGACTGCTGTGCCCGCGTGATTACTTGGGTATCGAGCATCTGCCCGAGCTCGTTGCCGCCGGCGTGGCGTCGCTCAAGATCGAGGGGCGCATGAAGAACCCCGATTACGTATTCAACGTGGTGCGGGTGTGGCGCCGGGCACTCGATATGCTGCGCGACGGCGCGTGGGACCCCGATGCCGTGGAAGAGCTTGAACGCGAGCTGGGGAGGTCGTTTAACCGTGGGTTTACCGATACGTACCTGCGAGGGCGTTCGGGTGCCGAGCTGATGAGCTTTGAGCGCGCAATTAACCAGGGCGTGCGCGTGGGGCGTTTGGTCGCTGTGGGCCACGAAGAGGTGACCGTTGAGCTCGACGCCGCCGTGGCGGCGGGTGACACGCTCGAGATTCGGTTCTATCCGGGTGTCGACGCGCGTCCCGATGTGCCCAAGCGCTGGCCGCAGGTGCCCTGCCCGGTGGATGCCGCAGCGGGGAAGCGCGTCGTCGTGCATTGCAAGCGTAAGGTGGACGCGGGCTGCGAGGTATACCTGATTCGCAGCGCCGGCGTGTTGGATCAGACGGCGGCGGTGTTGGAGCGCATGCGGGCCGAGGCGGATGCGATTGCGCCCGTTGCGCGTGCCGTTGAGGTGCTGCCCTTTGAGGGCGTTGCGGTGGATGGCGGTGCGTCGACGGAGTTGGTGGAGTGCGCGGTTCCCGCTCGCATGGTTTTTGCTTGGCAGCTGATGGATGCCGACCCGCGCGGAGAACTCGATTTGTCCGACGCCGTTGTGGTGCTTGACGAAGTGTGCCGCACGGGTGACGCTGACTGGACCCGCTCACTGATGCAGCGTGCCAGGCGTGTCGTCTGCCGCAGCCTGGGACAGGTGGTGATCGCTCGCGAGCTGGGCGTGACGTTTGACGTGGCGGCGCCGGTGTTCTGCGCGAATCGGGCCACGCTTACCTGGCTGCGCGGACTCGGTGCGGGGCGGGTGTACTTGCCGGCCGAGTTGCTCGGCAATGATGCGGAGCGTATTGCCGAACTGGCCGCTGAACCCGGCGTCTTGGGTCCGGTCGACGCCGACCGTCCCGAGCTTATGGTGTGCGAGCACTGCCTGCTGACCGCCGAGGGCGTCTGCGCCACCGATGCGACGGGACAGGCTCGTTGCCGCGACTGCTTGCGTCGTCGGCAGGTACGCTATCTGGTCGAGCGTGACGGTACACGTCTGCCAGTTGCCATTGACGCATGCGGCAGGACGAGGATTTTCCTGTCGTAGGTGCTGTGTCGCGTCAGTTTGTTATCATAAGAGAGTTTATGGACTTCCAGCACCGCCGTTTTCGGCGAGGGTGCTATAGCAAAAGGAGGATACCCAATGCTGTCTGTTGACGAGCAAATGCGTATCATCACCTCGGGCGCCGCGCAGATCGTTCCCGAGGCCGACCTTCGCAAGAAGCTTGAGAAGGGCGAGCCCCTCAACATCAAGCTCGGCGTCGACCCCACCAGCCCCGACCTGCACCTGGGCCACGCCGTGCCGCTGCGCAAGATGCGTCAGTTCCAGGACCTGGGCCACAACGTCACCCTCATCATCGGCAACGGTACCGCGTTGATTGGCGACCCTTCGGGCAAGAATTCCACCCGTCCGCAGCTTTCGCAGGAGCAGATCGAGGCCAATGCCGAGACCTACGTGAGCCAGGCCATGAAGATCCTGGATCCCGAGAAGACCACCATCGTGCACAACGGTGACTGGATCCTTTCGATGGATCTGGCCGGTCTGCTGCAGGTGTGCTCCAAGTTCACCGTCGCCCGCATCCTCGAGCGCGACGACTTTACCAAGCGCTACCAGTCTCAGACGCCGATCGCCCTGCATGAGTTCCTGTATCCCGTGATGCAGGCTTTCGACTCCGTGCAGATCAAGGCCGACGTCGAGATGGGCGGCACCGATCAGCTCTTCAACCTGCTCGCTGGCCGTGAGCTCATGGAGAAGATGGGCATGGAGCCGCAGATCGCGCTCACCATGCCGCTGCTCGAGGGTACCGACGGCGTGCGCAAGATGTCCAAGTCATACGGCAACTACATCGGCCTGACCGACGCGCCCAAGGACATGTTCGGCAAGACCATGTCCATCCCCGACGAGATGATCGGCAAGTACTATCGTCTGGCCAGCTCGCTCACCCCGGCCGAGGTCGACAAGATCGACGCCGCCCTGGCCGACGGCTCTGCCGATCCCTATGAGCTCAAGCGCGCTCTGGGTCGCGACCTGTGCGACACCTACCACGGCGCCGGTGCCGGCGACGAGGCTCAGGCCGAGTTCGACCGCGTGTTCAAGGAGGGCCAGCTTGCCGACTTCCCCGAGAAGCACGTTGAGCTGACTGTTAACGACGAGGGCCAGATCTACCTCGCCGGCCTGCTCAAGGACTTGGGTCTTTCGGCGAGCGCCGGCCAGGCTCGTCGCGATATCGACGGCGGCGGTGTCAAGATCAACGGCAAGGCCGTGGCTCCCAAGAGCTATAACATCGATCCCAGCGCCCTCAAGCTGGGCGACACCCTCTCCGTAGGCAAGCGCAAGGGCTTCAAGTTGGTCTAACGAGCGAGTTGACCTCACAAGTGCAATAAGGCCGCAGCCGGGAATCCCGACTGCGGCCTTTTTTGGTTACGACGATCCCTTGGGGACGGAGGGGTCATTTGGCGGTGCCGTTAAGCGGAAGGGGTGTTAGCGGGACTTTCTTTTGGGCATACAATGGCTATTGGCTTGCTGCGGTGAAGGTCTGTCCGCTCCGCAGCTGTTTTTCTACGGTTAAAGGAGTATGTATGTCCGTTGAGGTCATGAGGACTGTGATCGAGGCCGCCGAGGGCCGCGTGCCCGTCGACACGCTGTTTACCAATGCGCAGATCGTCGACGTGTATGGCCAGCGTGTGGCGCCCGGTAGCGTTGCCGTCAAGGACGGTGTGATCGTCGGCGTGCTCTACGATGGTCGCGACGATGCCGCTGGTACCTACGAGGCAACTGAGGTCATCGACTGCCAGGGTCGCTATCTCGCTCCCGGTTTTATTGACGGGCATCTGCATATCGAGTCTTCGAACATCCGTCCCGCCGAGTATGCTCGCATGGCCGCGACGCGCGGTACTACCACCGCCATTGCCGACAGCCACGAGATTGCCAATGTTGCCGGTCTCGACGGCTTGCGCTTTATGATCGAGGATGGCCGCCGCGCACCCATCTCCATCAAGTACATGATGCCTTCGTGCGTGCCCGCGCTGCCCGACGAGCAGGCCGGTGCCGTTATTTCGGCTGCCGATATGCAGGCGTTTTTTGCCGAGCATCCAGGCGATGTCTTTGGACTGGGCGAAATGATGAACCTGCCGGGCGTCTTTATGGCCGACCCCGAGACCTGTGCTCGCATCGATGCTGCCAACCAGACGCCGTCCAAGCAGGTCGACGGCCATGCGCCGCTCGTTGCCGGTAAGGACCTCAACGCCTATGCCGCAGCGGGCATTATCGCCGACCACGAGTCGACGATTCCCGAGGAGGCGCTCGACAAGCTATCCCGCGGCATGTATGTGATGCTGCGCGAGGGTACGTGTAGCCACGACCTGGCCAACCTGTCGCCGATGCTGCTGGAGAACCCCGCCCGTGCCCGCCGCTGCTGCTTTGCGACCGACGACCGTGCTCCCTCCGACGCGCTTTCGACCGGTATGATCGACAATGCCTGCCGCGTAGCGATTGAGGCCGGTATTGACCCCGTGGTTGCCATCTCTATGGCGTCCCTGTCCACAGCCGAGGCGTTTGGCCTGGACCACGGTTGCCGCGACCCGCACGAGCTGCGTGGTGCGATTGCCCCGGGCAAGCGTGCTGACCTGCTGGTGCTCAATGACTTGACGTTTGCCACGGCTCCGCATCGCGTATATGCCGCCGGTGCTCTGGTGGCGCAGGACGGCACCTTTGTGGGCGAGATTGCACCCGAGATGGCCGAGGTTGCGGCCCTTGCCGACGAGCTGCGCGCTTCCGTTAAGCTGCCGAAGCTATCGCTCGACGTGTTCGACTATGCCTTTAAGCCAGGTGAGGCCGTGATCGACGTGGTGCCGGGCAAGGCCATCACGGGTGTGGCTCGCCCCGAAAGCGCCGAGGGCCTGCGCCGCATTATGCTTATCGAGCGCCATGGCCGCGGCGTGTCGCTGCAGGCCGAGGGCACCGATGGCGATGGTCCCGCTGGCCTGGGCCTGGTCGGCAAGCATATCGGTCGCGGCTGGGTGCGTGGCTTCACCATCACCGGTGGTGCCATTGCCTCCACGATCGGCCACGACTCGCACAACGTGTGCGTGGTGGGCGACAACGCTGCCGATATGATGGCTGCTGTTGAGGCCGTGGGCCAGGGCGGTCACGTACTGGTGCGCAACGGCGAGGTCGTGGCGCGCATTCCGTTGGCGCTCGGTGGCCTTATGAGCGAAGGCACGGCCGAGGACGTTGCCGCGCAGCACGACGACTTTATGGTTAAGGCGCGCGCCATGGGTATTGAGCCGCCGCTCGACCCCATCATGGGCATCATCTTCCTGCCCCTGCCGGTCATCCCGACGCTCCGCATCCGCCCCGAGGGAATGTTCGACGTCACGACCTTCACCTACGCCGACTAGTCATCGGGGACGTTCTTAAACGACTAGTCGTTGGGGACACTCTTTGGCGGGCTGCCTGACGTCGCGACCGTGGGGCCTCTGGCGCGCGTGAGCTATTTGCTAGGTCCTTGTAACGTTTGCGCCCGCGGAGTCTTATTTGAGCTCCCTTTGGGTACGGTGATTTTGGATATACGTCCGATTCCATCAAGCCCGAAGGGAGCTTTTCTATGTTTAAACTGATTGCATCCGATATGGACGGCACACTGCTTGACGAAAACGGCCAGGTGCCTCCCGAGACCTACGAACTGATTCTGGCGCTACACGAGCATGGCGTGCATTTCGCTGCATCGTCAGGTCGTCGCTACGATCGCCTGTGCGAGTTCTTTGCGCCCGTTCGCGACAAGATGGACTTTGTCGCCGCTAACGGCGCCCAAGTCTACGCCGACGGTAAGATGGTAGACCGTGAGGTGTATTCCCACCTGGCGATTCGAAGGCTCGCCCAAGCCGTCAGGACGTTTCCCAATCTGCATCTTGCGCTCTTTGACCGAACCAAGTCCTTCCTGCTCGATGACGAGTGCAAGTTCGTGCGTGAGGTCGATAAGGACCTTCCCAATGCCGAGCGCATTTGGGAGCTGCCCGATCCCAGCGTAAATATCATCAAGGCGAGTATCTTTTGCGATGACTGTGCCGTTATGGACAGTGCCTACGTACTGCAGCGCGAGCTTGGCCAGCTCTTTACCTTTGCGCCTTCTGGAAACGCATGGATCGATGCCATGCAGCCCGGTGTGTCGAAAGCCTCGGGAATCGAGCAGCTCATGGAGCACTATGGCGTCGAACGCGACGAGGTCATGGCGTTTGGCGACTCGATGAACGACTACGAGATCATTCGCTTTGTCGGCACGGGCTGCGCGATGGAAAACGCGCGTCCCGCGCTCAAAGCGGTGGCCGATCGCGTGGTGGGTTGTAATCGCGACCACGCCGTCCAGCAGGAGCTCCGTCGCGTGCTGGAGAGTCTCGCTTAATCCGGCAGCTGGGGACGTTCCTTTTAATATGAGCAGGACATTGTCAAGAGGCAAAATCGGGCCTGGCCCCAACGATATGGGGTCAGGCCCTCTCCCTATATCA
>CATZJG010000020.1:0-39282 GCA_958420355.1 uncultured Collinsella sp.
GGCCCGTGGGTTATACCCTAAGAGCAAACCACCCTTTTTAAGGGTGGTTCTGATTTCAACCCGGCACTTAGGGACGTTCCTTTCCTGCCGGCAGTCTAGGGCTGGTCATTGGGGACAGACTTAAATGCGTGGCACCGATCAACTGCGGAAAGCGCATCCCACAATGAGTGTCCAAAGCGAGGCACAGTTTCCCAGGTACTCATTTAAGTCTGTCCCCAATGAGTGTCCTGTCCCCAATGAGTGTCCTGTCCCCAATGAGTGCCCAATGACTAGTAGTAGGCCCACATGGCTTCGACTTCGTTGAGGACCTCTACGACGCCCCAGCGGCGGGCGCTGCGGCTGGCCGAGTTGGGGTCGTAGACGCCAATCTGGTTGGCATCGTCGATGCCGTAGAGCACGATGTAGTGGCCTACGTTGGTAAACGTACCGGGGCGCACTGCGGCGATGACGGGCGCACCCGAGCGAAGTGCTTGGGTAATCGATTCGCGATCGTTATAGAGCTGTGTTCCGTTGAGCCCCAGCTGCCACGCACCGCCTGTCATAAACGACCACTCGGTGGCACCAGTGGGGGCGTAGTTGCCGGCTTCGGCCAGTGCGCATATATCGACCGGTGTCTTATCGGTGTGGCCGGTCTTAAAGATATAGACCATGGTGAGGCAAGTGGGACCGCAAGCGTTTTCGCGAATAGTGCCACCGGCATAGGGCAGCTCCGACCATGCGGGGTCAATTTGGTAGATGTGGGGCATGGTGCCGGCCTGCCATTGCGAGCGTGGGGTCGAGAACGCAAATGAGTAACCGGGCGCGACGGGAGCTTTAAGCAGCTTGTCCTCGGCAGTGGGCTCAAGACCAGCTGATCCGTGGGAGATACAGGATCCCAAAAACACAAAGACGAGGCAGGCGGCGATGGAGCAAAGCGCAAGGCGTAGGCGGCGGGCCGGAAGCGCGTGGCTTGTGGTGTGCGACGCGGGGTGAGGGGCGGAATTGCCGCGATCGCGTTGAGGTCGCGAAAAGGAGCGCTTGACGTAGTAGTCGGTCTTATGCCGATCGTAGCGGCGTGGCTGCGATGTGTCGGTCTGGCGTTGGCGTGTGCTCGTACTCACGCGGTCTGACTGCTGCACGGTACGGCTTTGTTGCCGCGAAGAAGCCCCGAGCTGCTCTTGGGGGCGCTGCGGGTTGTCGTTGTCGGAGGTGCTTCTGGGCGTTGGCGTGGTGCGGCCGGCAAGGCGCACGCTTTGTGGCCGTTGGTCGCCGTCATTGTATCCGTATGCCATTCGAATCACCTTGCCTCATGTGTAACTTGTCTATCCTACATAAAATGATGCACGACACATGGGTATGTGCGCCAAAAGCCTGACAAATGGTATGAACGTTGCCGCGCCGCGCGCCAAGTGTCACGGCAACAGGTATTCAAAAGCAGACAAGATGAAAGCGTCCAAGACGAATGACGTCTCCCGCCGTTCGTCCCAAAAACGGTGCCGCTCGTTTTGCAGTTCTGCCTTCGGTCGAGCTGCGAGCGGCGCTGCTGCGCCAAGGCCGTATCTTAAAGCCATGGAAAAAAGCGCGCGGCAAAACGGACCGCGCAAGGGGTGACGCCAAGGGGCGTCAAAAAGGAAAGGAGGGGAACAATGGCGGACAAGAATGCAGAAGTTGCAGTCGAGGATAACGGCGGCATGAAGAAAACGCTCTCGCTCTGGAACTTCTTCACCATCGGCTCCGGTGCCATCATCGGTACCGGTTGGGTTCTGCAGGTCGGCGACTGGATGGTCGTGGGCGGCGGTCCCGTTCCCGCTATGATCGCATTCCTCTTGGGTGCAATCTTCCTCGTGCCCGTCGGAGCTGTTTTCGGTGAGCTCACGGCTGCTATCCCCATCTCGGGCGGCATCGTCGAGTATGTCGATCGTAGCTTTGGCCGTACGCTGAGCTACATCACCGGATGGCTTTTGGCCCTGGGCAACGGCATCCTGTGCCCGTGGGAGGCCATCGCCATTTCGACCCTTGTGTCCGAGATGTTCGGCAGCCTGCCCGGCCTTGAGTGGCTGCGCGCCGTCAAGCTCTACACCATCCTGGGGGCCGACGTTTACCTGTTCCCGACGCTGATCGCGCTCGGCTTTGCAGTCTACGTCATCTTCCTCAACTTCCGCGGTGCCAGCTCGGCTGCCAAGCTCCAGGCCTTCCTGACCAAGGCTCTGCTCTGCGGCATGCTGCTCGCCATGGGCGTCTCGCTGTTCACCGGCTCGCCGGACAATGCCATGCCCGTATTCTCCCAGGTCACCGGCGCTGGCGGCGGCAAGGCCGCTACCGAGAGCTCCAGCCTGTTTGCCGGCATCGTGTCGGTCCTGGTTCTGACCCCGTTCTTCTACGCCGGTTTCGACACCATTCCCCAGCAGGCTGAGGAAGCAGCCGAGGGCCTCAACTGGAACAAGTTCGGCAAGATCATCTCCCTGGCTCTGCTGGCCGCCGGCGGCTTCTACATGGTCTGCATCTACTCGTTCGGCACCATCCTCGACTGGCATGAGTTCGTTAAGAGCCCGGTTCCCGCGCTTGCCTGCCTCAAGGGCATCAACATGCTTCTGTACCTGGCCATGCTCGTCATCGCCACGCTTGGACCCATGGGCCCGATGAACTCCTTCTACGGCGCCACGAGCCGCATCATGCTCGCCATGGGCCGCAAGGGCCAGCTGCCCGAGCAGTTCGCCGAGGTCGACCCCAAGTCCGGCGCTCCCAAGCTCGCCTGCGTCGTTCTGGGCGTCATCACCGTCGTCGGTCCGTTCCTGGGCAAGAACATGCTCATCCCTCTGACCAACGTGTCGGCTCTCGCCTTCATCTTCTCCTGCGGCATGGTCGCCCTCGCATGCCTGCGTATGCGCTTCACCGAGCCCGACCTGCCTCGTCCCTACGAGGTGCCCGGCGGCAAGTTTGGCATCGGCCTCGCTATCGCCGCCTGCGCCATCATCATCGGCCTGCTCGTGATTCCGTTCTCTCCCGCCTCCCTCAACATGGTGGAGTGGAGCATCGTGATCGGCTGGCTGGCCGTCGGCCTGGCTCTCATGGCCTTCACCAATTCCCGCAAAAAGTAACGCCGAGCCGGGGCGGATCAGGTGCGCGGGCCCCTCTCTTCCGCGCACCGAACCCGGCACCACTTGGGTAGCTTTGTGAGGCCTTAACCCAACACGGCCTCGCCCACTATATGGATCCATAAGGAGGAACCATGTCCACTAAGTATGCAATCGTTGGCGGTAAGCTCATCGACGGTACCGGTGCCGAGCCGGTCGAGAACTCCCTCGTTCTCGTCGACGACAACGGCAAGATCGAGTACGCCGGTGCTATGCAGGACCTTCCCGAGGGCGTTGAGGTTATCGACGCCGCCGGCAAGACCGTCCTTCCCGGCCTGATCGACACCCACCTGCACTTCTCGGGCAACTTGACCGACGATGACACCGACTGGGTCATGCAGCCGCTCCTCGAGAAGCAGGCCGTCGCCGTCAAGCAGGCCTACGACTGCCTCACCCACGGCCTCACCACCGTCTGCGAGATCGGTCGCTTTGGTATCCAGATCCGTGACTGCATCGACAAGGGCGTCTTCAAGGGCCCGCGCGTTCTGGCCACCGGCCTTGGCTTCTGCCGCGTTGCCGGCCACGGCGACTCCCACCACTGCAGCCAGGAGCTCAACAAGGAATCGCACCCCTGGGGCGATCAGGTCGACGGTCCTTGGGATCTGCGCAAGGCCGTCCGTCGTCGCCTGCGTGAGAACCCCGATGCCATCAAGATCTGGGCTACCGGTGGCGGCATCTGGCGCTGGGACTCCGGCCGCGACCAGCACTACTGCTCCGAGGAGATTCAGGCTGTGGTCGAAGAGGCCAAGATGGTCGGCATCCCCGTGTGGAGCCACTGCTACAACAACCACGCCGCTGCCTACGATTCCGTCCGCTTTGGCTGCGAGCAGCTGATCCACGGCTTCGATATCGATGAGCGCACCATGGACCTCATGGCCGAGCAGGGCACCTTCTTCACCCCGACGATCGCCTTCCTGCCCACCTGGTACGCCACCTATCCGCCCGTCTACGTCCCCGAGCTGCACGACAAGTACGAGGGCACCCTGGTCGAGAAGGAGCTGCAGCGCAACTACGACTGCCTGCGCGAGGCCAAGAAGCGCGGCGTCGTCATGACGATCGGCTCCGATTCCTTCTCCTTCGTCACCCCGTACGGCACCTGCTCCATCGAGGAGATGTACGAGTTCGTCGACAAGATCGGCTTCACCCCGGTCGAGACCATCACCTGTGCCACCCTCAACGGTGCCAAGATGTGCCACATCGAGGACGAGACCGGTTCCATCGAGGCCGGCAAGTGCGCCGACCTGCTGGTCGTCAACGGTGACGTCGCCGCCGACATCCACGTGCTCAACACCGACAACATGGACGTCATCATGAAGGACGGCTGGATTGTCGAGGCCGGCACCTTCGGCGAGGCAAACAAGTACAGCGCCTAAGCTACCGTTCATCGATGACTGGATGTAAAACACAGTATTTGATTGCATAATGCAATGGAGAGGGTCGCTTGCGGCCCTCTTTATTGCTATGGGGTGCGTCAGTAAGAAGGGGATGACGGTGGATCTCAATAGGCTGATTCTGGGCAAGAGCTACAACTCTACCAAGGTCTTTCGTACCGCTCAGCATGTGGTTCAAGCCATCTTGCTCGGTATTGTCGTTCCGCTGCTTATCCTGCTGCTCATCTGGGATCTAACCGATAATCCCAATCCCGTTCCGGCCGTTGTCGTCATTGCCGGCTTGGTCATGCTGTGCTTCTTCTTCTCATACGTCTTTGTCGTTCCCGACGACCTCACATCGAGCGCTACCGACCGCACGCTCGCCATCGCTTCAAAAATATTCGCCTACACGTCGCGCGGCCTTACGCCCGAAGCTGCCCTAGGCGCCTCTAAGATCATCCTGTCCGAAACTATCGCCTCTGCCATCTGCTTTACCGACGGCAAGCAGGTGTTGGCAAGCTGGGGCGAGGACTCGGCAAAATGCCCCGCGGGCACCCCGGTGGTGCTGCGGACTACGCTCAACGTGATCAACAGCGGTGAGCAAAGCGTGTTCTCGCGCGATGCCTCGACCGAGACGGGTGGCTACTTTCCGCGCCTGCGCGCCGGTATTGTCGCACCGCTTACCGTGCGTGGGCATTGCGTGGGCACGCTCGAGCTGTATTATCCCCGTCTGAGCAGCATCGATATGCGCCAGACGGCGCTTGCCTCGGGCTTTGCCGACCTCATTTCCACGCAGCTTGCGAGCTTTGAGCTCGAGCGCCAGGACGAGCTTACGGCCCGCGTGGAGCTGCGCGCCTTGCAATCGCAGGTCGATCCTCATTTTCTATTCAATACCATCAGCACCATCGTGTCGCTCGTACGTACCGAGCCCGACAAGGCGCGATCGCTGCTGATCGACTTTTCCAATTACTACCGTCAGACGCTTTCTGATTCCGATACGCTCACCACGCTCGAGCACGAGGTGGAACAGGGTACTCGCTATATCAATCTTATGCAGGCCCGGTATGGCGACGGCCGTCTGCGCGTCTCGGTCGATATCGACTTTGAGGTGCGCGATTGCATGGTGCCGCCGTTTATCTTGCAGCCGTTGCTCGAAAACTGCATCAAGCACGCGCAGCGCGAGACCGAGCCGCTTTCTATTCATGTTAGGGCTTTCGAGACCGATGACGGTTTGGAGATCATCGTCGAGGACGATGGCATCGGTATGAGCGAAGAGGTCTGCGCGCATCTGTTTGAGCAGCATCGCTTGGAGGAGCCCGAGAGCATTACCGCCGACGGCTCCGTCAAGCGAGGCTGCGGCCTGGCACTCTTCAACGTGCTTCAGCGCATCCATTTCTTTTACGGAGAAGATTCCGGCATGCGTGTGAAGTCCCAGGAGGGCGTGGGAACGCAGGTCATCGTCGAGCTGAACGGCGAGCCGCATGAGCCGGCGCCGTTGACGGCGTAGCACGCGGTTGGATTGAGAGAAAAAGAGGGGAAGCACATATGTCCGAAGGCTGGAACATCTTGGTGGTTGATGACGAGCCTCCCATTAGGGCTGAGCTACGCTATCTGTTGGAAAAGGATACGCGTGTGGGTCAGATTGCCGAGGCGGGCAATGTCACCGAAGCCGTGGAGTCGATTCTGTCGAACAAGCCCGACGTGTTGTTTTTAGACATTACCATGCCCGGTCGCTCGGGAATTGAGCTTGCCGAGACTCTGCAGAACCTAAAGACGCCGCCGGTGGTTGTGTTTGTGACGGCGTTTGCCGAATTTGCCGCTGATGCGTATAACCTCGATGCGGTCGACTATGTCGTCAAGCCGGTCGAGGACGCACGCCTGTCAAAGGCACTCGACAAGATCGAGGCAGCCTTGGGTGCCCGTCGTGTTATCCATGCTCCGCGCCAGCCTTTGCGTCTGACGGTGGACCGCGGGGGCAAAAAGGTGTTCATTCCCGCCGCAGATGTCTGCTACTTTGAGGCGCGCGCCGATTTTTGCAACGCCGTCTGCGCCGAGGGAACGTACCTGATCAATGAGTCGATCTCTTCGCTCGAGCGTCGCTTGGACTCCGAGGGCTTTATTCGCGTTCATCGCAGCTACCTGGTCAATTTGGAAGACGTGCACAATGTTGAGATTGGCTCCACGGGGTTGATGGAGCTCAGGCTCGACCGCGTGAACTCGACGGTACCGGTGTCCCGTCGTCGTGCCGCCGAGGTCAAGTCGCACCTGGGGCTTGCGTAAGAGGCTTGCGTGCCGTCGTTTACCATCGCAGGTTTGGCATGGGCGCGCGGTGGGCATAATGGGTGGCATCGAATGAAATCGAAAGGATCATTATGCCCGCGCTTATCACCCATCATCTGTTTGGCGAGGAAAGCATCGACCGTCTTCCGCAGGGCGTCATCACGTCCGATGAAGAGCGCATTGCCTTTATCTTGGGCAACCAAGGCCCCGACCCGTTTTTCTTTCACATTCTGACACCGCGTGTTTCCGACTGCACGCTGCTGGCGCAGGTCATGCATCGGTCGCGCATGTCTCGCCAGTTCGCGTGCCTGCGCGACGGCGTGTCGCATCTGCTGCCGCGCGACGCCAGCTTGGGTCGCGCTTTTGCGCTGGGCCTGCTGTCTCATTACGTGCTCGACCGCAACGCCCATCCCTTTGTCTATGAGCAGCAGTTTGGCATCGTGGAATCCGACTCAGAGCTTGAGGATTCGAGCAGTCAGGTTCATGCCGTGATCGAGAGCGACCTGGATGTACTGATGCTGCAGCTTAAACGCGCCGGCGCTACGGTCGACGATTACCCGCCGGCGGGCGAGATCGTCACCACCGATCGCATCAATCGCGTGGCCGGCGTGCTGATGAGCTATGTTGCCGGACGCGTGTACGGCATTGACATTCCGGCGGGGGAGTACGGTGCTGCCGTTGCCAATATGCAGCGACTTTACCGCGCGATTGAGCCGGCCGGCTCCGTAAAGACGCGCGCGATCTCGCTGGTTGAGGGCTTGGTGCACGACTACTCGCTGCTCGACGGCCTTGCCCATCGCGTGACGACGGAGCTGCCCGAGCGCACCGGCAACCTGGGCCATCTGACATGGAAGAATCCCTTTACCGACGAGGTCTCGAACGAGAGTTTCCCCGAGGTCTTTGATCGCGCGCTGGTCGATTACGAGTGCACGGTCGCACGTTTTATCGAGACCGGTGACATGGATGCCGTGACCAGTCACGTCAACTACAGCGGTCGCGTGCTCGAAGCCGATGAGGAGTTCGACCGCGAGGAATAGGGCCCGTGCGTGCCCCTTTGCCGAATCCTTACCGGCGGTTCTGGACAATTGGGGTACGATGAACTAACTGCATATCGGGCGAATACGAAGGGTCCCTGTCCATGAAATACACCAAGCTCGAGCGTAACTGGGTTATGTATGATGTGGGCAATTCGGCCCTCGTGCTGCTCAATACCTCGGTGGTGCCCATTTACTTTAACGCCATCAATACCGGCGCTTCTTCGGCCGACCTGGTGGTCGCCTGGGGCAATGCGCAGACGATCGCCTCGCTGGTCATCGCCATGCTCATGCCCATTCTGGGCGCGCTTGCCGACTACGCCGGCAACAAGATCAAGTTCTTCTTGGGCTTCTTCCTCACGGGCCTGGTGCTTTGCCTGGCGCAGGCTATCCCAATGTCCGCCATGGCATTTTTGACCGTGTACGTGCTGTGCACCATCGGCCTTAATTCTTCTATGACGTTCTACGACGCCATGCTGCCCGACATTACCACCGACGAGCGCATGGACGCCGTGTCCAGCTCGGGTTATGCCTGGGGCTACATCGGTTCCACCGTGCCGTTCGTCATCTGCCTGGCGCTCATCATGGGTGGCCCCGCTCTTGGCGTCCCTACCATGCTGGCAACGCGTCTGTCGTTTATCATCACTGGTGCCTGGTGGCTCATCTTTACCCTGCCGCTCATTCGCACCTATAAGCAAAAGTACGGTCGCGAGCGCGGTCCCGAGGACACTATCGGCCACATCGTGGGCGGTGTGTTCTCCGAGGTCGGACACACCATGCGCGAGATCGCCCACAACAAGACCGTGCTGGTCTACATGATCGCGTTCTTCTTCTATATCGACGGTGTGCACACGGTCATTTCCATGGCAACCAGCTACGGATCGGCCTTGGGCATCGATTCGACCCAGTTGGTCCTGGCGCTGCTCGTTACGCAGTTCGTGGCCTTTCCGTCCGCCATCATCTACGGCAAGCTCGCCGGCCGCGTGGGCACGCTCAACATGATCTTGGTGGCAGTCGCCGCCTATATGGGCATTGTGCTGTTCGCCGCGTTCTTCCTAAAGACCGCCTTTGAGTTTTGGGTGCTTGCCATTATGGTCGGCCTGTTCCAGGGCGGCGTGCAGGCGCTTAGCCGTAGCTACTTTGGCCGCATTATCCCCAAGGAAAAGTCCAACGAGTACTACGGCTTCTTTGACATCTTCGGTCGCTATGCAAGCGTCATGGGCACTTTCCTAGTGTCGGTCGTCACCTCGCTGACCGGCAACCCGTCGCTGGGCGTCCTTTCCATTGGCGTGCTGCTGATCGTTGGCTTTATGCTGCTGGTCCGCCTGTCCCGCATGACTCGGGCGGCAGAGCATGCCGCATAGGAGCGAGCGGCTATTGTGCCTGTCCACGGTACTCTTTTGGGGTTATCCGCAATAAACATTGCGACTTGCGAGCAATGATTTGCCCAAGTGGGTATGATGGAATCAGCTAGGTCGCGGGGCGTCGCCTGTGTTTGGCGGCGTCCCGTTTTTGTGTTGCAGGGAGGGTAAGGCATGAACGCCACGGTCGTGATTCCAACGTATTGGGCGGGCGATGACGCTTGCGCAAACGCCCCTGGCACCTATGACCATTCGACGCGACTCAACGCCGACAATCCCGAACTCGACCGCTGCCTGGCCTCGCTTGAGCAGGTACGTGACATCCCGCGCATCATCCTTTTGGTGGTCTGTCCCGTTTCTGCCACAGCGGATGTGTCGCTGCGCGTGCACGAGATTGTCGACGCGCATCCCACGCTCAAGGTCACCGTTGTCACCAACACCCAGGCCTCGCGCATCGCAGACCGGGTTGCTCAGATCGCGCCCAAGGGTTCGGGCGAGTGCGTGAGCCTGCGAGGCTACGGTGCCATCCGCAACATGGGGCTAGCCTGTGCCGCTGTGCTGGGGCATGACGCGGTTATCTTTTTGGATGACGATGAGACTGTCATCGACGCCGACTTTATGAAGCGCGCGACCTATGCGTTGGGGCAGCAGACACGTCAGGGCTTGCCGATCTTGGTCAAGAGCGGTTATTTCTACGATCGCGACGGCTCGCCGCTGGCTCCCACGGACAAGGCGGGCATCTGCCATCGTTGGTGGACCAAGCGCATCGAGTTCAACCGTTGGATGAAAAAGGCGCTCTCGGGCACCCGCATCTCACGCTCCAACTACGTGTGCGGCGGCCTGATGGCCCTGCACGCCCGCGCCTTTACGCGTGTGGCCTTTGACCCGTTTATCACCCGCGGCGAGGACTTGGATTACCTCTTTAACATGCGCATGTTTGGCTACGACGTGTGGTTCGATAACGAGTGGACCGTGCGCCATCTGCCTCCGGAGTCCGAAAAGCGCTCACCGCGCTTTATGCAGGATGTATACCGTTGGTACTACGAACGGGCCAAGTTGACATTCGCCGCGCATCAAAAGGAGCTCATTCCCGTTACGGCGGCATCACTCATGCCCTACCCGGGCCCGTGGATTTCGCGCGAGCTCGACGACCGCGTGCGCAAGACCGCTATGGTCCGCAGCGTGTTTACCCGCGAGCATGAGGGCTACCTGCGCATTTGGCGCCATGGTATCGGCGAGGCAAAGGCCTATGCGTGCCAAAACGCTGCAAGCTACCTGCGTTTCCAGAGCTTTTGGCCCAAGATCATGGACGGGCTTTGGCGTGACGCACAACTGATCAGTATCCTGGAGGGGGCCGAATGATCGACCGCCGTGCCCAGCGCGATAGTTCAATATCAATCTTTCGCATCATTGCCGTTGCCTGCGCCATTTGCGTGCTGGTGTACTTTATTTTTGCCTTGGTGACCGGTATCGAGCCGATCGCCACGGTGATTGCCTGCGCGCTGCTGTGCATCTTTCTGTGCATCTTTATCTTTTTGACGCTCAATCCCGATTCGGTGCGCTCCCAGTACACCGAGGAAACGCTCTCGGTGGCCTCGGCCATGCTTGAGGACATTAAGGGCGGTCTGACGCAGGAGTCGGCGCGTTTGGTGTGCCGGCGCATTTTGCCCGAGACGCGCGCCATGACGGTGGCCATCACCGACGAGGGCAACGTGTTGGCCTGCGCAGGCGAGTTTGAGGAAAAACTACTGCCAGATTCTCCCATCCACACGCTTGCCACACGCTACGTTATCGAACATGGCATCGTGCAGTCGTTCAACCGTATGGTGGATGTCGTGGGCTCGGATGGCTCGCACAACCAAGTCCCCGCCGGCATTATCGCCCCCATCAAGGTGGGCGATCGTACCGTCGGCACGCTCAAGTTCTACTACAAGACCCCGCGCGCCGTCGACCGTACCCAGTACGCGCTTGCCTCGGGCTTTGCCGAGATCTTGTCCACGCAGCTCGCCATCCACGAGCTCGAGGTGCAAAAGGAACTCACAGCGCGCGCTGAGGTGCGTGCGCTGCAGGCGCAGATTAACCCGCACTTCCTGTTCAACACGCTGAACACCATTGCATCGTTTACGCGCACCGACCCGCTGCGGGCCCGCGAACTGCTTCGTGAGTTCTCATCGTTCTATCGTGCCACGCTCGACAACTCGGGATCGCTCATTCCGGTCTCGCGCGAGGTTGCACAGACCAAGCGCTACCTTACCTTTGAGAAGGCCCGCTTTGGCGAGGACCGCGTGCTTGCGACGTTCGATGTGTCCGAGGATGTGGAAGATACGCTGGTGCCGGCGTTCGTGATCCAGCCGATTGTCGAGAACGCCGTACGTCATGGTATGGGCGATGACGACGCCCTGAGGATCGACGTGACCGTTCACCAAGACGGCGAGGATGCAATCTTGATTGCCGTGGCCGATAATGGCGTGGGCATGGATGAGGGTACCGCCGCCAGACTGTTTGACGAGCGCTCTGCCCGTCCCGACGCCAGCTCTCCCCAGGGTGGCGGCGCCGGTGTGGCCATGCACAATATTTCGGAGCGCATCCATCGCTTTTATGGGCCGCACTCCTATACGCGTGTCGAATCGGCGCCGGGCAAGGGCACCAAAGTGCTCCTTCATCTTGATTTGTCAGAGAGCATCTTTGACATTCAAGAGTAAAATAAAAGGCTACGGGCTCAACGTCATGCGACGGATGCCCGGCGTAGTTAGTTGACGAAAGGTTTTATCCCTATGCTGCGTGCGATGATTGTGGATGATGAGGCGCCGGCTCGCTCGGAGCTTCGCTTCCTGCTCGAGCAAACGGGCAAGATCGGCACGATCACGGAGGCGTCGAGCGTCCGCTCCGCCATCGAGATGCTTATGGAAAGTCGCGTGGATGTCGTGTTTCTCGATATCTCGATGCCCGGTGCCTCGGGCCTGCAACTTGCCGAGGCGCTGCATAAGCTCAAAAATCCGCCGGCGATCGTGTTTGTGACTGCGTATAGTGACCACGCGGTCGAGGCATTCGACGTGGATGCCGTCGATTATCTGATGAAGCCTGTCGAGGAAGCTCGCTTGGATCGCGCGATCGAGAAGGTCATGCAACGCGCCAAGCCGGTTACGGACAGCAAAGTGACCATCGAGCGTATCCCGGTGGAAAAGGGCGGCCGCAAGGTGCTCATTCCCGTGGACGACATTCGCTTTATCATGGCCAAGGACGATTACTCCTGCATCTATACCGTCGATGATCGCTTTTTGTCGACGACCTCGCTGGCACAGTTTGAGGCCAAGCTCTGCGATTTTGGCTTCTTCCGTGTTCACCGCCGCTATATCGTCAACTTGGCGTGCGTCACGGATGTCGAGACGGTGCCCTCGGGTGCCATCCAGCTGGGCATTACGGGCGTCGACGAACGCGTGCCGGTTTCGCGCCGCCGCGTCGTGCCGCTTAAGAAGGCCCTGAGTCTCTAGCACACTGGCCCCGCAGCCCTGTAGACCCATCGTCTGCGGAGCCGTGGGGCCTTTTTTGTATGTATCTGCCGAATCGTTTTTTGCGGAAGGGATCCCATGAACAGTGCAAGCGCCAAGCGCATCGACATCATCTCGGACACCCACGGCTATTTGTCGCCTGCGCTCCTGGACGAGCTTGAGGGCGCGGATCTGATTATCCACGCCGGCGACCTTACGTCAGAGATGGACTACGAGCACCTATGCACCATCGCCCCCGTGCGGGCCGTACTGGGCAACAACGATTACTACCGCGACTACGGCCCCGATGTAGACCGTCTTGCACTCTTTACCTACGAAGGCCTCAAATTCGCCGTAGCCCACTACCGCGAAGACCTTCCGGTGGGATCCGTAGACGTAGCCATCAACGGCCACACCCACGTAACCAAAGAAGCCCAAGTGGGCCGTTGCTTAGTCCTCAACCCGGGCAGCGCCAGCTACCCCAGAGGCACCCGAGGCCCCACCATGGCCAGAATGCTCGTAAAAGACGGCAAGATCATAAGCACCAAATTTATTGACCTAGAGTAACCACAACAAAAACGGGGGATGCAAGCCGCACCTCCCGTTTTTCTTTAAGCCAAAGGCCAAAGTTCAACAAGATCCATCAGACCAACCCCGCCGAGGAGCACGCGGGCTAGCCGCGCAGCGGCGCACGCCCGCAAAACTGGTTGAACAAAGTGACGACAGGGAGGGTCTCCGGGGCTGGGGCGCGGGTTAAGTTTGTCGCGAGTTCCGCACGCAAAGGAAAGCACTTAATGTGCTTTCCGTCTTGCGCAGGACTGTAGAGCAGCAAACTTAACCCGCGCCCCAGCCCCGGAGACCCTCCCGGATGGTCCCAAAAATTTTTTCAAAAAAGTTGTTGCGCGCCGGACAGACTTCTGTGTATACTAATCCCCGCAGCGCACGCGAGCGGAAACAAACGCGAACGTCTGCCTGGGGAGTTAGCTCAGTTTGGTTAGAGCGCCGGCCTGTCACGTCGGAGGTCGCGGGTTCGAGCCCCGTACTTCCCGCCAACGCAATTAAAGCCACGTCTTCGGACGTGGCTTTTTGCGTTTGATGCACTTTGTTTCGATAGAACGATCGCCCTGGTACATCTTCGCCCAGAATCCCCGCGCCTTCGGGAACGCAAGTAAAATCTAATAAATATATCTGTCTGAACAACAGCTTTGTTGCGCAACACCTGTTCTACGAGACAGGGGGTTAGGTTATACTAAATTGCACTGTGCGCCGCATCTGATGCATTTCGCTCCAAGCGCGGCACTCAGTGGATATCCGATTTACCATTTGGATGTCCTGGCAGTCATTTAGCGTCTCGACACAAGCTCGGCCCCGGAGCTCGTTCGAGCTGTTCGTATTCCTTGAAAGGGGAAAAATGGACATATCGAGGAAGACTGATTACGCCCTTCGTATGCTGGCGATGCTTGCCGAGGATCCGGAGTGCTTGCTTTCTGTTCGCACCGCTGCCGAAGAGGTCAATGTCCCGTATTCGTTTGCCCGCTCGATTCAGCACGGTTTGGTCCAGGCCGGTATTGTGGAGAGCCTGCGTGGCGTCCACGGTGGCATGCGTCTCAAGGTCAGTCCGGACGACGTCACTATCCGCCAGGTCGTCGAGGCCGTTCAGGGTCCTATGGTTATGAACGATTGCACCGCGCCCGATGGTGACTGTGCGCGCATGGGCGCGTGCTGCTATCATCCCCTGTGGGCCGGAGCTCAGGCGTTGATGCGCGACTACCTCGATTCCGTTTCGCTCGGCGACATCGTCGCTCACCGCCAGTTCCCGGCCGTCGATCCCAAGTTCGCCGACCGCGAAGCGTTTCCCGAGTACGCCACCTGCGCGTGCGCTTACCGGGAGGAATAGCGCCGCATAAGGAGCATAGCCATGATTCAGGACCCCTTTCGTTCGATGATTCGTTCGGAAGGGGTCCTGCGTTATCGCGACCTTCCGTGGCGCCGCACACGCGATCCGTACATCATTTGGCTTTCTGAGGTCATGCTGCAGCAAACGCAGGTGCCGCGTGTGGAGGCGCGCATGCCGGTGTGGCTCGATCGTTTTCCGACCGTGCAGGCGCTTGCCCAGGCCGCGCCTTCCGATGTTTTGGACGCTTGGCAGGGGATGGGCTACAACCGACGCGCTCTGGCGCTTCACGGGGCCGCTCAGCGCGTTGTAGAGGACTGGGACGGGGAGTTTCCACACGAGACGCGTGACTTGGTCGCTCTGCCTGGTATTGGCCCGGCAACGGCGCAGGGTATCCGGTCGTTTGCGTTTGATCTTCCGGGCGTGTATCTGGAGACCAATGTGCGCACGGTCTTTCTGCATCACTTCTTTCCCGATGTACCGGCTGTTCCCGATCGCGAGCTGGTGCCGCTGATTCAGGCGGCCTGTCCGGCGGCCCCCGGTGCGTCGGCGGACGAGATCGCTCCCTTTGCCGTGCCGCTCGATGATGCCGACACGCCGCGCGCGTGGTATTACGCGTTGCTAGATTACGGCGCATATCTAAAAAAGACGTTGCCCAATCCGTCCAGGCGGTCGGCGGGCTATAGCCGTCAGTCCAAGTTTGAGGGCTCGCGTCGCCAAAAGCGCGCGCATATCGTGCGTATGTTGCTGGCAGCGCGCGATGGGCAGCCGGCGGGGATTACGCTTGCTGATGCCGTGGTGGGCGTTAACGAGATGGAAGCGGCAGCCGGTCGCGGGCCGGTCGAGTGCGACTTGATCGCGGGCATTCTAGCTGACCTGGAGCGCGAGGGCTTTTGCCGAGCCGAGGACGATCGTTGGTTGAGTGTGTAGCCCGCTCAAATCTGAAGAACGGGATTGTAAGGTTTAAATTCGCGGCTTGAGGGCATCCTAAAGACAAGGTCGCTCAAAGCCTATGGGCGGCACGTGTTGAAGGGAAGTACACCTATGGATTTTGAGAATTCCCAAACCAAGAAGAACCTCGAGACCGCTTTTGCCGGTGAGTCCCAGGCACACACCAAGTATCGCTACTACGCATCTAAGGCCAAGAAGGATGGCTACGTTCAGATTTCGAATATCTTTGCCGAGACGGCGGGCAACGAGTCCGAGCACGCCAAGCTGTGGTTTAAGTATCTGCACGACGGCGCCGTTCCGGGCACTCTGGACAACCTGCGCGACGCCGCCGCGGGCGAGAACTACGAGTGGACCACGATGTACGACGAGTTCGCCAAGACCGCCGAGGAGGAGGGCTTTGCCGAGATCGCCGAGAAGTTCCGTGGTGTCGCCGCCGTCGAGAAGGCCCACGAGGAGCGCTACAACAAACTCGTCGAGCGCATCGAGTCGGGCGAGGTGTTTGAGCGCGAGGGCGTAAAGGTGTGGAAGTGCCTGAACTGCGGGCACCTGCACGTTGGTGCTGAGGCGCCCGAGGTGTGCCCGGTGTGTAACCACCCGAAGGCGTACTTTGAGGAGCAGGTGGTGAACTACTAGCGCTTGGCGCTAGCGTGAGCTGGGCCGGGAGGGCCGGACTACCTTCCCTCCTCGCTCACGGCTTCGCAGGGTCGCGTTGAGGGAAGGTAGTCCGGCCCTCCCGGCCCGCTTTGGGTCGTCGCGTGCTCGTTACAGAAAAGCTAATAAAAAAGTTTGTGTGCCGCCCCTTTTGGGGCGGCACGTTTTTGTATGGGGACTGGTTGGGACGGCAGCGTTCATGGGTGGGGTACACTGGGTAGCGACTTTTAGTTTATCTACTACCTGATGGGGTGTTTTTTATGGGTAAGAAGTCTCGGGCTCGGGTTGCTGCGGCGGGAACTCGCAAGGATCCTGGTCGTCGGGTTGCCGAGGGTAAAAAGGCCGATCGTGCTGAGAAGGACAAGAAAGTCGGCGCGCATGCTCATCCTGAGTGGGCGCCCCATTTGAATTCGGCTAGTGAGGATTTGACTGCCAAGTTGTTTACTCTGGTCGAGGTAATTTTGGGCGTGGTGCCCCTTGTGGTTATCGGTTTATTCTTGGCTTCGAAGGACGCCACGAGTGTCGATAAACTCACCGAGGTCTTTTCGCAGGAGCCCTCGATGGTGGTCACGTTTATTTCTGCGTGCTTGCAGCCGTTTGTGGCGTACATGCTGTATATGGTCTATCGCAAATACTGCGAGGGTGATGCGGGCTTTGCCGCCGGTAACCTGATCGGTCTTTTGTGCTCCGAGATCCTACTGCTCAATATCCCGGGCGTCATCGGTATGGGCATCTTGCTGTGGCGTGTTTGGCGCAACGTCGCCCCGCACTTTGAGAGCTGGTTGTTTGAACGCCGTGCAATGGGCGTGCTGGCAGACATCGCGGGCTCGCTCGCGATTCTAACCTTGGCGTTTATGTGCGCCACCGCCGCCCGAGGTCTCGCAGGCATGTAGTCTGTCCTCACCGACCACGGAGCGCAGGGCGGGGAAACCTTTCCCTCTCGCTCACGGCTTCGCAGGGTCGCGCGAGGCAAAGGTTTCCCCGCCCTGCGCTCCGGCGTTGAGTCGTCGCGTGCTCGTTACAGAAAAGCTGATAATAAGTTTGTGTGCCGCCCTTTGGGGCGGCACTTTTTGTGTGGGGTCCCTGTTTCCACAATTTTCGTCAAGCTTTTGGTTAGATTTTGGTCAGTTGGTGTAAGGGTGGAAGGCCAAAAGATTGCTGACGAAAAAAGCTCAGAGAAAGTGCTGGTAGGGGAGTTGTTGAGCTTTTCGACAGCTTTTGAGCAAAAGAAACTTTGTGGCTATTGCCGGCGATTGCGTTGTCGCGGTCATGGCGGTGCGGGATGCTGGTCGTAAGCGTCGAATGCTCCGATTTTGGAGGCCAGCATGGATCTGTTTCTTGAGACTCCGCAGCAACAAGCTGAGCGCATGCTGCGTCAGCAGCAACGACTCATGGAGATGCAAATGCAGGGGGCGGCAGCCCAGCCCCCTGCGCAAAATGCCACGCCTGTGGTTTCGCCTGCGGGCGAATCGGCACCAGAGGCCTATTCCGTACAACAAGATTCATATGCGCAGGAGCTTGCGTTCGACAAACGCCGCACGCGTCGCCGCCGCGTGGGCCAGCGCCTGCGCACATTGGCGATGATCGTGCTCATTCCGCTAGGACTTGCGGCGATTTTCTTGGCCTCGTATGCGCTCACCTGCATCCTCAACGGCGCTTCGCCCGGCGAAGTGCTCCAACATCTGTCAGCCCTCGGCCAGCGCCTAGGCGATGTCATAACAACCATTCGCGCCAGCTGGGAGAGCTAGCGCTTTAATGCCTGTGCGCCAAAATCCATTTGTCCGATTGCCGTGGGGCGCTCTGCGTGTATGGCGGGGTAAGATTGATCTCGGTATTGATTGGTACTCGATTGGGTTTGTTGGGCGGAGTTTATGTCTGCTATTGATATTGTGCTTGTTGTGATCGCCTTGGTGGCGGTGGGGGTTGCTGTGGCTTGCGCCCTCCAACTCAAGAGCCTGCGTGCCGAGTTGCGGGAGCGTAGCGACAGTAGCGCGGAAACGCTGGCAGCACTCGAGCAGGCTAACAACGCGCTCGATGCCCTGAACGTCGCGCTGGCCGAAACCCGCCGCACGGCCAATGCCATCGCGCAGCAGCAGACGACCGATGCGGCCGTGGAGCAGCAACGCTACCTGACCATCGCACGCGAGTTCTCGCAAGCTGGTGACCGGATGGATGACCTGCGCCGCGAGACGGCCCAACAGCTCGGCGCCAACCGCGAAGGCATTGAGCATCGTCTGGACAAGGTGCGCGAGACGGTTGATGCTCAGCTGGGCGCCATCCGCAAAGACAACAACGTGCAGCTCGATCAGATGCGCGCGACGGTGGACGAGAAACTCTCTCGCACGCTCAACGACCGACTGTCGGCATCGTTTAAGCAGGTGAGCGACCAGCTCGAGGCCGTGTACAAGGGCCTGGGCGATATGCAATCTATCGCCACCGGCGTTGGCGACCTTAAGCGCGTGCTGGGCAATGTAAAGGCGCGCGGCATTTTGGGCGAGGTGCAGCTGGGTGCGATCCTGGCGGACATCCTTACGCCCGACCAGTATCTGGAAAACGTCACCACCAAGCCCGGCGCCTCGGAGCGCGTTGAGTTTGCCGTCAAGCTGCCGGTAGACGAGGGCGATCCCGTGCTGCTGCCGATCGACTCCAAATTCCCGGGCGACGCGTACGAGCACCTGCTCGACGCGCAGGAGTCGGGTGATGCGGAGGCCGTGGCGGCTGCGCGCAAGACGCTCGACACCATGGTCAAGCGCGAGGCAAAGGACATTTGCGAGAAGTACCTGAGCGTGCCCGCGACCACCAACTTTGGCATTCTGTTCGTTCCGTTTGAGGGACTGTACGCCGAGGTCGTCAGCCGCCCCGGGCTTATCGAGACCCTGGGCCGCGACTATCACGTCAACGTTGCCGGTCCCAGCACCATGGCGGCCATCCTCAACAGTCTGCAGATGAGCTATCAGACGTTTAAGTTGCAAAAACGTACCGACGACGTGCTGCGCGTGCTCTCCGCCGTCAAGGCCGAGCTGCCGCGCTATCAAAAGGCGCTGCGCCGCGCCCAGCAGCAGATCGAGACCGCGGGCAAAACGGTCGAGGGCATCATCACCACGCGCACCAACGTCATGGAGCGCAAGCTCAAGGACATCGACGCACTGGAAGACGTCGACCAAGCCGATGAGATCTTGGGACTCACGTCCGCGGACCTTCTCACAGACCAAGAAGACGAAGGCTAATTGCAACAAGACGGTGGGGCGCCGGCGCAAACGCGGGCGCCCCACCGCTTTTCGTATCGCACTTGTCTGGAGTGTGCTCCAATGTGCAACAATGGCGTTTCGCCCTATCAGACGCGAAAGGAAGCCCATGTCTCAGAGAAGCACCAGCCCGCTCAGCCGCTCCACCGTGCGCCGCACGCTGCAGCGGTTTTGGGGTGTCACGCGCGCGCAGCCGCTGATTGTCTTTCTCTCGGTGTTCTCGTCGGCGGGCTACATCTTTTTGCTGACGTTTGCCAATACCTATGTGATGGCCCTCATTGTCGACCGCGTTCAAGCCGGTCCCGTGGCGGGTGACCAGGTGTTTGAGGTCTTCGGCCCCTATATCCTGGCACTCGTACTCGTTAATCTGGTGGGTCAGATCCTCTCCAAGCTACAGGACTACACCGTCTACAAGCTCGAGATCGCAGGCAACTATCACCTGGCGCGTCTATGCTTCGACACGCTCTCCAACCAATCCATGACATTTCACACCAGCCGCTTTGGCGGATCACTCGTGAGCCAGACGAGCCGTTTTATGAGCGGCTATACGGGGCTGGTGGACGTGACGGTGTATTCGCTCATCCCCACCATCACCTCGGTCGTCTGCACCGTGGCCGCACTCGCCCCGGTGGTACCGACGTTTACCGTGATCCTGGTGTGCATCATGGTCGTCTACATTGCGTTTGTCTGGCTTATGTACAAGCGCATCATGCCGCTTTCGGCCGCGACGTCCGCTGCGCAGAACAAGCTCTCGGGCGTGCTCTCCGACGCGGTCACGAACATCTTGGCCGTTAAGACCTGCGGGCGCGAGGACTTTGAACGCGATCTGTTCGACGCCGCCGATCGTGCCGCGCGCGATGCCGAGACGGTCTCGATGCACGCCATGATGCAGCGCAACTTTACGACCTCGGGTCTTATCGTCATCACCATGGCCGTGGTGAGTGTGTTCGTGGCGGGCGGCAACGCGTGGTTTGGCATCTCGGCCGGCTCGCTCGTCATGATCTTTACCTACACCTATAACCTCACCATGCGTCTGAACTACGTAAGCTCCATGATGCAGCGCATCAACCGCGCGCTCGGCGATGCGGCCGAGATGACGCGCGTGCTGGACGAGCCACGTTTGGTGGCAGATGACCCGGACGCCCCCGAGCTCAAAGTGACCGAGGGCGCGATTGATTTTGAGCACCTGAGTTTTGCGTACCGTGACGCTGCGGCGGGCGAGAACGTGTTCGACGACCTGACGCTTCACGTGGCGGCGGGCCAGCGCGTGGGCCTGGTGGGTAAATCGGGCTCGGGCAAGTCGACGCTCACCAAGCTGCTGTTGCGCTTGGACGATGTGCAGGGCGGCCGTGTGCTCGTGGACGGCCAGGACGTCTCGCGCTGCACGCAGCAGAGCCTGCGCCGCCAGGTTGCCTACGTGCCGCAGGAGGCGCTGCTGTTTCACCGCTCCATTCGCGAAAACATTGCCTACGGTCGTCCCAACGCCACTGATGAGCAGATTCGCGAGGCCGCGCGCCTGGCCAATGCCCTGGAGTTTATCGACCGCTTGCCCCGTGGCTTTGACACCATGGTGGGCGAGCGCGGCGTCAAGCTCTCGGGCGGCCAGCGTCAGCGCGTGGCTATCGCCCGCGCCATCCTAACCGACGCGCCGATTCTGGTGCTCGACGAGGCGACCTCTGCCCTCGACAGCGAGTCCGAGGCGCTGGTGCAGGAGGCGCTCGAAAACCTGATGCGTGGACGTACCTCCATTGTGGTGGCGCACCGCCTGTCCACCGTGGCGGCGCTCGACCGCATTGTGGTGCTGGCCGATGGCGAGATCGTCGAGGACGGCACGCATGCGCAGCTCGTCGAGGCGGGTGGCGAGTATGCGAGCCTGTGGGGCCGTCAGACCGGCGCATTCTTGGAGGCGTAAGCGTCTCGGACGTGGGACAATTGTGCCCATAAGTTTATTGTGCCGTTGAGCCGAGGAGTCGTTATGCCACGCGAGACCAATGCCGCCAAACGCGAGCGCGCCGTTGAGGTGTGCGAGCGCCTCAACCGTCGCTATGGCCCGGTCGAGTGTTTTCTGGATCACGAGAATCCCTTCCGCCTGCTGATCGCGGTGCTGCTCTCGGCGCAAACGACCGACGCGCAGGTCAACAAGGTGACGCCGAGGCTGTTTGCCCAGTGGCCCACGCCCGAGGCCATGGCCGGGGCGAGCGTGGCTGACGTGACAGACACCATCAAGTCACTCGGCTTCTACAAGAGCAAGGCCAAGCATGCCGTGGAGGCCGCGCAGATGATCGTCGCCGACTATGGCGGCGAGGTGCCGGCCGACATGAAGGAACTCGTGAAGCTGCCGGGCGTGGGACGCAAGACGGCGAACATCGTGCTCAACGTGGGGTATGGCATCGTGGAGGGCATTGCGGTGGACACGCACGTCAACCGCATTGCGCACCGCCTGATGCTGAGTCCCAAGACGCATGCCAAGGAGCCGCTCAAGACCGAGCAGGATCTGCTCAAGATTTTGCCGCACGAGTATTGGGAGTCGGTCAACCATCAGTGGATCACCTTCGGTCGCGAGATCTGCGACGCCCGCAAACCCAAGTGTGACGAGTGTCCGCTGGCAGATTTGTGCCCCAGCGTGCGCGTAGCGGGGTAGGGCGGAACGCATCTTCGTCTGGCGTTTTTTGCGGGGCTGGGTTTGCTCTTGAGCCGGAGTCCTCTCCATGCGCTACCATGACAGGCAATGTATTTGACGTACGACCCGCCGAGCTTGCCCCGGCGGGCTTTTGGCGTTGCGATGCCGGAGGAACAGCATGCTCATTCACCGTATAGCCGCGCAGCTCTACACTGCCGAGGCGCTGCAGACCGTCGAGGCCGGACTCGATGCCGGCGAGGACGTGACGCTGGCCGTGTCGCAGTCGGGCCGCACGCTTATGGCGGCCGCCCAGTTTGCGCGCCGTCCGCGCCCGACGGTCTACATTGTGAGTGGCGAGGATGCGGCCGATCGCGCCGCGCGCAGCCTTGCCGCCTACGTGGGCCTGGCGCACGTGTGCCGTTTTCCCGAGCGCAAGGACTATCCGTGGCGCGAGCAGGCGCCCGACGATGCCGTGGTGGCGCAGCGCTGCGAGGCTCTGGGGCGCATCGTGCGCGGGGACAACTGCATCATGGTTGCCTCGGCCCGCGCGCTGCTGCGCTGCGTGCCGCCGGTCGAGAGCCGCTATTGGGAGTCCACGACCTTTGCGGTGGGCGAGGAGATTCCTTTTGATGAGGTGCCGCAGCGCCTGGTGGGCATGGGCTACACCAATGCCGGCGCCGCCGATGCGCCCGGTCTGTTCCGCGTGCACGGCGACACCGTCGAGGTGTTCTCCGCACAGGAAAAGGCGCCCGTGCGCATCGAGTTCTTCGGCGACGAGATTGACCGCATCCGCCGCATGGTGAGCTCCACGGGGCAGACCATCGGCAACGAGGACAGTATCGAGATCTTCCCCTGCCGCGAGCTGGCGCTTACCGACGATGCCGTCCACAACATGCACGTGGCGCTCTACCGTGCCAGCCAGGACGACAGCAAGCTGGCGGCGCTGCTCGAGATGGTGGATGCGCGCATCGTCACGCCCGAGCTCGACCGCTTTTTGCCGGTGATGTACGGCCAGACCGTAAGCCCGTTGGCGCACGTGAGCGGCAAGGCACTCGTGGTTCTGTCCGAGCCGCGCTCGCTGTTCGACGACTGCCTGCGCGCCTACGAGGATATTGAGGCCCGTGCCGGCGAGGCAGGGATTGACCGCCTGGATGGTCTGTACGTGCGCGCCCAACAGCTCGATTTTGGTGCCCAGCAGCGCCTGAACTACGTGAGCCTCATCCGTGCCGGCGGTGCGGTGACGGCCGAGCTCAAGATTGAGCAGCCGGCCATCGCAGGCTCGGACAACCGTTTTATGACGCGCATCCAGGAGGTCGTGGGCAAGCGCTATGCCTGCGTGTTTGCCATCCCCGACCGCGGTGCGCGCGAGTCGATGGAGCTCACCTTTGGCGACGAGGGCATTACCTTTGAGGAATCGCTGACCGCGGCGCCCGAAAATGTCGGCGCTATCGGCGACCGCGTTCGCGTGGCAGCGGCGGATTCCGCCGACCGTGCCGCACGCCAGGAGGCCCATGCTTCCATTCGCGAGCGTAAGGCCGACGCGCTCAACGCCCGCTCGCTCGAGGCGGGCGCCGCGCAGGCTGCCGCCGGCGCCGCCGTGCCCACTATTTCGCGCGGACGTGTGACCTTTGTCGATGCCGCCTTGCCGCAGGGCGTGGTGGTGCCCGATGCCAACCTGGCCGTGTTCTCGATCGCCGACCTCAACGCCCGCATGGACGCCAACCGCGCGCGCAGCCGCCGCAAGGTTGACATCACGCAGATCACCTTCCCGTTTAAGCCGGGCGATTACGTGGTGCACGCCACCCACGGCATCGCGCTCTTTAGCGAGATCGCGCGCCAGGAAGTGGGCGGCAAGGAGCGCGACTACTTTTTGCTGGAATATGCCGACGGCGACAAGCTCTACGTGCCGCTCGAGCAGGTCGACCGCATCACACGCTATGTTGGCCCCGACGGCGACAAGCCGCGCCTGACCAGGCTCAACACCGCCGACTGGACGCGGGCTACCAACAAGGCGCGCAAGAATGCCAAAAAGCTGGCGTTTGACCTGGTCGACCTCTATACGCGCCGCTCGTCGATTACCGGTATCGCCTGTCCGCCCGATACGCCCGAGCAGATCGAGATGGAGGAGAGCTTCCCCTACGACGAGACGCGTGACCAGCTGGAGGCTATCGCCGACATCAAGGCCGACATGGAGGCGCCCAAGCCCATGGACCGCCTGCTGTGCGGCGACGTGGGCTTTGGCAAGACCGAGGTCGCCCTGCGCGCGGCCTTTAAGTGCGTGGACTCCGGCCGCCAGGTCATGGTGCTCTGCCCCACGACCATTCTGGCCCAACAGCACTACGAGACCTTCTTTGAGCGCTTTGCCCCGTTTGGCCTGGAGGTCGAGGTACTCAGCCGCTTCCGCACGCCGGCGCAGCAAAAGCGCGCGCTCAAGGCGTTTGCCGAGGGCACGATTGACGTGCTCATCGGCACGCACCGTCTGCTTTCGGCCGACGTGAACCCCAAGAACCTGGGCCTGGTGATCATCGACGAGGAGCAGCGCTTTGGTGTGCAGCACAAGGAGCAGCTCAAAAACCTGCGCGAGCAAATCGACGTGCTCACGCTCTCGGCAACGCCGATTCCGCGAACCATGCAGATGGCCACGAGCGGCGTGCGCGACATGAGCCTGATCACCACACCGCCGACCGGGCGTCGTCCCGTGATCGTACACGTGGGGGAGTACGACCCCGACGTGGTGAGTGCGGCGATTCGCCTGGAGGTGGGCCGCGGCGGTCAGGTGTACTACGTGTCCAACCGCGTCAAGACCATCGACGATGCCGTGGCGCGCGTGCACGAGGCTGCGCCCGAAGCGCGCGTGGGCGTGGCGCACGGCAAGATGAGCCCGCGCGAGGTCGAGGACGTGATGATCGAGTTCGCGACCAAAAAGATTGACGTGCTTATCGCCACGACCATCGTGGAGAGCGGTATCGACAACGCAACGGCCAACACGCTCATCATCGAGGACTCGCAGCGTTTGGGCCTGGCGCAGCTCTACCAGCTCAAGGGCCGCGTGGGCCGCTCGGCCACGCAGGCCTACGCGTACTTTATGTTCCCGGGCGAGCTGCCGCTCACCGAGGAGGCCACGGCGCGCCTGACCGCACTTTCCGAGTTCCAGGACCTGGGCAGCGGCATGCGCATCGCCATGCGCGACCTGGAGATCCGTGGTGCCGGCTCGCTCATGGGCGCCGAGCAGCACGGCAACCTGTCGAGCGTGGGCTTTGATCTGTTTACGCAGATGCTGGGACAGGCCGTGGCCGAGGCGCGCGGCGATGATGACGCCGGCGTGGAGGCGGCGAGCGTGGGCATTAACCTGCCGGCCGACTACTTCTTGTCCGAGGAGTACATGCCGGCGGTGGACCAGCGCGTGCTCGTGTACCGCAAGCTCGCGGCGGCTGAGGACCTGGAGAGTATCGACGAGGTGCAGGAGGAGACCGAGGCCGCGCATGGCGAGCTGCCGTTGGCGGGACTCAACCTGTTCAATCGCGCGCGCATCCGCATTCGCGGTGAGCGCCTGGGGCTCGAGAGCGTTACGCTCAGTGGCGGCCGCATCACGTTCTTGGGCGTCGACGTGCCCAAGAAGGTAGCCTTTGAGCTTAAGACCCGCTATGGCGCGGTGAACTTTCCCAAGAGTCGCAAGCTGTCGGTGCCCTACAAGGCGGGCGCCGGCGCGGGCAGCGGCCTGGGTCGCGGCCTCGATGCCAACGACGGCACCGGCCCGGTGGCGGCCGCGCTCATGCTGCTGCAGCAGCTGGGTGCTAGCGACGATGACTAACGGGTCGACGCTGCAAACGCCCCATTTGGGCAATCTGACCCTCACTCGTCGGTCGCGTACGCAAGTACGCTTCCCTCCTCCTTCGGGCCACCTTGCCACAA
This sequence comes from uncultured Collinsella sp., assembly GCA_958420355.1. GTDB lineage: Bacteria > Actinomycetota > Coriobacteriia > Coriobacteriales > Coriobacteriaceae > Collinsella. The sequence continues at coordinate 25,920 of CATZJG010000020.1, forward strand.
ATGGAACGTTTTCGCTTACTTATGCTCAACCTGTAAGGGTATTTACGGGACAAAGCCATCTTCGTCTCACCCACATTGCAGGTTGACTGCCCTTCGCCCGACCGAAAGGAAAGCATGTTCGGATACATCTATAAGAAAGATGTCGCCATTATCGCGGTTGTCCTGTGTCTTTGTCTGGGCGTGGGCAGCTTCTTCGATTATCAGATCTCGAGCGCGCTGTTCAACATCGGCAGCATGTACGGCCGCTTTGTCGAGGCGGCCGGCGAGCTGCCGTTTGAGCTGACGGCGAGCGTCGCGGGCGTTATGCTCGTGCGCTCGGCACGCCCCGATTCCAAGACGAGCAAGTGGCTCGCCGTGCTGGGCGTTCTGATCAACGTGGGCCTGGTCGGCTACGAGATTATCGGATCGCTGCGCGTCGGTGGCAAGCTTATTGCGTTTCAGCTGGTTCTGACGTTTGTGTTGGTCATCGTCGCCAACCTTATCGTCTATCGCCTTACTCGCACGACCGAGCCCGACGAGCTCACACGCTGGGCGTTGATGGTACTGGCCGTGTGGGTCGCTCAGGCCATCATCCTCAACGTCATTGTTAAGCCGTTGTGGTCGCGCCCGCGCATGCGCGTGATCGAGGTCACGCCGGGGCTCAATTTTCAGCCGTGGTGGGTGATCGGCAATCCCGACAAGTGGACCTATATCGCCGCCGGCGTGATCAAGGACGGGTTCAAGTCGTTCGCGAGTGGACACACCGCGCATGCGGCGATCGGCCTTATGCTCGCCGGGCTTCCCGCGGCGGCCTTTAAGGAAAAACCGTCGCGCCGCCGCGTGGTCTTTTGGACGGCGGCTGTGGTCGCGGCGCTCGTCGCGTTTGGCCGCATCGTGATCGGTGCGCACTTTTTGAGTGACGTGAGCTGCGGCTTTGCCCTGGTACTGGCACTTGAGTGCCTTGCCGCGCGCATTGCCTATCCCAACGGCGTACAATAGCTCCGTTTGAATCATCTGGCCGATACCCGGTAAGAGAGGATTGCCATGCTCGCGTTTAACAACGACTATTCCCACGGCGCACATCCGGCAGTGCTGCAGGCGCTCGTCGATACCAACATGGAGCCGCAGCCCGGCTACGGTACCGATGTACACACCGAGCGTGCCAAGCAGCTTATCCGCGAGGCCTGCCAGGCCCCCGATGCCGACGTGTTTTTTCTGGTGGGCGGCACGCAGGCCAACGCGACGGTGATCGACATGCTGCTCGCGCCGTACGAGGGCGTCGTTGCTGCTGAGACTGGCCACGTCGCCTGCCACGAGGCGGGCGCCATTGAGTTTGGCGGCCACAAGGTGCTCACCATCCCCGGCTACGAGGGCAAGATGCATGCCGAGGATCTCGAGAACTATATCCAGGTGTTCTACGAAAACGAGAGCTACGAGCACACGGTGTTTCCGGGTGCCGTGTACGTGAGTCTATCGACCGAGTACGGCACGCTGTACTCCAAGGCCGAGCTCGCGGCAATTCACGCAGTGTGCCAGAAGCGCGAGATTCCGCTGTTTGTGGACGGTGCTCGCCTGGCCTATGCGCTGGCGGCCGATGAGTGCGACATTACCCTGCCTGAGCTGGCGCAGCTGTGCGACGTGTTCTACATCGGCGGCACCAAGTGCGGCGCTCTGTGCGGCGAGGCCGTGGTGTTTTGCGGCATGCACGCCCCGGCGCATCCCATTCCGCGTATTAAGCAGCATGGCGCACTGCTTGCCAAGGGCCGCCTGACGGGCGTGCAGTTTGAGGCTCTTTTTACCGATGGCCTGTATTTTGAGATTGGTCGCCAGGCGATTGAGACCGCTCAGGCGCTGCGTCGCGTGCTGCACGAGCGCGGCTACCAGTTCTTCTTGGAGACGCCGACCAACCAGCAGTTCGTGATTCTGCCCAACGAGGACATGGCCCGCATTCGCGAGCATGCGGCGATCGAGTACTGGGAAAAGTACGACGATACCCACACGGTGGTGCGTTTTTGCACCAGCTGGGCCACGACGCAGGAGGATATCGACGCGTTGGCGGCTGTCCTGTAGCCTGATGTAATGACAAGGGGCCGCCCTGTGCCTGGGCTTGGCGCAGGGCGGCCTTTGCTTTTAAGGGGGAAGGGTTGTATGACCGAGATGTCCGAGCCGACGATTCGCCTGGCGACGCCCGATGATGCGCCGGCGCTGCTTGCCATCTATGAGCCGTATGTGCGCCAGACGGCGATTACCTGCGAATACGAGGTGCCAAGCGTTGAGGAGTTCGCCGGGCGCATCGAGCGTACGCTCAGGCGCTATCCGTATCTGGTGATGGAGCTGGACGGGCGTCCGGTAGGCTATGCCTATGTGAGTCCGCTCAACAGCCGCGAGGCATACGACTGGTCGGTCGAGACGTCGATCTACCTGGCGCGCGACGTGCGCCACGGCGGGCTGGGCCGCAAGCTGCACGATGCGCTCAAGCAATACCTGATCGCGATGGGCATTACCAACGTGTGCGCGCTCATTGCCGTGCCGCACGACAAGGACGACGAGTATCTAACGCACAACAGTCAGGATTTCCATGCCCATATGGGCTACCGCCTGGTGGGCGCCTTCGATCGCTGTGCCCAAAAGTTCGGCCGCTGGTACGACATGTGCTGGATGGAGTTGGTCCTGGCCGAGCGCACGCCCAACCAGCCCAAACCAACCTGGTTCCCCGACCTCCTCGCCTAAAACCACCACAAAGGTGCCTGTCCCCTTTGCGGTGGTTTTGACAGGTTAGCCGATGGGCTCGGTGTATTTGGCGCGGTCGGTGCGCTGGATGCGCTTGGAGACATGGAGCGGGCGGCCGTCGGTGTCGTAGACGTAGTCGGTGATCAGGATTAGCGCCTGCCCGCGCTCGACGTTGAGCAAAAACGCCTCGTTTTGCGAGGCATAGCACACCTCAAAGGTCTTATGTCCCTGTGCTGGCGCGCGATGGAATTCTTGGCGCAGCGTCGCGTAGAGCGAACCGTTGATATCGCGATCGATGAGCGTCTCGAAGCTTGGCGGCAGGTAGGTGGTCTCTAGGCACAGCGGCACGTCGTCCAGGTAGCGCAGGCGGACAAGTTTGACGAGCTTGCTGCCCACGGCGGCATCAAAGAACTTAGCTATGCTGCCGCCCGCCTTGGTAAAGCCCGAGTCCACCGTGCGCGTGGTGGGCTTCATGCCCTGGCCTTCGACCTGCTTGGTATAGCTCGAAAACACCAGGTTGTTTTCGTGGAGCGCGGGCGTGTCGGCCACAAAGGCGCCGCGCCCGCGCTCGGTGCGCACCAGGCCCTCATCAACGAGTACCTTAAGGGCGTGGCGCACGGTGCTGCGCGACAGCCCCGATTCGTCCATGAGTTCCATCTCGGACGGCAGCTTGTCTCCGCGTGCGTAGATACCGGCGGCGATGCGGTCACGCAACATGCCCGCCAAGCGCTCGTATTGGCTCAGTTTCTTTTTAGACGAAGCGTTCATGTGATCAACCTGTATCTAACTTGTATGCGAGTCTAATCAAGCATGTATTCAATACAACAACAAAACTGCTGGTAACGGGAAGTCGAAAACCTTACCAGCAGAATTTCTAAGTCAAATATAGCATACAACTAGTCGACATAACCAAAACATGTATGTAACTTGTATGCCATCGAGAGCATCAAACGAGAAGAAAGGCTGATGCACGATGACTACTCAGGAACAGGTTAAGGATGTCGTCTCCCAGGTTTTGGCTGACAAGGCAGACAAGGGCGGCATCAAGCGCGTCGTGTGGATTGGCGCCGGCGGATCCAACGGCGGCAACTATCCTGCCCAGTACTTTATGGAGCACGAGGCCACGCAGGTCGTGAGCTCCAGCTACACCAGCAACGAGTTCGTGCACGCAACCCCCGCCTACGTTAACGAGAACACCCTGGCCGTCGTCGTGTCCATGCGCGGCACCAAGGAGACCATCGTCGCCGCCCAGGTCGCCAAGGACCACGGCGCCAGCACCATCGCCATCTATGTTGACGAGTCCGGCCTCACCGAGGTCTGCGACTACAAGATCCAGTACGACAGCTTGGCCGTCGACGAGTCCTGCATGGGCCGCACCAACTCCGCCGTCGTGACCATGATCGCCATGGAGCTTACGCAGCAGACCGAGGGCTATGCCGAGTACGAGACCGCTATGGCCGCGTTCGACTTGGTCGACCCCATCTATCGCAAGGCCGTCGAGTACACCCGTCCGCTTGCTGCCAAGTGGGCCGAGCAGAACGCCGACAAGCCCTGCATCAACGTCATGGCTCAGGGTCCGCTCTTTGGTGCCGCCTACGTCTTTAGCATCTGCAACGTGCAGGAGATGCTGCAGATTGACTCCTGCACCATCAACACCTGCGACTTCTTCCACGGTCCCTTCGAGATCCTGGACAAGCGTACCTCGCTGTTCCAGCTCATCAGCGTCGGCCGCAGCCGCTGCAACGACGAGCGCGGCATCCGCTTCGTCAACCAGTACGGTGGCGAGCGCGTCTATCAGCTTGACGCCAAGGAGCTCGGCCTCAACGACATCAAGGACAGCGTGAGCGAGTACTTCAACCACCTGATCTTTGCCCCGATCCTCAACAACGTGTATATGCGTGCACTCTCTGCCGTTACTCACAAGGACTACATGACGCGCCGCTACATGTGGAAGCTGGACTACTAGGGGATAGAGCGGCCTAACAGCTCGATGTCCTCATAAGTTGCGGTGGAATAGTTCCTGTTTGGGGGCTTGAAGCCTCTATTTAGGAACTATTTCACCGCAACCGCCAAGTAATCCGCTGGGGACGGAGGAAAACGGATCACTTTTCCGCTCGCCGATTTGTGTCTTGAAAAATGTATATAACGACTATAACGTAGTGTGAAACATATTGGAAACAATATCGAGGAGGCTGCGTTGAAGAAAAGCAATCTGGGCTATGTGCTGGTGCTGATCGCCGCGCTTATGTGGGGCACCATCGGAATCTTTGTTAACGGAATATCGGCCCTGGGTGTTTCGTCTCAGAGCATGGCGGCCTTTCGCCTGTTGTCGGGTGCCGTCTTAATGGCTCCGGTCTTGGCATTTATGGGTTGCCAGGGAGGTGCTCGTGAGGGAAAAGCCTCGGGTGCCATGGCACTGTTCAAGGCAAGTCCTAAAGAGCTTGTTCCCTGCGCGCTTCTTGGCATTATCGGCCTCGCCACCGCTAACACGCTTTATTACGAGTGCATGGGCGAGGTGGGTATGTCCACGGCCTCGGTGCTGCTTTACACCTCGCCGGTGTTTGGCGTCGTGCTCGGCCGCGTGCTTTATCGCGAGGACGTGACCCCCAACAAGCTCGTCGCCATCGTTTTTAACATTGTGGGTTGCGTGCTCGCGGTGACGAGCGGCGACCTGTCCGGTTTCCATTTCTCGGCTTGGGGCGTCGTGTCGGGTGTGATCGCCGGACTTTGCGGTGCGCTACTGGCTGTGTTTAGTCGCATGGCCACCAAGACGTTGCATCCTCTGGCGGTGACGTTTTGGGGCTTTGTCTTTGGCGGATGCTTTATGGCAGTGCTTTCGGCTCCGTGGTCCGATGTGGCCGCGGCAATGTCCCCGCAGCTCATTCTGCTGTTCGCGGGCTTTGGCTTTATTCCGACGGCTCTTGCGTACATCTTCTATATGCAGGGCCTTTCGATGGATCTTGAGACGTCGAAGGTGCCGGTCGTGGCTTCGTTTGAAACCGTGGCGACCGTTTTGGTCGGTATTGGCATCTATGCCGAGCCCGCCGGCGCGATCAAGGTCCTGGGCATCGTGCTGGTGCTCGCGTCCATCCTGATTATGAACACCGATTTCTCCAAGCTGCGCAACAGCGCCTTTGTCGGCCATATCGTTGAGAGCATGACCTTTAAGCCCAACGCGTGGTGGACGGAGAAATCGCAGGACATGGATCTGTTCCGCGAGCGCACCGGCATCGCGCTGGAGCCCACCGTGCAGGAAAGCCCCTGGTACTTCGTGCGATAGGGGATTGAGCGCGGCGTCCGACCTGGGGTTATCCAGCCAGCGCCGGCCTGCCCTGCCCCAACGTTTCAAGTACGTTAAACCCGTCAACGGTCGATTTTCACCCGCGAACGGTCTTTATACTAATTAGCAATATAAGCAACGTATAAGACGTTATAATGACCATAACGAAAAGGAGGAGGCAAGATGAATCAGATCATTCTCGCATCTCATGGCGGCCTGGCCGCAGGCGCCAAAGACACGCTCGAGATGGTTCTCGGCGACGTGTCGAACGTCCACGTCGTGTCGCTTGCTCGTGACGACAAGGAGCCCATCACCAATAAGGTGGACGCCATGATCGCCACGTTCAACGCGGACGACACCGTCTATGTGCTGACCGATATGCTCGGCAGCTCGGTCAACAACAACATGGTCGAGCTTTCCAAGAACGGCACGAAGTTCACGGTTGTCAGCGGTTTCAACATCCCGCTGGCGCTCACGCTCGCTATGAGCCCCGTCCCCGTCAAGGGCGCCGAGCTCGCGGCCCTCATCAATGAGGCCCGCACCGGTCTGACCAACCCCAACGCACCGGTCGAGGCCGCCGCGGCTCCCGCCAAGAAGGCCAAGGCGTCCCGTCACAGCTCCGGTCCCGCCAAGATCGTCCTCGCACGTCTTGACTACCGTCTGCTGCACGGCCAGGTCGTCTTTACCTGGACCACCAAGGTTCAGGCCGAGCGCATCATCGTCGTCGACAACGCTGCCGCCAACGATGACATCAAGAAGGGCGCTCTTAAGCTGGCCAAGCCCCAGGGCGTGCGCCTGAACGTCTTCACCGTCGAGCGTGCCCTCGCCAAGATGGACAAGCTCAACACCCTCGGCGAGCGCGTCATGTTCGTCTTTGGCAACACTGCCGAGATGCTGCAGTTCTGCCAGGGCTACAAGCTCGACGCCATCAACCTGGGCGCCACCGCCAACCACGACGGTGCCGATCAGGTCGGCGGCAAGGACAGCTCCGTCTTCCTCGACGCCACCCAGAAGGCCGACGTCAACCAGCTGCTCGACATGGGCATCAAGCTCTATGTCCAGCAGACCCCTACGTATCAGAGCGTCGACATCGACGCCAAGCTGTAATCAACCAGGCTTTTGCCTGACTGAAAGGAGAAGGGTATGAATACGTTCATCAGTGCGGTGCTCGTCGGCCTCGTCGGCGTGTTCTGCATGTGGGACTCCCGCCTGCTCGGTCGTCTTAACTTCGAGCAGCCCCTCGTTGGCGCTACGCTCGTCGGTCTGCTGCTGGGCGATGTGCCCACTGGCCTTGCCGTCGGTGCCGCCGTCGAGCTCGTGTCCATGGGCCTGGTGCAGGTCGGCGCCGCCGTTCCGCCCGATATGGTCCTGGGCGGCATCGTGGCCGCTGCCTTTGCGTGCCTGACCGACGCTTCCGCCGAGACCGCCATGACGATCGCCATCCCGGTCGCCGTCCTGGGTCAGCTCCTCGGCATCGTGTTCCGTTCCATCATCGCCGTCCTCACCCATGTGGCAGATAACGCGATCGATAACGGAAAGTTCAAGACCGCCTACCGTATGCACATCTGCGCCGGCTCCGGTTTGTACGCCATCATGTACTTCCTGCCGATCTTCCTCGCCGTCTTTGTTGGCACCGACCTGGTTCAGGCCATCGTCAACATGGTTCCCGAGTGGCTGTCCACTGGTCTTAACGTTTCGACCAAGATCATGACCGCCTACGGCTTGGCCCTGCTGCTCACCATGATGATCAAGAAGGGTATGACTCCGTTCCTGTTCATCGGTTTCCTGCTCGCCGCTTACCTCAACCTGTCCGTCATCGCGGTCGCTCTGATCGGTGTGTGCCTGGCTGTCGTCTTCATGGGCTTCAAGTTCAACGGTTCCCATGCAGCCGCCGGTGTCGATTCCGACTACGATCCGCTCGAAGACGACGAAGACTAAGGAGGAACACACTATGGCAACCGCAACCAAGGACGTGTCCCTGAACAAGAAGGTCAGCCAGTTCTTCTGGCGCTCCTGGGCCATCCAGGCCTCTTGGAACTACGAGCGTCAGATGAACATGGGTTTCCTCTACGGTATGGTTCCCACGCTCGATCGCCTCTATCCGGACGAGTCCGACCCCAAGCAGCTTGCTGCTAAGAAAGAGGCTTACCACCGTCACATGGCGTTCTACAACTGCACCCCGCAGACGAGCGCTTTCATCCTGGGCCTCGCCGCCTCCATGGAGGAGGAGTACGCCAAGGATCCCGAGAACTTCAACCCCGATTCGATTAACGCGGTCAAGACCTCCCTTATGGGCCCGCTTTCCGGCATCGGTGACTCCTTCTTCCAGGGCACCATCCGCGTTATCGCCTTTGGCTTGGGCGTTCAGCTGGCTCAGCAGGGCTCCATCATGGGCCCGATCCTGGCCCTTCTCATCTCCATCGTCCCCTCCGTGCTGATTACTTGGTTCGCAGCCAAGATGGGCTATCAGGGCGGCCACGAGTACCTGAGCAAGCTTCAGGGCGGCGACCTCATGGAGAAGCTCATGTATGTCTGCGGCATCGTGGGTCTTATGTCCGTGGGCGGCATGATCGCCACGCTGATCGGCGCCACCACCCCGCTGCAGTTCGCTGACGGCACCGTCGTTATCCAGGACATCCTGGACAGCATGATGCCCCAGATGATCTCCCTTGGCCTCACCGGCCTTATGTACTGGCTCATCAAGAAGAACGTCAACACCGGTTGGCTTCTCGTGATCGCCATTGTGGGCGGCATCGCCCTCTCCGCGGTCGGCATCCTGGCTTAGTCGCGACTAAGCGCCTAACCGCTTTCCCCCGGGGGCCTGCCTGGCATCCCATACCCCAGGCAGGCTTCCATCCCCAAAATGTGACAATGGGACAGTCCCTTTGTCGCATCCTCAACGGGCCGGCGACTCGGTCCAAACCACGGTAACTCTGCGAGCGCCCGGCAATGTGGCGCCGCAAAAATTGAAAGGAATGTGTCAGATGTACGAGATCGACCTTAACCTCCCTAAGCAGATCGTCGCTGACGTCCTGTCCAACCACGAGATCCACAGCGTCGCCTTCGTCGGCTGCGGTGCCTCCATGTCCGACCTTTACCCCGCCAAGTACTTCCTGGCTAACAACACGGACAAGCTGAACGTTCAGATCTTCACCGCTAACGAGTTCAACTACGACACGCCTTCCTGGGTCAACGAGCACACCTTCGTGATTACCTGCTCCCTCGGTGGCTCCACGCCCGAGACCGTCGAGGCCAACAAGACCGCCAAGAAGCACAACTGCCCGGTCGTCTCCCTCACCAACAAGGCTGGCTCCGCTCTGACCGTCGACGCTGACTACGTCATCGTTCACGGCTTCCACGCCAACTTCGCTGCCAAGTGCGAGAAGCCCGGCTATGCCATCGCTCTTGCTGTCGAGATCCTTCAGCAGACCGAGGGTTATGACCACTACGAGGACATGATCACCGGCCTCACCAACGTCTTTGAGCTCTGCGAGAACGCTGCTCAGTCCTGCAAGGGTCTTGCCAAGCAGTTCGCCCAGGACTTCAAAGACGACAAGATGATCTACTTCATGGCTTCCGGTGCCTCCGAGAAGATGGCTTATTCTCACGCCGCCTTCCTGTTCACCGAGATGCAGTGGATCGACGCCGCTGCCTACAACACCGGTGAGTACTTCCACGGCCCGTTCGAGGTTTCCACCGAGGGTAAGCCCTACGTCTTCTTCATGTCCGATGGCGCTACCCGTCCGATGGACGCCCGCGCCCTCACCTTCCTTAAGCGCATGGGCGCCAAGGTCGCTCTGATCGACTCCAAGGACTACGGCCTGGCTGACGCCGTGCCCGCGAGCGTTGTCACCTACTTCAACCCGCTGCTGCACCTCGCCGTTATGCGTGAGTACGGCAACCAGATCGCCGAGGCCCGCCAGCACCCGCTGACCATGCGTCGCTACATGTGGAAGCTTTCCTACTAATCACAAGTAAGTAGACCTTACGGGTTGATTGAGAGGGGATGGGGCTTGCGCCCCGTCCCCTTTTTTGCTCTGGGGAGGGCGTGTCTGTCGCGCCATAAAACCCCAGATAAAACCTACCAAAATAAACCTGTCCCTTTTTGGCAGGTGGGAGGAGATGCGTATGATCAAGGCAGTGCTGTTTGATATGGACGGCGTGCTGGTCGATACCGAGTGGTTCTACAACCGTCGCCGCGTGGCGTTTATGGAAGAGAAGGGGTTCCACTTTGATGAGATTCCCGATCTTTCGGGGTCTAACGAGCCTGCCATTTGGGAGGCGCTGGTGCCCGACGATGTTGAGCTGCGCGAGCGCCTGCGCGTGGAGTACAAGCAGGTCTACAGCCCGGATCACCCCGTTCCGTATACCGAGCTGCTCAATGAGCAGGCGGAGCCGGTGATGCGTGAGCTGCACGAGCGCGGCGTGAAGTGCGCCATCGCGAGCTCGTCTTATCGTGAGCTCATTGACGAGCTTGTAGAGATTGCCGGTATCGCCGATGTGCTGGACTACACCATCAGCGGTCACGAGTGCAGTGCGTTTAAGCCCGACCCCGAGATCTACCTGCGTGCCATGGAGGCGCTGGGGGTGGAGCCTGCCGAGTGCCTGGTTATCGAGGATTCGCCTTTGGGTATCGAGGCTGGCAAACGTTCCGGCGCCCGCGTCCTGGCGCTGCGTCCGCACGAGGGCGTTAACCTCGATCAATCGCGAGCCGATGCCGTTATCGATAATTTGACCGACATTTTGGCCGCTTTGTAGTGTCAATCCGCCGCGAGAAGAACGGGTTCAAACGTTTTTGCGGTGGATTGGCTCAATTTGGTTTCTATTTTGATCCGTTTGGCTTCGATTCGGGCTAAGTGAGTAGACTTTTTGGCGCAGGCCGAGCACAAAGTGCATCTGCTCTAGTAAAACCGCAGGTCACAGGGGTGGCGGTTTTGGGTGTGCTCTGCAGATCGTAAAAAGTCTACTCACTTGTAATTTGGGCCTTTGGTCGTGGGGGTTGCTGGTCCCCCTTTGGTTGTCGAGGGAGGGTGAATTGAAGCGCCCTCGCACGCTCCGTGCTACAATCGCCGACATGCCTCACAACTAGATTTGCCTTCGAAAGGAGCCCGCGTGGCGAACGCCATCGATCAGCTCACGGACCGCGTGCTCGTGCTCGGTCGTCTCACCATCGTCCGCCGCGCCATTACTGCCGTGGCGGTCACGATTTCCGCCGTTCTCCAGACATTCCTGATCCAGGCGTTCATTCAACCCGCCGACCTGCTTCCGAGCGGTCTTACCGGCGTCGCGGTCCTGCTCGATCGCGTTACCTCACTCGGCGGCGTTCACATCGACATCTCGCTCGGTATGCTCGCGCTCAACATCCCCGTGGCGCTCCTATGTTGGAGCGGCATTAGCAAGCGCTTCGTCATCTTCTCGATGATGCAGGTCGTGCTCTCATCGCTGTTTCTCAACGTCTTTCACTTCGCTCCGTTTTTGGGCGACAAGATCATGATCATCATTTTTGGCGGCGTGGTCTCGGGTCTGGGCGCTGCCATCGCGCTTAAATCCGGCGCATCCACCGGCGGCACCGACTTTATCGCGCTGTGGGTTTCCAACCACACGGGCAAGACCATCTGGGGCGTCATCTTTGGTTTCAACTGCTTTATCCTGGCGATCTTTGGCTTTATGTTTGGCTGGGACAAGGCGGCGTACTCCATCGTGTTCCAGTTTATTTCGACCAAGACCATCGACAGCTTCTATCGTCGCTACGACCGCGTGACGCTGCAGATCACGACGCGCAAGGCAGACGAGGTCATGACTGCCTACGTAAACCATTTTCAGCACGGCATTAGCTGCGCCGAGGTCGTCGGCGGATACAGCCGCGAAAAGATGTACCTGCTGAACACCGTTGTCTCGACCTACGAGAGCCAGGACATTATCAAGCTGGTGTGCGACGTTGATCCCGGCGCCGTGATCAACGTGTTCCACACGCTCAACTTTGTGGGCGGCTGGTGGGGTGGTCATGTCGACGAGCCCATGCCCACGGCCGTTCCCGATCCCGACAAGCCCGCACGCATGGCCAGCAGGCAGGCGCGCCTCAGCGAGCAGGACAGCCTGCAGCAGGACGACGGCAGGTAGAGTGTTGGCATTTTGCCGGCACGGCGCAATCCTGTCCGCTTGAGCCTCCCGAAAGCCTCGCTGCTTTCGGGAGGCCTTCGTTTGCCCAGTTAAAACCTACCAAAATGAAGCTGTCGCTTTTTGGTAGGGAGGGTGTATCGTTTTATCATTATGAGGTAACATGAAACTAGACGTTATATACGTATTAGTTATTTCGATATTTCGATAAGAGTGATTAGATATGCCTACGCCTAAAAATGCACCGCTTTACCAGCAGATTTATGACGAAATCAAGGACGCGATCGAGAAAGGTGTTTATGTACCCAAGGAGCGTATTCCGTCCGAGCTTGAGCTAGCCGAGCAGTACGACGTGAGCCGAATTACGGTGCGCCGCGCCGTCGAGGAGCTGTGCTCCGATGGCTACCTGGTTAAGCAGCAGGGCCGCGGCACCTTTGTTTCCACCCCGCACATCAATCGCCAGTTTCACGCCTCGACGCTGCAGACGTTTACCGCGCTGTGTGCCGGCAACGGCATGAAGGCCGGTGCACACGTGGTCGATCGCCAGATCGTTCCGGCGCGTCAAAACGAGATGGAGTTCTTTGGTCTGCAGAAGGACGCGCTGCTGCTGCACATCAAGCGCGTGCGTACGGCCGACGGTGAGCCCATCTTTGAGGAGAATATCTTTGTGCCGTTTGACGCCTACCGTGAGCTGTTGACGGCCGATCTTGAGGACAAGTCGATTTTTGCCGAGGTCGAGCGTGTTGGCGGAACGCCGATTGTCTCGGTTGGCTACCGCACGGTCGAGGCCGTTCGCGCCAATGCCGAGCAGGCGGCCGAGTTGGGCATTGCTCCGCACGATCCGCTGCTCAATCTACGTGCCGGCTTCACCGGCCCCAATGGCGAGCCGGTCCTGATGGGTAAGCAGTACTACGTGGGATCGCGCTACGTTATGGTCATGTAAGTTACGCGGTTTTACCAAACCGCGTAACGGCTCGACGCTGCAAACGCCCCTAAGCGGCAATCTGACGTTCAATCGTCGGTCGCGTACCGAAGTACGCTTCCCTCCTCTTTCACGTCACCTTGCTCGCTTAGGGGCGTTTTCGCTGACTTATGCTCAATCAGCGACGTTTCCACGCTCATTCGGAAAGTGTCCAAAACATCGGCGTTGCCGGGCCGGCACTTGGGGACGTTCCTTTTAATATGAGCAGGACATTGTCAAGAGACGATATGAGAAAGCCATTGGGGCCGCCTCCCCCGCGGCGCAGCTTCTTTCCG
>CATZJG010000021.1:0-36347 GCA_958420355.1 uncultured Collinsella sp.
TCCGCACATGTGCGGATGAATGTGGGAAGTGTTCGGATGAAGTTGATAATCAAGGCGCCAATTTTCTTGCTGGCTATGTGGTATGCAAAACTAGATAACCTAGAATACAATATAGAAAATGAATGGAGGACCTTTATGAACCACGTTAAACACGTTATTCCGATGTCCGATTCGTCGGTCAGCATTAAGCCCGAGGATATTCAGCCCACTGTGCTGCCTGATGCATTTATTCAGTCCGATATCGTTCGCAAACTCAATGCGTTGAGTCTGCCGCGCTATAACCAGTTGCCCAATGTGACGCTCTATCGCGACCAGGTTATTGAGTATGTTGCGTTGTGGATGGAGCCGCTGTCCATTTGCGTTGAACAGCCTGTCATTACGCCATCGATGATCAATAACTACGTAAAGGTCGGCCTAGTGCCTGCTCCGGTCAAAAAGCAATATGGCCGCGAGCAGATTGCCCGCCTGATCGCAATCTGCATCTTTAAGCAGGTGCTACCTATTGCTGCTGTGCAGGCACTCTTTAACATTCAGCGTTTGAGCTACGATGCCCCGACGGCCTTTGATTATGTGGTCGATCAGCTTGAGGCATCGATTCGTTCGGCGTTTTCCGTCGAGCAGACTCCCGTGCCCGATACGGCGCATCAGGTAACGCGTGAGTCGCTGCTTGTGCGTAGCGCGGTATCGTCCTTCGTTTCGAAGGCTTACTTGATGAGCTATCTCAAGTTCAATGGGTTTAATAGCTAGCCGACGTATAAAACGGGCGGGACAAAGAACCAGCTGTCACTTTGTCCCGCCCGTAATTTTGCTTGGTTGGACTTTATTGGCCCGAAGCCACGCCCATGCCGTAGCCGATAATCAGGCCGTGCATCTCGGCGTAATAGGAATCCAGGCCGTTGCAGGGCATGATGATGGTCTTGGAGCCGGGCCAATGCTCGACTATGCGGTCAGTAAGCGCCTGAGCTCCAGCTTCGTTCTCAACGTGATCGATGACGACCTCACCGCCCGTAAAGCCCTCGGCTTCCATAGTGTCGATGATCTTGTTGAGCATCTTCTTTTCGCCTCGCGTGTGCCCCACGAGTTCGATTTTACCGGCCTCACTCGCCGTGCCCAAAATGCGGATATTGAGCTTGTTGGCAATGACGCCAGCTGCCTTAGGGATACGTCCAGCTTTGGCGAGGTTTTCGTAATTACACAAACTGAAGAGGATTTTGCTGTTCTGCTCAAGACTATCGAAGTATGCGCAAGCATCCTCGAATGAGATATTCGGATTGCTTGCAAGATAGCGGTCGAACAGCAAGAAAATGAGGTCCATTTTGCCGCCAGCTGCGCGTGAATTGACTAGATGAATCTGTCGGTCGGGCTCATCGGCAAGAACCATATCGCGAGCCGTGGCTGCTGCGTTGTAGCTGCCCGACACGCCCTCAGAGATCGGCATGCAGATGGTCTTGCCTGCCAATTTGAAGAGCTCGGCCCACTCCCCTACGCTGGGACAAGCGCTCGAAGAAGCGTTCGTCTCCGCCTGAACAGCGCAGTTGAGCTCATGAACATCGAGTGAAAGGTCATCGACAAATTCACGCTCCCCCACTCGAATTTTGAGGGGCGCAAATGCAAAGGTGGTATGGGGCGCGGTCGGTTGCCAATCGCGGAGGTTACAGCTTGAATCGGAGATAAGTGCCCAGCTCATAGAGGGTCCTTTCTAATTGTTCCTCAACAATTATAGCCATCTTGCAAACTGAATGTACGGCTATCTAGTTTTGAATACTAGATAGCCGTACAAGATTAGAGAAAAACGAATGGACCTCGCGACTTAAAGCCACGAGGTCCACATTCACACGCTGTGTAAGATGACTTAGTAACGCACGAAGATATAGTTATTGTTCATGCCGGCGGCAACGGAGCTGATGATAACACCCGTGTTGTAGTCGGAAGCATGAATCATCTGACCACCACCGATGTAAATGCCGGTGTGGTACGAGTTGACCACAACGTCACCGGGCTGAGGATCGGACACACGCGTCCAGCCCATAAAGGTGCCCGTGGTGCCCAGGCGGCAATAGCGACCAGTGAGGCAATAGCTAACAAAACCAGAGCAGTCGAAACTGTTCGGGCCAATTCCGCCCCAGGAATAGGCGCAACCAAGCTTGCTGTATGCACGCGAGACAACAGAACCGCCATCGACGGACTGGCTCGGAGCAGAAGGCGTCGGAGCCGGGGCAGGCGTGGAGGGCTGCGGCGTCGGAGCAGGTGCCGGCGTAGGAGCCGGAGTGTTGCCGCCCTGGTTGTTGTTATTGCTGGTCTGGCCACCGTTGTTGGTGTTCTCGGTTGTACCGGCAGTCTCGTTGCTCACCGTGGCCTTCTCGGCGGTGCTAGCGTTGATGCCGGCCTGCAGCGCGGCGTTGGCCTCGGCCTCTGCGGCAAGCTCGGCCTGAAGCTGCGAATCCAGGGAGTTTACGACGTTCTGGGCTTCAGCCTGCTGGGCGTTAAGCTCGTCGACCTTCTTTTGCGTGGTGGCGACGTTCTTCTCCTGCTCGGCCTGCTTATCGGTGAGCTGCTGCTTAAGCTCCTTGACTTCTTGAATGGTCTGAGCCTGCTTATCGGAAACCTTGCCGTAGTAGAACAGACGGTTGAGCATATCGCTCAGGTCATCGACGCCCGTCAGAACCTGAAGCAGACTCAGACCGCCGGTTTTGTACTCGCCGGCGACATAGGTCGAGAGCTTGGCCTGACCATCGGCGATCTCCTGCTGCTTTTGCGTGATCTCGCCAGCAGTCTGATCGAGCGCCTGCGTCTGCGTTGCGAGCTCATCGTAAATCTGCTGGGTTTGGGTACCGATCTGCTCGAGCTTCGTACGAGCAGCGGCAAGGTCGGATGCGGTATCGGCGTAGGCAGGAGCCGCGAGGCCCAAGCCCAAAACACAAGCGAGGGTTGCCGTAGCAGCGCAGCGTGCCATGTTTTTATGCGTGTTTGCTGTGCGCATGTAGCTTCCTTTCCAGTAACTAAGGGTAACGGCTAGTCCACCGTCACCAGGCTAAAGAGCTCCACATCGTCATCAGACGGCGTGAGCTTCTCGCGCGGGTTGAGAAACGCAAGCTCAAGGATACAACCGTAACCGATAAGCTTTGCGCCCATATCTCGCACCAGTTTACCTGTTGCCTCGACGGTTCCGCCCGTCGCGACCAAGTCGTCCAGAATCAACACGGTATCTTTAGAGCTGATAGCGTCGGCATGGATCTCAATGGAATCCGTTCCGTACTCGAGCTCGTAGCTCTGGCTCACGGTCTCGCGCGGCAGCTTGCCCGGTTTACGTGCGGGAACAAAGCCGGCGCCAAGGGCTACAGCCACCGGTACGCCAACCATAAAGCCGCGAGCCTCGGGACCCACGACCTTGGTGATTCCCATGCCGGCAAAGTGCTCGGCGAGGGAATCGGTCATGGCTTTGAGCGCCTCGGGATTGCCAAAGAGCGGCGTGATGTCTTTAAAGATGACTCCGGGCTCGGGATAGTCGGGGATGTCGACGATTTGAGATTCGAAGTCGTACATTTCAGGACCTTTCAATGGTTTGCCGGATAAGCGGCAGCTGTTATTTGCCCGCGGTGGCGGTTCCGGAGTGCGAAGGGGCGACAACCTTGAGCGGCTTTACGAGAGAATCCTCGTGTGGAGCCGGCGCAGCTATCTCTTCGTTTTTGGCCTTGGTGGACTCGGAACGAGTGATTTCCTCATCGAGTGCATCGATGTCGGCGTCCTCGACCACGGCGTTGAGCGACTCAAAAACGCGGTTCTTGAGCAGTGCGGTGTGCACACCTTCCGTTAGGTCGTGAAGCTTCTTAAAAGCACGTTCGAGCTTGGCGTCGCGCTCGTCATCGGAGGTATCCATTCCGAGCATGCTCACGAGCACCTGCTCAAACATGGAGGACTCGCGGTTGGCGGAAGACACGTACTGACGCAGGTTGCGCGGCTCGATATGGAAGCGTGACAGCTCGGAGCAGTAGCGGATGATCGGGAAATCTCGGCCATCGACGAGCTCACGATTCTGCGGACTCTTGATGATGCGAATGAGGTCGTTCTCAGCGAGCGAGCGGATAAACGAAATCTCGACGCCCAGCATATCGGGAATGGTCTCGATGGGATGCAGCTTTTGCTTAGTCTCCTTGGGCTCCGTCTTGAGCGGAACATCGGACAGCAAGCCCACCTCGTAGGCGAGCGTTGACAGGTCCGTGGCGTTTTCCAAGCGCTGCTTAATCACGTTGAGCGGCATGTAGCGAGTCTTCTGCAAGTGCAGAATGACCTCTAGGCGATCAACGTCCTCCTTGGAGTACTGACGGTATCCCTTAGGCGTACGATGAGGGGTAATGAGCCCCTCATCCTCTAGAAATCTAATTTTTGAGTTCGAAAGATCGGGGTATGCGCCTCGAAGTAGGTTGACGACTTGGCCGATACTCAGATAGTTGCGTTCGGCCATGCCCTACTCACCGGTTTCGATGCGCTCCGGCGTGCTCTCGTGGTAGATGAGCGTAAACGTACCGATCTGAACGGAAGAACCGTCGTGCAGCGGGGCTGCATTGACGATGGCACCGTCAACCCAGGTGCCATTGAGCGAGCCCAGGTCCTCGATGCGAGCGCCGAGGCCCTCGCGAATAATGCGCGCGTGGCTGCGCGAAACAGTCATGTCGTTGAGGAAGATGCCGTTCGCGGGATCGCGGCCGATGGTGGTCACGTCGTCCTCGAGCTCAAAGGCGGCACCAGTCTGCGGACCCTTGACGATGGACAGAACGGGGGCGGTGATGCGCACGTTGGCCATGAGGTCGGGAACGGTGACGTCGCTTGAAGGCACGCGGAATACGCAGGTGGCGTCAGCAGTCTTATCATTCTGAGGCATATTGTTAACCATGTTGTCCATGACAACCCCTAACTTATCGCGGACGTGCCGCAAATAATGAACCGTACGTAATCATACCCCAACGAATCAGTCTTCGATTTCAGGGTTCAGAAAGTCGATGTCCTCGTCCTCGGGATGCGCGAGAGCCTGTTTAATGGCCACTCCGCCCTTAATGGAGTAGATGACAGCCGTGAGCATGGAGAAGATCACGCCGCCGTACACAAAGAAGATGCCGAGGGGCACCGAGCTTCCGTTGAGGCCCGGGAAGGCCGTAAGGGTTGCAGGTAAAAGATGCAGGCCGTCAATAACGGGGAACCCGAGCAGCATGAGCGAGAAGCCGGTCATGAGCAGTGCAGTGGCAATCTTTCCGGGAAAGACGACATCGATGGGGCGACGGTGATAATGACGCACGATAAGCGTGCCGATGCCCAGATAGATATCGCGGCCAATAATGAGCACGCAGACCCAGATTGGCAGCTCTCCGCGAACCACCAGTCCCAGCACGCCGGTGAACAGCAGCGCACGGTCGCAAATGGGATCCATGACCTTGCCGAGCCACGAGACCGTCTTAGTCATGCGGGCGATTTGACCGTCCATCCAGTCGGTGGAGGCGGCAACGGCGTAGATAACGATGGCGATGACGCGGTTGTTATCCGTCACAAACAGGTACAGAAATACCAGGGTGAGGATCAGGCGCGTAAAGGTTATGAAATTGGAGATCGTAAAGATCTTATTCGACGGGTAATCGGAAGTGCCGATAAGCTCCTTTTTGATCTTCTTTTTGATGCCCACAGGACTCCCCCGCTGGTTAACGACAAAACTTTCGATACTATACCCGTTCCGGCGATGTCTATCCAGCGTAAGCATAGAGAGTCCAGACATGTGGAGGGCGCCCTGGGCTGCGCTGGATTCTGCATTTGTGTACATCAGCCTCCAAAAGCGGCATTTTTCGGCATCTTTGGTGGCTGGTGTACACGTTTTGATTCGGTGATTACATCGATCGGGAAAGTTGTTGCTTTAAGCAAATGCGTGCGGGTCGAGATTGGCTGGCACCAAAAGAGCCCATCGGCCGTTACGGCTTCGTTAGAAACGCGCCCCACCATGAATGGTGAACCCGAAAGGTAAGACGCGCGGGCATGGTGAATCGGCCCGCGCGCCCGGAAGAGAAAGGATAAACCCATGGGTTACATGCTCGAGACGCGTGGGCTCACCAAGCGCTTCGGCCGCGGCGACCAGGCGCAGGACGCCGTGGCCGACGTGAGCCTTCATATCCGCGAGGGCGAGGTGTACGGGCTGCTCGGTCCCAACGGCGCCGGCAAGTCGACAACGCTCAAGATGATCTGCGGGATGCTGCGGCCGACGGCCGGGGAGATCCTCTTTGCCGGGCACGCCTGGCGCCGCGAGGACCTCTACGCAATCGGCAGCCTCATCGAGGAGGCGCCGCTCTACCCCAACCTCACCGCACGCGAGAACCTGCGCGTGCGCACCACGCTGCTGGGCCTTCCCGAGAGCCGCGTAGATGAGGTGCTCGCCGCCGTGGGCCTCGCGGACACCGGGAAGAAGCGCGCCGGGCGCTTCTCGATGGGCATGCGGCAGCGCCTGGGACTCGCGCTGGCGTTGATCGCCCGGCCACGCCTGCTCGTGCTCGACGAGCCCACCAACGGCCTCGACCCCATCGGCATCGAGGAGCTGCGCGACCAGATCCGCGGCTTCGCGGCGGCGGGCACGACGGTGATCGTCTCGAGCCACATCCTCTCCGAGGTGCAGCAGATGGCTGACACCATCGGCATCATCTACGGGGGGCGCCTCGCCTACGAGGATGCGCTTCGGTCCGGGCAGGACCTCGAGGAACTCTTCATGAGCGTCTGCCGGGAGGGGCGTCGAGCGCGCGGGGAGGTGGCGGCATGACGGGCGAGAAAGGCGGCCTGCTCGCGTGCCTGCGCGCCGAGGCCCTGAAGTCGCGCCACGCGGCACCGGTTCGCCTGGCCGTGCTCATGGCGCTGCCGATGCCGCTGCTCGGCGCGATGCCCTACCGGGGCGTGCAGATCTTCAGCGCGTGGAACTACTGGTACGCGCTCTTCCTGCCCGTGGCCCTCTCGCTCGTGGTGGCGTGCGTCGCGCGGGCGGACGCTCGCACGCGGATGCGGGGGCTTCTGGGCCTGGGCTTCCCGCTTAGGCGCGCCTGGTGGGCCAAGGCGCTCTGGTGCCTCGCGCTCTGCGCGCTCTCGAACCTCGTGGTCTTCGGCATCTACCTCGCGGGATCGGCGTTCTCCTCGCAGGGCCTCACGGCCGCGGGCACGCTCACGATGCTCCTCTGCGCGCTAGTCAACACGGTGACCGCGGCGTGGATGATCCCCGCAGGGCTCTTCCTCACGGCGCGGCTCGGCATGCTCGCGGGCATCTTCTGCCCGCTCGCCACCCAGCTCGTGGGTGGGTTCGCCTGGTCGCTGATGCCGCTGCCGCAGCTCTTTCCGCCGTCGGCGAGCATGGTCATCCCTACGAGCTTCATCCCCGTGCTGCCGAGCGGCGAGCCACTCGCGGCGGACATGGCGCTCGGCGGGGCGCTCGCGGCGGACGGCATGCTCACACTGGCGGGCCTTGCGGTCTGCGCGCTCGCGTTCGCCGCGCTCACGGCGGCGGGCGCGGCCTGGTTCGCGCGCTCCGAGGAGAGGTGATGGCCATGACACGACTCTCCGACCCGACGCCGCGCATGACTCTCCCGCGGGCCCTGCTCTCCGAGGCCCTGCGCCTGGCGCGCTCCCCGCTCACGGCGGCGCACCTCGTCTGCGGCCTGGCAGCCGGTCTTGCCTGCGGCGAGTACTTCTCCGTTACCCGATGGGACCCGGCGCTGGGCGCGGACGCCTACGCCCAGTTCCTCGGCGCCCTCATGCCGCTCATGTCCGCCATCGTCTGCGGGCTCGCCGTGGACGAGGAGCGCGCTGCCGGGCGCCTCGCCAACCTCACGGCGGTCCCCTCGCGCGGGCGCGCCGTCGCGGCGAAGCTGCTCGCCCTTGCGGCGCTCGGCGCGGGCGCGCTGGCCGTGGCGCTCGGCGTGTTCGGGGCCGTGCTCGCCGCCGCCGGGCGCCTGCCGCTCGGGCCCGCTCCGCTTGCGGCCGCCTGGGCGGGCATCGTGCTGGGCAGCCTGCCCCTCTACGCGCTGGGGCTCGGCGTGGCCCTGCGCCTCGGCCGCAACGCCGCCATCGGCGCCGGCGCGGCGGGAATGCTCCTCGCGTTCTTCTCGGTGGGCGGACTTGCGCACGGCCTCATGACCGGCGAGCTCACCGGTGCCCTGGCGACGCCCCTGAGCTGGGTGCCGCTCGCCTGGCCCGCGCGCCTGGGGTCGCTCGGGGTGGAGGCCTTCATCGACGCAGCACGCGCGGCGGGCCCTCTCCTCACGACTGCGCTCGCTGGCCTCGTGCTCACCCTGGCAGCCGCCGCCGTCCTTCTCGCCTGGTTCTGCCGCTTCGAGGACGGGAGGGCGGATGCGTAGGAGGCCGCTCGCCGCCATGCTCGTCCTCCTCTCCGCAGCGCTTGTCCTGGGCGGGAATGCCCTGCTCGACGCCGGCTGGGGGTCGGCGCTGCGCTCGATCACCGACCGCGTGCTGCCCAACCCTGAGATAGCCATGTGGGCGCCCGCGCCCGAGCCCGGCAGCCACGCGAGCTCCTACGCCGACGCCACTGGGGCGGGGGCAAACTACGTCTAACTGGTGGACGCGGCGAACGACAGAGGCAAAGTCCGAGAGCTCCAGCTCATCTTCTTCGGGCGGGAGTCGGACGGCGAGGGCTGGCTCGAGATCGAGGCGCGCGGCGGCTCGGGTGTGCGCTACCGCGCGTGCGACGCGGCCGAGGCGCCCGCGGCTTCGCGCAGGGCTCTGGACCGCTGAGCGCGGCGCTAGTACAATTCCGACGAGAATTTCAGGAGGTCGAACATGGCGAGGATACTGGCAGTGGATGATGAACGGGCGATCCTCGACGCGCTCGCGCGCGTCCTCGGCCGCGACGGCCATGAGGTCGTCAAGGCAGCGGACCCGACGGCGGTCCCGGGGACGGACCTCTCGCGCTTCGACCTCGTGCTCTGCGACGTCATGATGCCGGGGCTCGACGGCTTCGAGCTCGTGCGGCAGATCCGCCCGGACTTCGACGGGCCCATCGTCTTCCTGACCGCGCGCGTGGCCGAGGAGGACGCCGTGGCCGGCTACGGCCTGGGCGCCGACGACTACGTCCGCAAGCCCTTCGGGGCCGCGGAGCTGCGCGCCAAGGTCGCGGCCCATCTACGCCGTGAGCGCCGGCCGCGCTCGCACGCCCTCTCCTTCGGGGAGGTGCGGATCGACCTCGGGGCGCGCGGCCTCGCCGTGGGCGGCGAGGCCGTGCCGCTCACGCCCACCGAGTACGCCATCTGCGAGTACCTCGCCCGCCACCCCGGGCAGGTCATGAGCCGCGCGCAGATCCGCGAGGCGGTGCTCGGCTGGGAGAGCGACGCCGACGACGCGGCCATATCCATGCAGGTCAGCCGCGCCCGGAGGAAACTCTCCGAGGCCGGCGCCGACCCGATCGCGACCGTCTGGGGGATGGGGTACAAGTGGCAGCTCTGAGGACCGGGGCGCGAGGTCGCGGGGGCATGCCGCTCTCCTTCGTCATCGCGCGCTACTTCGCCTACGCGTTCGCGGCGGTCGCCACGGCGTGGCTCGCCTCGTTCATGGCGCTCTCCGCGGCGATCGACGCGGGCTTCGTCTACGAGGCAAGCTGGGGGCCGGCCAATGCGCGCGAGGTCGCGGAGGGCCTGGCACGCGACGGCGTCTGCGGGCAGCAGGACGTGCCGACGGCGTACCGCTACCTCATCCTGAACAAGGACGGACACGTGCTGATGACAGACCTCGAGGGCACGCGGCTCGAGGATGCGACGGAAATGGCCCGTGCGGCACTCGCCGCGGATCCGGGCACAGTGGAGATCGAGGGCGGGGGCTCGGGCCTCACCTACGCCGCGTTCCCGCTCAAGGGCGGCGGGGCCTGCGCACTCGTCAGCGAGTACCTGCCGCAGTGGGTCTCGCGCGACCTCGCCGGCCTGCTCCCCAACCCGCAGAACCTCATGCTCGTCGGCGCCGCTGCGGGCAGCGCGCTCGCGCTCGCGCTCGTGGCGCGCCGCGCGAGCCGCGTGATCTCGCGCAAGATGGCGCCGCTCGCGGAGGCGGCGGGGCGCGTCGGCGCGGGGGAGCTCGACTTCGCGGTCGGCAGCACCAACGTGCGCGAGGTGAACGACGTCCTCGCCGCGATGGACGCCATGCGGGCCTCCCTCGCCGAGTCGCTCGAAGCCCGCTGGGCCGCGGAGCGGGGGCAGCGCGAGCAGGTGGCGTCGCTCGCCCACGACCTCAAGACGCCGCTCACCGTGCTGCGCGCCAACGCCGACTTCGTGGCGGAGGAGCTGGAAGGCGAGAAAGACGCAGACCTCGCGGCCGCCGCGCGCGACATAGCCGGCAGTGTCGAAAGGCTCGACGGCTACGTGCGCCTGCTCATCGAGGCCTCGCGCGGGTCCGGCGGGGCGGAGAGGCCCCCCATGCGGCCGGCCGAGCTCTGCGAGCAGGTCCTCGCCGAGGCCGCCCAGATCGCCCGGGCGCGAGGCGTGACGCTCGACGCGGCCACGGGCCCTGCTGTCGCGGGCGCGCCCGAGGCCCCGCTCGACCGAACCGCCCTGGCGCGAGCCGCCGCGAACCTCGTGGCCAACGCCGCCGAGCACGCGCGCTCGCGCGTGGCTGTCTCCTGCGACGTCGCGGGCGGGCACCTCGTCATCGAGGTTGCCGACGACGGACCGGGCTTTTCTCCCGCCGCCCTCGAACGCGGCTGCGAGCGCCTCTTCACGGACGACTCCTCCCGCTCCTCGCGTGACGGAGGTCGCCACTACGGGCTCGGCCTCCACGTCGCCTCCGAGGCCGCGAGCGCCCACGGGGGCTCCGTCTCGCTCGCCAACGGCCCCTCGGGCGGTGCGGTGGCCACCATCGCGGTCCCACTGTGCGGGGCCTGACGAATCAGGCCCCGCACACTGGCATACCTCGCAACCAAACGCTTCCCGGATAATTCATGAGGCCGTACTCGTATTCGAGCCTGCCTATCTCTGCGGCAAGCGCCTCCGTCATGTAGAAGGTTTTCGTGCGGCCCGTCGACTTCGCCAGGCGGTCGTACCTGTTCGCGAGGTCCTCGGGGGTTCTCAGGGCTGCGGTGGCGGTTGCCATGATGCACCTCCCGGTTAGATGTAATACGTGTATTACTTTCTATCACATCACCCGAACCCCGCACCGGCGTACGGTCGTATCTGCTTTTTTACCTTACATTTTGTCAACCGGCCCATGCTCGGCTTGTTCAGCCGGATTAAATCAACTGTTAAATCAATCCAGGCCTGTAGGGGGCGGTGGAAATCTTTCGAGGACTGGGGGCGCCGTCCCTGGGTCGGCTCCTCGATGGCCGCGGCTGAATTCCCCTGCCATCGGCTGCGAGGGTTCCGGCACGGGGTTCTGGCGCTGCTCGAACTGGGCGCAAGACTCGGCTGTTGGTCGTACCGGACGGCATACGTTTTGAGACCGGCAAGCTGATGCCGGCTCGAGGACAGCGGCCCGGTGCACCGGGCCGATCGATAGCGGTCTCAGGTTTACAGCGCAGTTTCTCAGGGCTCGCATATATAGGAAGACTTGATCGGCAATCGATTTTAATGAAGTCGACAGCGCATGTCAGAGCTTTCAACAAATTTAACATGCCACCCTTTATATCCGCACGCGCGTAATTCAACTCATAAGGACCGGCTATCCCTTACCTGTGACACAATCTCAAACGCACAGAACAGAATCATCAGTCCAATCATCGCATAAGAGGCAGCCGAACCTTCAAGCACTATTCCACAAAGAACAATCTCCGCGCCGCCAATAAGAACTGTTATCAGGCGCTCTGCCTTTTTGCTCTCGCCGCTCGCATAAAAAGGCGGCAAAGCGCACAAGATCACATATAGCCCGGGAAGGGAATACAGGATCGATAGTCCAAGCCCCCCATCAACCGCAGTGCTTTGCGTAAGAATCAACTGAACCCAAACGGCAATTATCACTGAGCAGGTTGTCGATAAAAGAAGGCTAGAAATATAGCACGCAACAAAGTCCCGTCGCATTCGAACAGAGAAATCCGCGAACTCTCTTCGCCGCGTGGAAACAATAAGGTACACAGAAATTGCAATAGAACCAATCAGAGAAAACAGCGGAACAACCAGCAATTCAAGCTTATTACCCCATCGATCAACCATACCCCCACTCCAATGAGCGGGAATTGTATCAGGGAGGACTGACCAAGCCGTCCATAGAATCAGAAATGGAAGAATAGAGAGGATGAAAGATGATAACACTGCAGTAATTTTTTTTGAGGCTCTCATCGATTCCGCATCTCCTTGCGCGCCCACATTCCACTCCGCCTTAAATCAAGTATACGTTTTGAGACCGGCAAGCTGATGCCGGCTCGAGGACAGCGGCCCGGTGCACCGGGCCGATCGATAGCGGTCTCAGGTTTACAGCGCAGTTTCTCAGGGCTCGCATATATAGGAAGACTTGATCGGCAATCGATTTTAATGAAGTCGACAGCGCATGTCAGAGCTTTCAGCAAACCGCAGGTAAATTCGTATACCAAAAATTGGTACACGGATTTACCTGCGATGTTTCTGCTTGTTCAAAAGCCTATCAAGCGATATATCCATTATTTTAATGCGCGCGCCTGAGCTTTTGACTGAAGTGGCAGTCCGACCGCCGGCAGGCGGCCACGCTATATCCAAAGGCCACGCCTACTCCCCGTGCCCGGCTACGTCGACGACCCAGTGCTGCCCGTCGAGTTCCTGCCGCAGAGCTACATCAGGGACGTCTTATTGGGGGACGACCACATGGAACCCGGGAGATCAAGCTGTACGGCTGATCCATCCGTCAACAACATGTCAAAGCCCCAAAACCCAACAGGATCGCGAACGAGGGGATGAATTGACCGCCCGGGTATTTGCGCCCGGGCGGTCAATTTTATCAAGCATGGGTGCGATTCTGTGAGGCCATTTTTCTGGCATCCGCCGTTTGCTCCGGTCTCAACGCACCCATCGACCGTTCAGTTATCTTTGCGAACGCGACCACGTGCGCATTTGTCGAACAATCAAATGTCCGACAATGTCTGACGGAGCTGTCAGACATTCACGCACGAACAGGTGAGCTTCGCGAGCGATTGTAGGCAACTAGTAGCCCCAGCTGCGTCTTTGGCGCAGGTTCGACGTCTGACATCTTGAATGTCTGACGTTGAACGAAGCTGGTTGATAACAAGCAGGTGGAATAAACATGGAGCCCGACACCTCTCGCGCAATCGGCGCGCGGCAAGGGTCTGGCCCATCTCATATGTTGCCAACGCTAACGGTGAACCTGAGCGCCCGGGCACATTCTTTGTTGGCTGAAACCGGCATAGCAACTAGCGGAAGGCATCATCGAAGGAGTGTGCTGGAAAGCACCCGTCTCCTTAACTGTTAGAAATGCAAGTTAATAATCTATGTGGCCAATGTGATACCGTTGAACCCGCGTATCGATACCGTTCAGCCATTCGCCTCGCCCCCGTCGCACGCATCTTCATTCGGGCTGTCATTATTAATCTAACGATGCTTTGAGAAATGTAGGTGCTTCCAAATGTACTGTCGACTTCTTCTCAAACTAATCCTAAGAGACAGGGCCGTATGGATCTCTACGCTCGTTCTTGCCGCAGCCTTCTCTATCCCCATTGCGTTCAATTCACCCATCTACGGGCCCTTCTTTATGAAACAGGGCATGCAGAGCTTTGTCGACGCATTCAATACGCGCGCGCCCCAGGCCAGCGGCACAGACCTATCTCCAGAGCAGCAAAATGACGCGGAGCTTGCAAGATACGCGAACGCCGCCCTCGCCGCTCAAACCGACGCCGCCTTTCTCGATTCTGCCGAGAGCTACTACGCGCTCATGGGCGAAGGCTTCCAATCCGGGTCCATCGTGGGAGACCGAGAGACCAATGACGCAGACCTCGCGTATTGCCGCGCCCTGAGCAGCTCCGGCATCACGGATATCCCGGCCTCCGCAAACGACCTGCCATTCCTTTCCTTCCTGCCTTACGCCATTGCCACGGCGCCGTCTTTCCTTCCCTTCATCCCCTTCCTTCTCTCGTCGATACTCGTGCTCGGCGCCACAAGGCCCGGGACCCTGGCGGCAAAGGCGCCCGCGCCCAAATTCCGGCGCCTTATCCAGATCGTGTTTTCGATAATCGGCGCGGGGACCGCGATGCTCCTCGCCGGCCTCGCACCCGGGGGCATTTGCGCCTTGGCCCTAAACGGATTCGGGCAAATTGGGTACCCGATCGCCTTCTTCCATGACGGCGCGCTTGCCACCACGACCGCGGGAGACGTCTTCACGACCCTGCTTCTCGCGCTGCTTGCGGGCGGAACCTTGATATCCGTTTGCTCCGCCGTCCTATCGACCGCAACGAGGCGCGTCCTCGCGGGCCCCCTTGCCTCCGCGCTGCTTGTCGCGGCCCCGGCATTCCCGTTACTGTCCGATTCGGCACTGGGGCATAACGCCGCGCTCAATCTCCTGCCGCTGGCCATATTCTCGCCTATCGAGGCAACGGGTTACGTAGGATGCTTCCCGACAGAATTCATTGGCTCCGGTTCAGGCAGCGCATCGATGCTTGCCGTGGCCCTGGCATACGTCGCGGTCTTTTTTGCGGTCGGCGCCGTTGCGACACGTTCGCCCAAACAGGCTGGACCCGCTAAAAAGCACCATGGGCTCGAGCTTCTGGACGCGAGCGTGGGATACGGAAGCACGACGATACTTTCAATCGGGTCGCTTTTCCTGAGCCCGGGAACGGCGGCGGGCCTCGTTGCTCCCAACGGCTCGGGGAAAACCACCCTTCTTGAAGCGCTGTCGGGCCAATTTCCCACCCGCATCCGCTCGGGAAGCCTGGCGGCAGACGGAATCTGCCAACGTCGATCAGCCGAATTTGCAGAACTCGTCTACCTGAGCTCTTCGGGCAGCGCGGATCTCTATCCCACGCTATCGGCCATCGAGCACCTTGCTTTCGTTAGGGAGGCGTGGAAATCGGCCGCCGACATCGACTCGCTCTGCGACTCCCTCGGAATCTCCCCATATCTCGACAAGCCGACCCGTAAACTCTCGACAGGAATGAAGCAGCAGGTAAAGCTTGCCATGGCGATAGCGACCGATTGCCCGTACCTCATCCTCGATGAACCGCTGAACGGCCTCGATCCGGGAAAACGGAAAACCTCCTGCGACGCGATGCGCAGCGAAGTGGCGCGGGGACGCAGCGTGCTCATTTCAAGCCATCTACTCGACGACCTGGCAGACCTCACCAACTCGTTCTACTTCATCGAAGCCGGCACGCTCGTGGAAAAGATCAAGTCGTCCTCGCAGACGCTCAAGCAGGAATACCTCGATACATACGAAGGAGGTGAATGACATGATAGGCAAGAGCTATGCAAAGATAGCGATTGTTGGCTTTGCACTTTGTCTTGCAATGGTGCTATGTGCATCATTTGCGAGGTTTAGGTCCGAGCAGTCGTTCATCGATGGCGCTGAAAACGGTTTTGGCATAGATGGGATGTATGTCAACGATGGCGCGACCAAGCCGTCTATGGCGATTCTTGCAGGTGAAGATATGGAATGGCAAATCTGTAATGACGATGGCTCTTGTCTGAGTGGTCGTTTGGCCGCAACGAGCGACCCGAACTCGTTCGATCTTCTCGACAATGATGGAGCGGATTGCGGTTCTGTTCACCTTTCATATGCATCGCGAGACGGGATGGACGGCATTCTCTACGTCTCCCACGAGACTGGCGATTTCAAGATGCGTAGGACTAACCGAGTGCCGGCTTTTTTCGAGGAGTGAGAATTCCCGTCGGTCTGCCGATCAGGCCGCCGGGGTATCGAACCCCGCATTCATCCGTACACACGGATGAATGCGGGAAGTGTCCGGATGAAGTTGATAATCAAGGAAACAAAGCCGTTCTGCCTGGGACGGCTTTGGCCTGGACTTTAACTACAACATCGCAATCGACACTTATCAGCTCGCGCAACGCGCATGGCCAAATCTCGAACGCTGGTGCATGGAGGACCTTCGAGATTAACTGGACATCCAAAACGACGACGCACACCGCGTGCTCGCCGACTGCGAAGACGAGATGGCTGTCTACAATGCGATCAGAAACGGCGTGAAGTCCGGAGAGCTTTCTGTGGAACCGCCGCGCCGTCGCGCGAGCCGACCGGGCAACCCGGGCAATCTGGTCCCGGCTCTCCCGGTCGTATTCCTACGATATCGCCCCTAGATCACCAATGCGTCAGATAAAGAATGAGGCAATGGCTGTGACCACGCCTACGGCAGATGCAACGACTGCGCCCTTTTTCCTCTCCTTTAGTCCGACGAATAGGGTTGCCGTAAAGTCAAGGGCGGAAATGCAGGCTATGGCAAGCGAAACGAGTTCCTTGGGCGGTTTCAGCAAAAGGTCGCTAGCAAAGAGTAATGCAAGCAGGGCAAAGCCGATTGTGGTCAAGTATCTCGATTGAGTTTGCGACAGCATGGCAACTTCCTTTTAGAACATGCAAGTGAAAAGTCGGTACGATGTCATTGCGGTTGCAAACAAGCCGCCGCCGGGACCGGTTGTCACGAGACCGGCGATAACTTCAGCGGTGCCAGCAAGGTAGGGATCGCGCAGGCAAGCCTCCTCCTTCGCGTTCAGCTTGACCTTGTGAGGGACGGTGCGGTTATTTGCAAATCCGTGAGAATCGCACCACGCCTTGGAATATGAATCCGTGCAGCGTCCGCGCTCAAAAAGGGATATATCGTAATTTTCGTCGTAGTTGTCTCCGACGTAGATCTCGCTGCTCTCGGCGGGAGATCCCTCGTCGGCATAGGCTGCCGCAACGGGCACAAATGGTGTCATGACAAGGGAGAAGCAAAGAGCTGCTGAGACGATGGAGGGCAGGCATTTCTTCATGGCTGGCTCCTTAAACTGGCCTTTGATAGTTACTCGATGTCGCCTCCTTCCGCTTTATATCCGTTGTATTCGGCGTATTTCTTTAATAAGGCAAGAGGTTCTTCCTCTCCTTCGGATGAGCCGATGATGTTTCCTTGGTCATCCAGTATGAATACGGACGGAATATGCTCAAGTTCATATTGGTCATTCACGACCTTATCTTAATCTATGTAAATGGGAAAGTCTCCTTCATGGACCGAGGCTTCTTCAATCGTGCTGTCCTCAGAAACATTGAAAAGGTTCTTCCTTATGGCTGCGAAATTATCAAGTTGTGGCATATCCTCTATGAGAGATTCGCAGTGCGGACACCACGATGCCCGGATACCGCATCATCGGTATCAACCATGACGACCTCGCCGACGGTAGCGGCAAGGCGGGGCTGACGTTTGAGACGACCAACGATGTCCTATACAAACACATCTGGAACGACACAAAGACCAATGTCGGCGGTTGGAGGTCCTCTAAGCTCCGCGCCCGCCTGAACTCCGGTGACCTCTGGGCGCTCCTGCCGGCCGAGCTCCAGTCCAAGGCGAAGGCCGTCACGAAGATGACGGACAACGAGGGCGGCGGTAGCGCCGGCACTCCGACGGCAACGAATGACAAGGTCTTCATCCTCTCGACGACCGAGATTTACGGAGACCTCCAGTCTGACGGCGCCCAGTACGAGTACTATGCGACGCCGAGGTATTCTGGACCTGAGATTGTGTGCTATTTCAGCACTCGTTCCGTGTCTCCGAGTGACTCAACGGACTTTATCTATGTTGACCCTTTCGGTCGCTGGAGCAGCGGTAGTGCCAACAGTGCCGGCAACGTGTTTCCCGCTTGGTGCTTCTAGATTTTCTAGTGCAAGGCCCGCGCGACTCCGCGCGGGCCTATCTTTTGGCAAGTGTACGAACGGTTTAGGTTCGCGGCAGGTATTCGGGTTGAGGAGAAATAGGGTCATACAGCGGCTCTCAGAGCGCCAGCCGCACTCCTCCGCCATTACCTCTGCGGCGTCCTCGTATAGAGCCCGTACTGCTTGGCGTTTCGTTGCAACAGCCCACTTGTCCACCGATCAAGTGAACTACTGGAATAAATACAGCGACACGCTTGTTCGTTACAGTCGCTATATCTGCGTAAATCGCCGCGATAAATACAGTCTGTACTCGACTGTATACCAGCTACGCGTATGTAGATTCATATCGCGTTAATAAATCGGTCCAAGCGTGTGCAAAACGCGCAAGTAGCCGCAAAAGGCGATTATCGCGCAGGGTGATTTTTGGCACCCTGTTGATTAATCAAAATTAAGCAATTGCTTAAAACAAAAAAGGTCAGGCACTAGGTGCCTGACCTGCAAACTTCTGGTCGGGACGACTGGATTCGAACCAGCGACCCCTTGACCCCCAGTCAAGTGCGCTACCAAGCTGCGCCACGTCCCGAAGCTTTTGTTTGTTGCTCTGCTCTCGCTCGCAACAGGGAGTATATTAACCCGAAACTTTGGACTTGTGCAAGAACTTTTTTAATTATTTTTGAGCAAGTCCAAAATTGTATCTGCGAGCTGGGGTTTTGTTAGCACAGGAAGTTCCTGCGTCCCTGCTGTGCTCACAATCCAGGCCTTATTGGTGTCGGTTCCAAAGCCCGAATCGGCGCGCGAGACATCGTTGGCGATAATGGCATCACAACCCTTGCGGACCAATTTACGCTCAGCGTACTCCATGACGTTATCGGTCTCGGCTGCAAATCCGATCACACGGCGCTCGCCCTTCTGGCGCGAGAGCTCAGCCAAAATATCAACGGTCTCGACGAGCTCGATGCGATCGAGGCGTTCGTTGGCCTTTTTGAGCTTATGGTCCGCAGGGGATACGGGAGTGTAGTCGGCGACGGCGGCCGCGCAAATGGCCGCATCGGCCGTCTGGAAGGCGCTCAGCGCCGCCTGCAGCATCTCTGCGGCGGTCTGCACGCGCACGCACTCCACGCCGCGGGGAACATCGAGTGACGTCGGTCCCAGCACGAGTGTGACCGCAGCGCCGCGGCGTACGGCCTCCCCTGTCAGGGCGATGCCCATCTTGCCCGACGACCGGTTGCCAATGTAGCGCACGGGGTCGATCGGTTCGTGCGTTGGGCCGGCGGTAACCACGATGCGCTTGCCTGCCAGGTCTTGCGGCACGGGATTGAGCACCTCGCAGATGGCTTCGACGATGTCCTCGGGCTCGCTCATGCGCCCTGTGTCTACGTCGCCGCAGGCAAGGTAGCCGCTGCCGGGTCCCACCACATGGACGCCACGGTCGCGCAACGTGGCCATGTTGGCCTGCGTCGCCGGTGCCTTCCACATGCCGTTGTTCATGGCGGGTGCGATCACGATGGGTCGCGGAGTGGCAAGCAGCGTCGTGGAAATCAGGTCATCGGCGATACCGTTGGCCATCTTGGCGATGATATTGGCCGTCGCGGGCGCCACGACCACCAGGTCGGGCTCCTGCGCGAGCGAAATATGGTGGATGGGGTCGGAGGGATCGTCGAACAGACCTACGGCGACGGGCTCGTTGGTGAGTGCGCGGAATGTGAGCGGCCCCACAAACTCGGTGGCATGCTCGCTCATAACGACCTTGACGCGTGCGCCGCGCTTTTGCAGCAGGCGTACGATATTGCACGACTTATAGGCGGCGATCCCGCCGGTAATGCCCAGCAGGATCGTTTTTCCCTCAAGTTGCATTGAATTGTTGGGTGCCGCCATCGTTTAAGCTTCCTTGCTGGGGAGCACCAGCAGGCGGTGGCAATACGGGCAGTGCGCGATCTCGCTACCGTCGTGGTTGAGGTCGCTCATGGACGATGCCTGCAGTGCGGTGTGGCAGATGGTGGGAATGTTGCCCTTGATGGTCTCGACGGCCAGGCCGCGGAACTGCTTGAGCAGGCGCTCGTAGTCGGTGAGCACGTCGGTCGGCAGCGTGGAAGCCAGCGCAGTGCGCTCCTTGGTGGCGGCGTCAATCTGTGCCTGGAGGTCGGCGGCCTTGGCGCGGGCGGCCTTGGTGTCGGCCTTCACGCCTTCCTCGAACTTGGCGATGATGGCCTGCGCGCGAGCCTCGCGGTCGAGCGCCTCCTTATGGGCGATGACGACGTCCTTGCGGGTATGCTCGATCTTGTCCAGACGCTTGGCCAGGGTGGCGAGCTCGTTCTCCAGGTCCTGAACCTCGCGGTAGTCAGATCCGTCAACGTGACGCTTCTTGGCGGCCTCGATGGCGTTATTGGTCTGGATCTCGGTAGTGTTGAGGTCGTCGAGCTCAATGTCCAGATCCTTGCGCTGGGCGTAGAGTTTGGTCATCTCGGACTTGAGCTTAACGTAGGTCTTGCGCTTGGAAGCGAGCTCCTTGAGCTCCGGCATATTGGCAAGTTCGCTCTTGTTGCGGGCGAGCTCCAAATCGATCTGTTGCAGCTTGAGTAGCGTAGCGCCGGCGCTCATAAGTTCTCTCCTTTTGTCACAGTCCACCATTGGCAAGGGTCCAGTATTTTAATCGTATGACGGGGGTCGACCCCGGCGTCAACTGCAGAGTTCATCAATATATCAACGAACGGCTCTTCGGAGCGGTCGTGGCCGAGCAGAATCACGCCCAGCCCACGCAAGGCAAGGTCCTGTGCCACGTGGTAGCCGGCCTCTCCGGTCACAATAACATCTGCGCCCGCGGCGATGGCAAGCTCACCAAAATCGCCGAGGGAGCCGCCCAGAATGGCGACGGTGCGGCACGGGCGCTCGGCATCGCCCCATACGCGCGGGTCGCTGTCAAAGGCCGTGGCGGCACGGTTGGCGAGATTGCGCAGGCTACAGGGGTCGTTAAGCGTTGCAAGCGCGCCCAGACCGGTGAGCTCAGGCTCGTTCACATGCTCCAGCGAGCTCATGGGCTCAGCGCCCAGCAATTCACTCAGGCGAACACGCGCTTCATGCGAGCGGTCCAGGTTGGTATGGAGCGAGATAATGCTCACGCCGCAACGAGCTGCCTCGTACAGCGCAGCGCTGCACTGGGGACGCGCGGAATCCGCCGGACAAAACGCCTCGGGCGCCTTGATATAGATGGGATGATGCGTCAGCAGCACGTTGGCGCCGGCCTCGAGAGCGCGGTGCACGTTGGCTACGGTCGCGTCGAGTGCGCAGGCAACACCGGTGATCTCAGCATTGGGATCACCCACAGATAGCCCTACATGATCCCAGCCCTCGGCATCCGCCTTTGGATAACGCGGCAGCAGCGCACGTTCAAGCTCGGAGACGATCATGCGGCGCCTACGATCGAGAGCAGCGTCTGGGCAAAGTCGTCCAGATCGCTCGGATTCACGCGGTCATCAAACGAGATGCGCAGCGACCCCAATGCCTGCTCGCGACCAATGCCCATGGCGCTGAGCACGTGGCTCGGGTCCATGCTGCCGCTCGAGCAAGCCGATCCAGCCGAAACCTCAAAACCGGCGGCATCGAGCTTGATGATGAGCTCTTCGGAGTCCATGCCGTCGACGTAGATTGAAACCATACCCGGCAGACGGTCTGCCTGCGCGTAGTCGCCCATCGTAGCGTGAATGCGCGGATGGGCTGTAAGCGTGGCGTAGAGCTTATCGGACAGGGCCTGCAGTGTAGCGCGTTCCCGGCCCACATTCGGCAGCAACACGGAAGCGGCAGCGGCAAAAGCCAGCTGCGTGCGCAGGTCCTGTGTGCCGGCGCGACGGCCGGCTTCCTGTCCACCGCCAAAGATTCGGGGGCGCAGCGGCGTGCGGTTCTTAAGGTAGAGCGCGCCGGATGCCACGGGGCCACCGATCTTGTGCGCGGCAACGGTCATGGCATCGACGCCCAGCTCGGTGACATCGAGCGGAATATGCAAGTAGCCCTGAATGGCGTCGCTATGGAACAAGGCGCCGGCAGCATGTGCGGCGGCGGCCAGCTCGCGGATGGGCTGTACCACGCCGGTTTCGTTGTTGGCGACCATAATGCTCACGAGCGCCACGTCGTCGCCGAGCAGCTCCGTGAGCGTGGCAGGCTCAATGTAGCCTGCACGGCAGGGTTGCACCAGGTCGACGGTAAAGCCGGCGGCGCGCAGCAGCGGTAGGTTGTCCAGAATTGAATCGTGCTCGATGGCCGAAACGATGACACGATCGCGCTTTCGATCGCGCTGACGAGCGCCCTCGGCAAGACCGAGCAGCGCCAGCTGGTTGGCCTCGGTGCCGCCGTTGGTAAGGATGATCTCGGACGGGCGAACGCGCGCGCCAAAGCTGCGAGCAATCTCGCGACGTGCCACCTCCAGGCGCGCGGCGGCCTTGCGGCCGAGCGAATGCAGCGAGTTGGGGTTGACGCCGGCGAGCTCGCTGTCGTCATATTCGCGCTGGGCAAGGAGCGCCTCGGCGCGCATGGGCGTCGAGGCGGCATAGTCGAGATTCACGGGTATGCGGTTTTGACCTGCGGTCATAAGGATTTATGCCTCCTGTGCGGCCTCATTGCCCAGCTTCTGCAGCAGCGCAACCTCGGCGGCGGGATCTTCGGACTTAAATACGGCGGAGCCGGCTACGAGCACGTTGGCGCCGGCCTTGACGACCTCGGCGATGTTCTTGGAAGAAATACCGCCATCGACCTCGATCAGGGGCGACACGCCGTGGCGGTTACACATGGCCGTAAGCTCGTGCAGCTTAGGCAGCGTGCCCGGGATAAAGCTCTGGCCGCCAAAGCCAGGGTTCACGCTCATCAGCAGCACCATATCCACGACGTCGATAATGCTCTCGAGTACGCACACGGGGGTGGCGGGGTTGAGCACCACGCCGGCCTTGACACCGCGCTGCTGCAGATGGGTGAGCGTGCGGTGCAGGTGCGTCGAAGCCTCGTAGTGCACGGTGATCATGTCGGCACCGGCGTCGGCGTACCAATCGACCGTCTCGTCGGGGTTCGACACCATCAGGTGCGCGTCGACCGGCACATCGGTGGAGCGCTTGACGGCCTTGAGGATATCGACGCCAAAGGTCAGGTTGCCGGTAAAGTGACCGTCCATGACGTCGAAGTGCACGTAGTCGGCACCGGCGATTTTGTCGAGCTCGCCCTTGAGGTTGGCCATATCGGCCGAAAGGACGGACGGAGCGATTTTGATGGAACCCATGGTAGTAGCCTTTCTGCGCTAGTCGGCGAGTCCGTAGAACTCTTGAGAGGGGACGCGGTCGGTGAGGATCTCGAGCGCCCTATCCAAAGTAACACCGTTGTAGAGCGTTTGCTCCACGGCAAAGGTGAGCGGAATGTCTACATCCAGTGAACGGGCAAGTTCGCTGACGCTGCGGGCCGCGACGGCGCCCTCGACAACCATATGCGTGCGCGTCTGGTACTCGTCGAGCGACACGCCGTGGGCAAACTCGTAGCCAAAAGTGCGGTTGCGCGAATGCTCCGAGGTACAGGTGGCAATGAGGTCGCCCATGCCGGCAAGTCCCATGCAGGTCATAGCTTGACCGCCGCGAGCGTGCACCAGACGGCTGATCTCGGCCAGGCCGCGCGTCATGATGAGGGCGAGTGTGTTGTCGCCCGCGCCGGTGCCGGCGGAGATGCCGCACACGATGGCGATGACATTTTTCATGGCGCCGCATACCTCGACACCGGTCATGTCTTGCGACAGGTAGATGCGAAAGGCCGTGGACAGGAGCAGGTCCTTAAAGGTCTCCCCTACCTGCGTATCTTCGCTGGCGATGACGGCAGCAGAAAGACCTCCGCGGCAGATTTCCTCAGCATGGTTGGGGCCCGAGAGCGCCGCCACGCGCGACTCGTTGCCGATCTCGCTGGCGATGACCTCGCTCATGAGCAGGCCGGACTCGGGCTCAATGCCCTTGGTGAGGCAAAGCACCGGGGTATCGGCGGCGATAAAGGGCGCGGCCTGGTGGCATACGCTGCGAAGGTGCGTCGAAGGAACGGCAAAGATGATGGCCTCGGCGTCGTCGAGCGCCTGCACCAGCTCCGTCGTGGCGACGACGTTGCCGGGCAGCTTGTAGCCCACAAGGTAGCGGGGATTGCGGTGCTCGCTGTTGATGCCGTCGGCCGTCTGCCCGCTGTGGGCCCACATGGTCACGCGCTCGGCTCGCGCGGCAGCAAGGCCGGCGACGGCGGTTCCCCAGGAGCCGGAGCCAATCAGCGCAACATTCATGACTCACTCCTACTTATCGTCGGGCTCGGTGACGCGCTTGGTAAACGAGAGCTTGGACTCTTTACCGGCCATGAGCTTTTGGATGTTCGCGCGATGGGCCCACACCACGGTGATGCCGATCATCGCCATGCAGAACTTGAGGCCCAGGCTGCTGTACGGAAAGACCGCGCAAGCAGCGATGGGAAGACCGATGGCAGCGGCGAGTGAGCCCACCGACACAAACTTGGTTATGGCGACGGCCACGATGAACATGCCCAGCAACGAAAGTCCGATGGGCCAGTACCAGGCGAGGATAACGCCCAGGCCCACGGCGATACCCTTGCCGCCATGGAAGTTGAGGTAGGGCGAGAAGATGTGTCCCCACACGGCAGCCAGGCAAATGACGCCGAGCATCCAATCGCCGGCGGCGCCGGGGGCCATAATGCTCGGCGGAAAACCATAACCCACGCTCGCGATGAGCGGACGGGCGATAAGGACGCAGATGGAGCCCTTAAGACAGTCGAGCAGCAACGTGAGCGCGGCCACCTTGGGGCCGGCCACACGCAGGGCGTTGGTGGTGCCGATGTTGCCGGAGCCCGCCTTGCGAATGTCGGTGTGGTTGAACACGCGGCCCAGGATCAGGCCAAACGGGATCGCTCCGATAAAGAACGAGACCACGGCGCAGATGGCGGTCAGCAGAATCGGATTATGCATCCTTTTGCTCCTTCTTCCTAAAGAAGAGTCGAATGGGTGTGCCGGCAAAGTCGAAGGTCGAGCGCATGCGGTTTTCGACGTAGCGCTGATAGGTGTCGTTGACCAGATCGCTGTGGTTGACGAAGAACGTGAACGTCGGCGGGTTGACGCCCGTCTGGGTCACGTAGTGCATGCGCAGGCGGCGCTTGCCGTCCACCACGGTATGACCGAACTCGCGCAGGTCGGTGAGGAACGTGTTGAGGCGCGAGGTGCTGATCTTTTGCGAGCGCGTCTTTTCGGCGGCGTCGACCATCGCCCAGATCTTCTCGATGCTGCGGCCAGTGAGGGCAGAGATGCGCAGGTACTGGGCCCAGGGAGCCATGACGCCCAGACGGCGGTCGATGGTCTCCATGCAGGCCTCGCGTTTACGGTCGTCGTCG
This sequence comes from uncultured Collinsella sp., assembly GCA_958420355.1. Classification (GTDB taxonomy): domain Bacteria; phylum Actinomycetota; class Coriobacteriia; order Coriobacteriales; family Coriobacteriaceae; genus Collinsella. The sequence continues at coordinate 25,174 of CATZJG010000021.1, forward strand.
AGCAGATCCCACTTGTTGAGCAGCACAACGATGGCGCAGCCGCGCTCGATGGCCAAACCCATGACCTTCTGGTCCTGCTCGGTAACGCCCACGGAGGCGTCGACGACGAGCAGCGCCACGTCGGCACGGTCGATAGCGCGCAGGCCGCGGACCATGGAGTAGTACTCGATGTTCTCGTACACGGTGCTCTTCTTACGGATACCCGCAGTGTCGACCATGCGGTAGTGCTTGCCGTTGCGCTCGACGACCGTGTCGATGGCGTCGCGCGTGGTGCCGGCAATGTTGGACACGATGGAGCGGTCGGCGCCCAGGATGCGGTTGAACAGCGAGGACTTACCGGCGTTGGGGCGGCCGATGATGGCGACGTTCAGCGCGTCGGGGAACTCATCGGCGACCTCGTCCTCTTCCTCCGGAAGCAGGGCCACGATATCGTCGAGCAGGTCGCCCGTGCCATGACCATGCAGGGCCGAGAGCGGCGTTGGCTCGCCGATGCCGAGGGAATAGAACTCCCAGATGCTGTCGTTCTCGCGATCGGGGTTGTCGAGCTTGTTTACCAGCAGAAAGACCGGCTTGTCGGAGCGCTTGAGCATGCGGGCGACCGACTCGTCCTCTTCGGTGACGCCGGTGCGGCCGTCGACCACAAACAGGATGACGGCGGCCTCCTCGGCGGCGGCGAGCGCCTGGTCGCGGATGGACGTGGCGAAGACGTCATCGCTCTTGAGCGGTTCGATGCCGCCCGTGTCGACGATGGTGAACTCGCGGCCGTTCCAATCGGCCGTGTGGTACGAGCGGTCGCGCGTGACGCCGCGGGACTCATGGACGATGGCGTCCGAGGTCTGGGCCAGGCGGTTAACGAGCGTGGACTTGCCCACGTTGGGGCGTCCGACGACGGCGACGATAGGTTTCATCTGCACTCCTTTAATGGGTAGGGTCAGTGGAAGTGTTAGAGTCGGCAGGCACAATGCCAAGGATGTGCTCCAGGGTATCGAGCAGCTCATGCGGCATGGTCGACACCACATGAACCTCGGCGCCGCGACTGGTAAGGCTTGCGAGTAAATCGTCACGATGATACTCGTCAAGCGTCATGCCGTCAGCGTTGAACATGAGCTTAGTCACAAAGAGCATAACCCCCGAGAGGTCCTGCGGCAGCTGTTCCAGAATGTCGCAGGCGACGATGAGGCCGGTCACGTCCACGTTGCCGCCAAAGTAGCGATTCTTGATGGCCGTGACGGTGCCGGCGAGCCCCTGCGGCGATTCCACAAAGCGGGCCACGGTCTCGCGTGCGCTGGCGCCCGAGAGGCACAGCAGGTGCTGGCTGCGAGCGGCGATGGCCTCGCGGACGCGGGCCAGTCGCTCGGCATCGGCGGCAAGCACATCGTCCGTCTCGTCCAGATACGAGCGGATCATGCCGATGCCGTCGTAGTACTGCGGGTAACCGTCGTAAAAGTCTGCCTCGGGCGGATCGATGCCGGCGTCCAGGTAGAACTCGTCGCTCATCTGGAAGGTGTGGCGGCCAAAACGCTCGAAGGCGCGGTCCTGGTAGGGACGGATCATGGCAATGGTCTCGCGTGCCAGTTCGGGCTTGTCGCTGTATGACCAGCTAAAGCGGTTCTGATGCTTGGTAAAACCGAGCGGCACAATGCCCAGGCTTGTGATTTGCTCGTGCTCCTCGCAAAAGCGCAGGGTCTTTTCCAGCTCTTCGCCGTCGTTCATGCCAGGGCACAGTACGATCTGGGCGTGGATCTCGATGCCGGCGGCCATGATGGTCTCGAGCACGTCCATGCCTCGCTGGGCGTTGCGGCCCATCATACGACGGCGGACGTCGGGGCTCACGGCGTGGACCGATACGTTCATGGGACTCATGTTGCGCTGGATGACGTTTTGCACGTCCTCGTCGGTGAGGTTGGTGAGCGTGACGAAGTTGCCCTGCAAAAAGCTTAGGCGATAGTCGTCGTCGCGAATATAGAGCGTGGAGCGGCCGCCCTTGGGGAGCATCGTCATAAAGCAAAATACGCAGGCGTTCACACAGGTGCGCATACCATCGAAGATGGGGCCATCGAATTCAAGGCCCCAGTCCTCTCCCGGGAAGCGGTCGAGCTCGACGGGGGTGACGCTGTTGTCGCGCGGGTCGAAAATCTCGAGGTCGACGGTGTCGTCGTCGGCCTCCCAGAGCCACACGATCATGTCGGTGAGCGCCTCACCGTTGACCGTGAGCACGCGCATGCCCGGCTCGATACCCACATCCCACGCGGGCGATTCGGGACGCACGTTCTTTACGAGCGCGCCCTCACCCGGCTCGGGATCGCGGCTGCGCCCGTAATCGGCCACCTCGGCGGCGTATGCGGGTACGGTCTGGTCCATGATTAGCGGCAAAGCTCCTTGATGCGCTCGACGGCGCGCTCGATGTGTTCTTGCGGGGTGGAGGCTCCGGCGGTGATGCCGATGTGGTGAGCGTCGGTAAACCAAGCGGTCTCAAGCTCTGAAGCTTCCTCGATGTGATGCGTGCGCTCGCAGGCGTCTGCGCAAATCTGCGCCAGGCGGCGGGTGTTGCCCGAGTTCTTGCCGCCCACGACGACCATGCAGTCGCAGCGGTTGGCAAGTGTGGCTGCTGCCTGTTGACGCTCACTCGTGGCGGCGCAGATGGTGTTGATCACACGCAGCTCCTGCACGCGCGGGGTGATAGCTGCCACGACCTCGGCGAGGTTCTGCGCGGTCTGGGTGGTCTGCACGACGAGGCCTACCTTGCCCTTGAACGACAAGGCGTTGGCGTCGGCGGCACAGCTCACGACCAGCGCATCAGTGCCGGCGTGGCCCAGGATGCCCTCCACCTCAGGGTGACCTGGCTCGCCTACGACCACCACGCGGTAGCCCTCGCGCACCAGGCGCTCGGCTGCCATATGGACCTTCTTCACGTAAGGGCAGGTGGCGTCGACGACGTTAAGGCCACGCTCGCGAGCGGCATCGATCACCTGCGGCACCACTCCGTGCGCGCGAATGATTACGGTGCCCGATGCGGCGTCGTCCAGGTTCTCGGCCAGGCCAACGCCTGCCTCAGCAAGCTCGCGCACCACGATGGGGTTATGGATGAGCGGACCCAAGGTATGAACCTGAGTGCACTCCCCTGCCTGCGGCGCGGCGGCTAGCGCCATATCGAGCGCACGCTGTACGCCGTAGCAAGTACCGGCGTGGGCGGCGATCTCGATGGTAGGCGCGGTTGCCTGGTCGGACGCAGTCGCGGCGGTGTTCGTCACATTCTCGCTCATGGCTAGAACCTGCCCGGATGCTCGGCGCACAGCTCGTCTCGCATAGCGTAGACGCGGTTCATGGCCTCGGACTCAAACCATTCCAGGCGCTCCGTGCGTTTAAGCCCGGCCGGTGCGTCGGAAAGCGAGACGGCCTTGCCGGCACGGATCCAGCACTTCTTGGGGCGCATGAGCTTTTTGCCCGCAGGCGTAATATCGGACCAGCCGCAGATGGCGAGCGGGTTGACGGGCGCCTTGCCCATCTGGGCGATGAGCGCAAAGCCGCCGTGGACCTCGGGCTTGATATCGCGCGAGCGGATGCGCGTGCCCTCGGGGAAAATCAGGACGTCCTCGCCGCGCTGCAGCGCATGCTGGGCGGCGCGCAGGCACTTCATATCGGCAGTACCACGCTCCACGGGGATGCCGCCAACGCGGCTGAAGGCCCAGCGCACAATCTTGCTCTTGGCGAACTCGGACTTAAAGATGGGACGAATGCGGCGGCCCCCAAAGAACAGCGCCGTCTCCACGGCCAAGAGCTCGGCCATCGAGGTGTGGTTGCAGATGACCACGCTGCCGCGGCCTTCCTGGCGCTCAAACAGAAGATCGGCGTCCTCGACCTTCCAGCGCCACATGAGCTTGGAGAAGGCCCAAAGGATGGCCATGACTACGACGACGGTGCCGCGGATGAGCACTGGAAACTCGGCGTAGGGGGCGTTGTAATAGTCCTCGGGCGTCTGCTGAAACAGGCGCATGGGCTACCTCCTTTGGTTGATAAGGTCCTCGATTATCGAGACGACCTCGTCGATGGTGTGGGCGGTGGAGTCGACGTGCACGGCGTCCTCGGCGGGCACGAGCGGGGCGACCTCGCGGCTGCTGTCAAGCTTATCGCGCTGCTTGAGGGCGTCGAGGGTCTCGTCGACCTCGGCTTCGAGCTGCTCGGACGTGAGCGGCTGGGCGTCGTTTTGGTGACGCTGCAGCACGCGGCGGCGGGCGCGCTCACGCGGGTCGGCGGTCAGGAAGACCTTGACCTGCGCGTTAGGGAACACGACGGTGCCGATGTCGCGACCCTCGGCCACGATATCGCGGTCCTCGGCGGCGCGGCGCTGATGGATGAGCATGGCGGCGCGCACGCCCGGATAGGCCGAGACCTTGGACACGTTGGCGTCGACCTGCGGGGTGCGGATGGCGGCCGAAGCGTCTTGGCCGTCGATGGTCAGGCGCGTGTCCTCGCCGGTGCCGTTGGTAAAGCGGATCTCAATCTGCTCGGCGAGAGCGTCGATGGCCGCCTCGTTATCCAGATCGATGCCGCGGTCGAGCGCGGCGAAGGTGACGGCGCGATACATGGCGCCCGTGTCGAGCTTGTTAAAGCCAAGCTGACGGGCGATCTCCTTGGCGATGGTGGACTTGCCGGATCCGGCGGGGCCGTCGATGGCGACGATCATGCAATGCTTCCTTTCAATGGTTGACGTGCTGGTATGGTTCGCGGGCGTTGGGGCGCGGCGGGTTTGCCTAGCCCGTGTAGCGCTCGCGGTAGGTGTTGCGCTTGGGTGCTGAGCCATGGCTGCCGTGGTGACGCGTGCGGCTGGCAGGCGTGTCTTGGGGCTTGCCGCCGTTGCGCTTGGAGCTCGCCTGCTTGGGCGGGATGCCGCCGGCCTTGAGAATCTGCACCTCGCGGTCGGTAAGCTTGCGCCACGAGCCCTTGGCCACGTCCTTGAGCTCCAGGCCGGCAAAGTTGCAGCGGTGCAGGCGGATCACCGGGTGGTGGATCTTGCTCAGCATGCGCTTGACCTGGTTCTTGCGGCCTTCGCGGATGATGACCTCCACGGCGGTGGTACCGGGCTTCACACCCTGCGGGGCCACGGCTTCAGCCTCGCGCGCGTTGATGATGCGACAGATTGCCGGCTGGCACGGGCCGTCGTCGAGCTCGATGCCGCGGCGGAGTGGTTCCAGATCGCGGTCGGTCAGCTGCCCGTCCACGAGTGCCTGGTAAGTTTTATAGACATGCTTGCTGGGGTGCAGCAGGTCCTGTGACAGGTCGCCGTCGGTGGTAAAGAGCAAAAGGCCCGTGGTGTCACGGTCCAGGCGGCCCACCGGGAACAGTCCCGGAAAGCGGTCGCGGGGGACCAGATCGGCCACACAAGGGCGCTCCTGCGGGTCGCTCATGGTGGTGAGGTAGCCGGTCGGCTTGTAGAGCATCAAGTACACGGCGCCCTGGTTGAGTTTGACGGGCATGCCGTCGACCTCAATGTGATCGTGGTCGACATCGACCTTGGTGCCCAGCTCGGTCGCGACCTGGCCGTTGACGGTCACGCGGCCAGCGGTCATCAGGTCCTCTGAGCCGCGACGGCTCGCCACGCCCGCGCGTGCCAAAAAGCGCTGCAGGCGCATGGTGTGCGGATAGACGGGCTGGGCGTCGGTTGCGGGTGCTTCGTTGCCCACGGCGCGCGTCTCCCCTACTTCGTTAGTCCTCGTCATGCAAATCCTCCGAGGTCTCGTCGACGTCCAGGGTTTCCAAGTCCTCGACTGCCTCAACATCTTCAACATCGGTATCGAGCAGTTCGCGCTCTTCGTCCAGGTCCTCGGCCTGCTCCTCGAGCGTGGACTGAATACTGCGGCCGCTCAGGCGCTCGCGGATAAACTGACGCGACTGCTCGTCGGGGGCAAACTGCTCCAGATCGGGCAGATCACGGGTGGAGCGCAGGCCGAATTTTTCCAAGAAGGCGTTGGTCGTGCCGTAGATGATGGCTTGACCGCGCTGGGGGTCGCGGCCGAGCTCACGCACCAGGCCCTTGTCGACGAGTGACGCAATGACGCCGTCGGAATTGACGCCACGGATGCCCTTGACCACCTCGCGCGTCACAGGCTGGTGGTATGCGATGACGGCCAGGGTTTCGAGCGCCGCTTGCGACAGCTTTTGCGTGTCCCAGCTCAGCACGTAGGCCTCGACCACGTCGTGGTAGGCGGGGTGAGTAAACAGGCGCCAGCCGCCGGCGACCTCGCGCAGCTGAAAGCCGCGGTTGGCCTCCTCATACTCAACCTTGAGCTCGGCGAGCAGCGACGCGCATTCGCCCGGGGCGATATCCAACGCACCTGCCAGCGCGGGTGCGCTCACGGGGTCGCTCGACACCAGCAGCAGCGCCTCGAGGGCGCCTTTGAGGCTGTTTGCCTCCAGCGTGGAAAGGGTTGACATGGTTGCGGCTCCTATTCGGTGAGCTCGGGGCCCTCGCCGGGCACATAGGCCTCGGCGCCCTCGACGCGGTTGATGCGGATGGTTCCAAAGATTTCGTCCTGGCTCAGGGTGAGCGAGCCACGCTTGGTGAGCTCCAGCATGGCCAGGAAAGTGACGACGAGCTGCTCGGTGGTGGCGTCGCCGTCCAACAGCTCGCGGAAGGTGCAGGTTTGGTGCGCCGTGGTAAAGCGGTCGACCGAGGCCACCGTCAGGTCGAGCGGCACGCGATGCGGTGCCACGTGCTCGGCCTCCAACAGGAAGGTCTGGCGCTTGCCGTCCAGGTCGGCACAGATGACGGCCAGGCCGCGCAGGGTGATGCCGGCCAGGTAGTCGGGCATGAGGCCCAAAAACTCCGGGTCGGGGCCGGCCACACGCGGATGCATGCGGCTCTCGGCCTGCATGCGCGCGCCAAGGGCTGCCGCCGCGCTCTTAAACTGCTTGTAGGCGATCAGGCGCTGGATCAGGACCTCGCGCAGGGCATCGCCGTCGAGCGCGCTGAGTTCCTCGAGGTCATCGTCGAGCTCGTCATCATCATCGGCTTTGCGCGGGGCCTCCTGAGGCACCAGCGAGGCGGCCTTGATGTCCAAAAGCGTAGCCGCGACCAGCAAAAAGTCGCTTGCCACATCCAGGTCCAGCGCCTCGATGCGCTCGGCTTCGGCCAGGTATTGCTCGGCCACCTCGCTAATGGAGATGGCGCCGATATCTACTTTTTGACGGGTTACCAGCTGCAGCAGCAGGTCGAACGGTCCGCTGTAGACCTGTGTCGACACGCGATACGACATCTTCGACCTCCTTTGACGGCGCCTTCGCGGCGCGGTTTGGGTGCATGTTGCGACCGTTTTGCGCGGTCGACCTGTAAGTTTACCTTAGATGCCGGCGATTGCGAAGTTGAGCAGCCACTCAGCCAGCGGATACACGGTAACGTCGAAATAGCGGCCGATCACATCGATACCGGTCCACATGGGCAGCAGATACAGCACGATGATGAGTATGGGCATGGCGTATTGCTGCAGGTGGTAGTAGTTGGTGAGCGCTTTACCTTTGAGGAACGGCACGATGATAGACGAGCCGTCAAGCGGCGGAATCGGAATGAGGTTAAAAAACGCGAGCGACAGGTTAACCACGATAAAGGCAGCGCCGAAGTTCATGATTTGCGACGCCACGCCAAAAGACATGCTGGCGTAGAGGTTGCCATAGACCAGGTGCATGAGGGCTGCGGCCAGGCACGCGAGTGCGATATTCGATGCGGGGCCTGCCGCGCTCACCAGGACCTCGTCGCGCTTGGGGTGCTTGAGGTTGTTGAGATAGACGGGCACGGGCTTGGCGAAGGCAAATACCGGGCCGCCGGCCGCGAGCATAAGCAGCGGCAGGAGGACGGTGCCAAACGGGTCGATGTGGTTGAGCGGGTTGAGCGAGACGCGGCCACGGGAGCGTGCCGTCTTGTCGCCGAGCGCCCAGGCCGCGGCGGCGTGCGCGCTTTCGTGGATCACGATGCCAACGATGACAGCGACGGCGCTGGCAAGCAGATTCATGAGGTAGCTGCTGGACATAGCACCTCCTAGCGGACGCGGCGCGATGCGCGCGTGAGCAGGTGGTCGACCACAAACAGGATGACGGCCACGATGGCGTAATCTAAGCGGAACACGCCGCCAAAGGGCGAGGTGATGACGCCGTAGCCGGCGATGGCACTCGGCAGCGCGCGCGAAAGCTCAACGACAAAGCCGACGATCTGCAGCTTGGCGGTCAGGCCGCTAAAGCACAACAGCACGGTCATCGCGCTCATAAAGATGCCGCAGATGCGGCACGCAATGGCGATGATGCTCATCGCCACGGCAGCGGCCTTACGAGAGTTCACGCGCGGTCTCCTCTTCAATCTGTGTGGAAAGCTCGAGCCATTCGTCCTCGAGCTTGGGCAGCTCTTGCTTAAGGCCGTTATATTCCCCCAGCGCGGCGTTGAACTTATCCTGATCGGCATAAAGCTCTTCACTTGCCATCAATTCCATAAGCTCGTCATAGCGGGCGCGCTTTTTGTCGAGCTCCGCCTCGATCTTCTTAAGCTGGTTGCGCACGCCCTTGAGCTTTTTGTTGAGCGCAGCGCGGGCCTGGGCCTCGGCGCGCTTTTGCTCCTTGGTCTTTTTGCCCTCGGCAGGTTTAGGCGCCGCGGCGGGGGTGTCGGCCTGGGCGGCGCTGGCTTTGGTGGACTTGGCCGCGGCAGGCGCGCTCTCCCCTGCGGCCTCGGCGGCGGCGCGGGCTGCGAGATCCTCGCGCTTGTAGAGGTAGTAGTCGTAGTCGCCGTCGTAGACCGTGACCTTGCCATCGCGTATGTCGATCACGCGGTTGGCAACGGCGCGTACCAGGTGCTCGTCGTGGCTGATCAGCACGATGGTACCAGGGAAGTTTTGCAGGGCATTCTCGAGCATGTCCACCGAGTCGATGTCCAGGTGGTTGGTGGGCTCGTCCAGGCACAGGAGCGCCTCGGGGGCCACGAGCATCTTTGCCAGGGCCAGACGCGCCTTTTCGCCACCGGAGAGGACGCGGACCTGTTTTTCGATTGCATCGTTGTCGCTAAACAGGAAGGCGCCCAGCAGGCTGCGCTGCTGCGGCACGGTCCACTTGGGCGTGACGGTGTCGATCTCTTGCAGGACGGTGTTGGACTCGGTCATGCCCTCGAGCGCATGCTGGGCATAGTAGGCGACGCCGACGTTGGTTCCCAGGTCGCGGGTGCCGGTGGTGGGCGGCTCCAGACCGGCGAGGATCTTCATGAGGGTGGACTTGCCAGCGCCGTTGGGGCCGACGAGTGCCACATGCTCGCCGCGGTAGAGCTTGAGGTCGATGTCGCTGTAGATGTGCTTGTTGCCGTAGGACTTGGAGACGCCCTCGAGCCCCACGACCATGTCGCCGGAGCGCGGCGGGTCAGGGAACTTAAATTCGATGTGCTTATGGCCCTCGGGCAGGATGACGAGCTCCTTTTTGATCTGCTCGATCTTGCGGATGCGCTCCTGGGCCTGGGCGGCCTTGGTGGGCTTGTAGCGGAACTTGTCGACGAAGACCTGCATGTGGGCGATGTCGCGCTCCTGAGCGGCACGCTTGGCGCGCATCTGCTCCAGGTTGTCCTCGCGCTGCTTAAGGTAGCTGCTGTAGTTGCCGGTGTAGGTGGTTACGCGACGGTTTTCGAGGGCGGCGACGTGGTCGACGCAGGCGTCCATGAAGGCGCGGTCGTGGCTGACGATGAGAACGGCGCCGTCGTAGTTGGCGATAAAGCCGCGCAGCCATTGGACGCTCTCGAGGTCCAGGTGGTTGGTGGGCTCGTCCAGAAGCAGCAGGTCGGGGTGGCGCAGGAAGAGCTTGGCGAGCGCGATGCGCATCTGCCAGCCGCCCGAGAACTCGGAGCACGGGCGTTCAAAGTCGGTGACCTTAAAGCCCAAGCCGGACAGGATCTTGCGGGCGTTGCTCTCGAGCTCGTAGCCGCCCAGGTGCTCAAAGCGGTCCTGGACCTGGCCGTACTCGTTAAGGAGTGCATCGACGTCCTTGCCCTGCTCGGAGAGCTCGGTGATCTGGGCCTGCAGCTCGTTGGCGCGCTCTCCCATGCGGCGGATTTCCTTGGCAGCGGCCATGACCTCGACAAGGATGGTGGTGTCTTTGTGCTCCAGGTTGGTTTCCTGCTCTAGGTAGCCCACCTGGCAGTCCTTGGCGTACTGGACCTGGCCGGCATCGGGACTGTCGATGCCCATGATGATTTTGAGCATGGTGGTTTTGCCGGCGCCGTTGGGGCCCACGAGCGCGAAGCGCTCGCCGGGGTTGATCTGGAAGGACGCGCCGCTAAAGAGGACGCGTGCGCCGAAGCTTTTTTCAATCTTGTCGACCAGGAGGATCATGGTGCCGCCTTTGACCTTGTGTGCCTATATGAAAAAAGGCCCCAACTTGCGTTGGAGCCTCATTCAATGCTCGGGTGGAGACGAGGGGGATCGAACCCCTGACCTCTTGACTGCCAGTCAAGCGCTCTCCCAGCTGAGCTACGCCCCCGTGCGAAGAAGTACTATACGGGAACTCGGACCACGATGCAAGGGCAATTTTGGAAAATTTCGCAGTCGCGGCGCGGGCCGCCATCCGCCCAACGGCCGTCTTGCCGGCGCCAGGCCCATTACCGGGGCCAATCGCGCTCCCGCCGACCCGGCGATTTCAAAACCATGCCGGTTTACGGGGCCGGGCCGGGAACCCCCCCGAGCATGCCGTCATCGGTAATATCAAAACCGCAGGTAGACGGCTTGAGCATTCCGTGAAATGCAGGGTATGGACGGCCGGTCCGGGTCCAGCCCCGTAATCCGGCATAGTTTTGAAATGGTTCTTGTCAACTAGCATTAACTATTACGTGGATTTGAACTGCAAACGTTTATCAAGGCAATTTGGCAGGCATATGGAGTGGGAACTTTGACAAAAAGGGGCCGGGCTATTTGCCCGGCCCCTTGATTCTCTGGTGGGCCCTCCGGGATTCGAACCCAGAACCCAGGGATTATGAGTCCCCTGCGCTAACCGTTGCGCCAAGAGCCCTTATAAAAATGGCGTGTGCGATAGAGGCCAATAGAACAAATCCCTATCTTGAACCACGTCGTGAAATACTACCATGCACGCGGCGCCCGTTCAACGGACGATCTTGTCGACCAGGAGGATCATGGTGCCGCCTTTGACCTTGTGTGCCTATATGA
>CATZJG010000022.1:0-33960 GCA_958420355.1 uncultured Collinsella sp.
TCCGCACATGTGCGGATGAATGTGGGAGGTGTTCGGATAAAGTTGATAATCAAGGGATAAGTCAAATGGCAACTAACGGGTGTCAGATATACCAATATATGCAAGATTAACTGCTAGAATGCAATGGTGGACAGGCTCACCAGCGTCGTAGAAGCATAAGGTAAGGAGTGCGCATGATTGCTGTCGACTACAGCTCCTCAACGTCATTTAATGAGGATGCTTTCGAACAAGGCATCATTGACCACTTGCAAACGAGTCTGGGGTACGAGCACCTCTATGGACCTGATGTCGCTCGTTCCTCCGACGCATTTGACGACGCCTTCCTACCTGACGTCATTGGGCCCGCTCTTGAAAGCATTAACCCCACGCTCAATCGACGAGCGATTGATGCCTCAATAACCAGACTAAAGGAAATCGAGGGCAGCGACCTCATCGCCAAGAACAGCATCTTTATGGACATGCTCCAGAACGGCGTGGAGACAAGCTGGTTTGACGGCAAAGAAGAGCATACGGACATCGTGCGCTTGGTCGATTACGACAATCCCGAAAAGAACTGCTTCCACGTTGTTAACCAGTGGACCTACATCGAGTGTGGCACCAACAAACGTCCAGATGTCATCGTATTCGTCAACGGGCTTCCGCTCGTTCTCTTTGAATTGAAGTCACCCGCTCGAGCCGACGCTGACAGCGAAGATGCTTACCAACAGATTCAAAACTACAAACGACAGATCCCATCGCTTTTCGTGTACAACGCCTTCTGCGTCACCAGTGACATGCTTCACACCAAGGTTGGCACGATCACCGCCAACGAGTCGCGCTTCGTTGAGTGGAAGAGCGTCGATGGGAGCTACGAGGCCACCCAGTACGCCGATTGGAAAACCCCTCTGGACGGCATGTTCCCCAAGGAGCGGCTCATCGACATCCTGAAGAACTTCATCCTGTTCTCCGAGGACGCGAAAATCCTCGCGGGATACCATCAGTACTTCGCGGTGAACAAAGCACTCGAGAGCGTGCATGAGGCCATCGGAGGCGACGGCAAGGGCGGCGTCTTCTGGCACACGCAGGGCTCGGGCAAGTCGCTTTCGATGGTTTTCCTTGCCCATCTGCTCGAAGAGAAACTCGACAGCCCGACCATCGTGGTGATTACCGACCGCAACGACCTCGACTCGCAACTGTTCGCGCAGTTCTCCAAATGCTCAGACTTCCTGCGCCAGACGCCCGTTCAGGCGCAGAGCCGCGCCGATCTTGCGCAGCAGATCTCGAGCCGCCGTGCCAACGGCATCATTTTCACCACCATGCAGAAGTTCGAGGAGGAGGCCATCGCCCTTTCCGAGCGCAAGAACGTCGTGGTGATGGTAGACGAGGCGCACCGCGGACAGTACGGGTTCGAGGAAAAATACGACCGTGACGGTAAAAAGCACACGGGCACCGCGCTGCTCATCCGCCGCGCCCTTCCGAATGCCACCTTCATCGGCTTTACCGGTACCCCTATTTCTGCCGAAGATCGATCGACTCGCGAGGTTTTCGGCGATTATATTGACGTCTACGACATGACTCAGGCAGTAGAGGACGACGCAACTCGACCCGTGTTCTACGAGAGCCGTGTCGTCGCACTCAAACTGGATCAGGGCATCCTTGCAAAAGTTGATGATGAGTACGAAAAGCTCACCGAGCAGGCTAACGCCGAAACCATTGACGCAAGCAAGCGCAACTTTGCAAATCTGGACGCCGTTCTAGGTGCACCCGAAGTCATCGACGCCCTATGTCAGGACATCGTAGAGCACTATGAGATAAACCGTGCGCACGAACTCACCGGCAAGGCAATGATCGTTGCGTATTCGCGCCCTGCTGCCATGGCTATATATCAACGTATATGCGAGCTGCGACCCTCTTGGAAGGACGAGGGCAAGCTCGGCGTTGTCATGACCATGGGCAATCAGGACCCCGAGTGGTGGTTCGACGTCGTAGGCAATAAGGCCCATGTTAAGGAGATGGCAAAGCGGTTTAAGGATGACGCCGACCCGCTCAAAATCGTAATCGTCGTAGACATGTGGCTCACCGGTTTTGACGTGCCGAGCCTTGCCACTATGTATGTGTATAAACCAATGCGCGGATATAACCTGATGCAGGCAATCGCACGCGTAAACCGAGTATATAAAGACAAGGTTGGCGGATTGGTTGTTGACTACGTAGGCATAGCCAACGCCCTTAAACGCGCCATGAAGGACTACACCAAGCGCGACCAAAAGAAATACGGCGACATGGATATCGGAAAAACTGCCTATCCCAAGTTCTTGGAAAAGCTGGCGGTCTGTCGCGACAAAATGTTCGGATACGATTATTCGGAATTCATGAACACCGAGTCCGCCGCACGTCGAAGCGAACTCATAACGGGTGGAGTAAATCATATCCTTGCACCCGGCGACGAAGATGCCGCCCGCGACTTTGCTGAGCAGGCAGGAGTCATGCTCAAGGCCTATGGACTCGCCAAAAGTCGCGCAACAGACATGCAGCGCATCGAGGCTGGCTATTTCCAGGTTGTTCGAGAGCTCATCCTTCAGCTCACCGAGCAGGGCGGCACCCGCAGCAAAAACGGGGGCAAACTTACCCTTAAGCAGGTAAATGAGCGCATCAATGCACTGCTCGAACAGAACATCGTCCACACCGACGGCGTAATAGACCTGTTTAAGGTGGAAGACGAAACGGTTTCGATTTTTGATCCCAAGTTTCTGTCGAGCCTCTCGCGTATGAAAGAGAGGAACTTGGCTTACGAGTTGTTGAAAAAACTCATCGACGACCAGATCAAGGGCTACCGCAAGAAGAGCGTAACGCAGGCAAAGAAGTACTCAGAACTCATGCAAAGCATGGTAAATGGCTATCTCAACGGGCAGCTCACAAACGCTGAAGTGTTTGAAGAAATGCTCAAGATGGCTAAGGAGATGCTTTCCGAAAACCAAAAGGCAAAGGAGCTTGGGCTTAGCGAAGAGGAGTTTGCGTTTTACGAGGCGCTAACACAACCGCAAGCAGTCGCCGATTACTATCGCGAGAGGAATGACGAATTGGTCGCCATCACGCAAGAGCTCGCTGCGAAGATGCGCGAAATGCGCACGATCGATTGGCAGAAAAAGCAAAGTGCACGCGCTGCTATGCGTGTTGCAATTAAGCGTCTGCTCAAACATCATAAGTATCCGCCAGAGGGCATGGAGTCGGCACTGGCCACCGTGATGGATCAGTGCGAACTTTGGGCCGACAATGCAGCATAGGGAGTTAAAACAGCATGGCTAAAAGCAAAGCTAAGGACACCAAGAAGAACACGGCCGATGTTGGCTTTGAGGACCAACTGTGGAACGCCGCAGACGTGCTGCGCGGCAACTTGGACGCTGCCGAGTACAAAAACGTCGTATTAGGCCTCATTTTCCTGAAGTACCTCTCGGACCGTTTCGACGAGCGCTACCTAGAGCTCGTCGCAGAGGGTTACGGCGACGAGGAAGATCGTGACTGCTACATGGAGCAGAATGTCTTCTTCGTTCCCGAAGAAGCACGTTGGGCGAACATCTCACAGGCGGCACATACGCCCGAAATTGGCCAGATCATTGACAATGCCATGCGCGCCATCGAGCGCGAGAACGATAAGCTCAAAGACGTGCTGCCCAAAAACTTCGCTCGTCCCGAACTAGATAAGCGGCGCTTAGGCGACGTCGTTGACTTATTCACCAACGTACAAATGACCGATAACGAGAGCGAGAAAGACCTGTTAGGGCGCGCATACGAATATTGCCTGCAGAAATTCGCATCAATGGAGGGCAAAAACGCCGGTGAATTCTATACACCGTCGTGCATCGTGCGCACGCTGGTGGAAATCCTCCAGCCTTTCCACGGTCGTGTGTACGACCCCTGCTGTGGTAGCGGAGGCATGTTCGTGCAGTCCGCCGCCTTCGTCGAGCACCATGGCGGCAACGTGGTACAGGACATCACCATCTTTGGCCAGGAAAGTAACCCTACCACGTGGAAGCTCGCAAAGATGAACCTCGGTATTCGCGGCATCGAGGCTGACTTGGGCAACTACGCCGACACCTTCAGTGCCGACCAACACAAGAATGAAAAGTTCGATTTTGTACTGGCAAACCCACCCTTCAATCTTAAGAACTGGGGCGGCGAAGCGCTGCAGGAAGACGTACGTTGGAAGTACGGCATGCCGCCCACGGGCAACGCAAACTTCGCTTGGATGCAGCATATGATTTGGCATCTTAACGGCACGGGCAAGATTGGCCTCGTATTGGCAAACGGGTCGCTCTCGAGCCAGACGAGCGGCGAGGGCGATATTCGACGCGCTATCGTAGAGGACGATTTGGTCGAGGGCATTGTGGCCATGCCGGGGCAGCTGTTCTACAGCACCCAAATTCCCGTGTGTCTGTGGATCCTGAACAAGAAGAAGGCTCAGTCCGGCAAGACGCTATTCATCGATGCCCGCGAAATGGGCACCATGGTCTCTCGCAAACTACGCGAGTTTACCGAAGAGGACATCAACAAAGTTGCATCCGCATTCGACTCCTTCCGCAAGGGCGAGTTCGAGCCCGTGAAGGGGTTCAGCGCCATAGCGGATTTGGATGAAATCGCCAAGCAAGATTTCATCCTGACGCCCGGTCGCTACGTAGGCATTGCCGAGGTCGAAGACGACGGTGAGCCGTTTGATGAGAAGATGGCACGCCTGACCAGCGAAATTTCAAAGTGCTTTGAAGAATCCAACCGCTTGCAGGAGCAGATTAAGAAGAATCTGGAGGCGATTGGTTATGGGATATAAGCCATCGTCACCCGTATTTCTAGGGGACATCATTCTTCTCGAAGATTCGAAAAGAGAGCCGCTATCATCAATGCAAAGGGCAAGCCGAAAAGGTCAATATCCATATTACGGAGCCCAGGGTATAGTCGACTATTTAAGCGACTATACCTTCGAAGGCAAGCGTTTATTGGTTGCCGAAGACGGAGAGAACCTAAGGAGCCGCAAACTCCCAATCGCCAATTCCGTCGATGGCAAATTCCGTGTAAACAATCACGCACACGTGCTGTGCGAAACGAATAAGTGCAACATTGATTATTTGCGCTTCTATTTAAACTCAACTGACATCTCCGCCTATATTACCGGCTCAACACAGCCAAAATTGAGCCAAACAAGCCTACTTGGCATGAGATTAGACTTGCCCCCAAAAGAAAAGCAAGACGCCATCGTTTCCTTTCTCGCCGCGATAGAACGAAAAATCAATCTCAACACTCGCCTAAATGGCTATTTAGCTGCTTGAGATCGAGCTCTGAGACATCGATCTCGCCCGTCATGAGTTTGGGGAGAAGGGTGTCGCGAAGCTCCTCGAGTTGTGCCGAATTGCGTTCATTGACTTTTATCTGCTCATATAGCGGGTTTGCAAACGCACAGAAATCTTCGACAGATTCCAAACCAGGGTTGGGAATCGGATATGTTAGCGTTGCTTTAGGCTTCGTCCTTTGGCGACTACCCGTTGAACCGGTAACATGCGCAAGAAGGAAGTCTCTAAAAGCTGGTGCGCCAATTGCGGCATAGTAGAAAGCTTTATGGACGGGGTTCTTTGGCTTGTAAACAATGAATTCCGTTGAACACACAGCCTGCTTGCTTGAGCAGGCGGGCATCCAAATTCTCCTGATACTAGGGTTAAGCTTGGAAATTAAGATGCAATTGGCATCAATAACATATTTGTTGCTCTTGATGCCGTCGGCCAACTCAAAAACAGGCCGACGGTTTGCATCATAAGCGGGAATGCTGTAGTGCTCCCAAATTTCTCCGTGACAGTTTTGCGGTTTCAAAGTTTTTGTTGAAATCGAGAGAACCTTACCGAGATCAATAGACGATTCAATCTCACCAAATCGTCTAGAGAACTCAAGCGCGGCTAACTCTTCTAAATAGCCATTTAGTTTAGTATTGACGTCAATTTTATGGTCCAACAAACCCAAGACAGTAGCAATGGAGGTCTGTGTTTCGTAATCCGGAACACAGACCGGGCATAGATGAACGTGATTGCGATTTATGCCCGGCACAGCGCTTGCAGTTAAGTAGTCTCGCCACGGAAGAGTTTTGAGCAGGTAATAAACAAACTTAGGATTATTGCCCTTAAACTCCGTTGAGTACAAAGACGTATTTAACGGCCAACAAGCCGCATCGGAGTAAAAAACTTGCCCAATAGTTCCATAACGCCCAGTTATGACACATGGCCCCTTAACGGCGGCTTCCGAATGCGTGCCCGTTTGCCCCGAAGATGAGAAAACAGGGTAGGGGCCATCAACTCTGCTGCTGGAGGGAAGGTCAAATCCCCTTTTTAGATTAACAATCTCTCCCAAGGTCTTTTGCGTCCAGCTCATTCCAAATACTTCCTATGCGAAGCCTTTACGTTGTTCTGATTAACCATGGCGTAATGCATGGTGGTGTCTATTTTCGCATGGCCTAACAGCTTTTGCACTTGCTCTATGGGCATTCCCTTATCGATGGCATGGGTAGCAAGTGTACGGCGAAACTTATGCGGATGAACGCGATTGATGCCGGCACTTCTGCCTAGGTCGCGTAAACGGAGCTCTATGCTCCCAACCGTAATGCGTCGAGCTGAGGAATCGAGTGCGACAAAAAGTGCAGGACTCTTGTCGACGCGGCTCGCAAGATATTCCGTGAGATGCAACTTGGCACGCGCGTCGAAGTAAACAGGACGCTGTTTATTTCCCTTTCCCATTACAAGGCATTCACGCTCGTGCAGATTGACATCTTTCCTGTCGAGCCGCACAAGCTCACCGATACGCATGCCTGTCGAAGCAAGCAAGTCAACGATGGCAAGATCTCGCTTGGATTCGCAAGCATCTCGCAAGACCTCCAACTCCTCGTCGCTTAGTACCTCTTTGGTTACTTGAGCGGTCTTGACACGACGGATGCGTCTTACAGGGCTTTTAACAATATAGTCTTCATCTTCGAGCCACGAAAAGAAGCTGGACATGATGCGACGTATATTATCAATTGTGACTTTACTGGATCCGCGAGTCATCTCGTAATCATTGAGATAGCGGCGCAAGTCGTCACTCTCAACCTGGGTATAAGACTTGGCCAGCGCTGTATTCATATGCCGTAAGGTTGTCTCATAGTATGCAATGGTTTTAGGAGAGCACCCCTCGACCTCTTTAGCGGTGAGAAAGAGCGCGAGCAGATCTTGCCCTGGCTCTGCCTGTTTTGGTCCAAGCGTTTGCCTAAGCGTAATGGCTAGATGCTTGAGCTGGTGTGGGTCGAGAAGGCCTTGCATTTCCGAAAGCACGGCATTGATGACAGTTTCCACGCTGTTCCTTTCGTCGAGTACGATAGCCACAGTGTGGACGGCGCGTTGTACATAGTGAAGTAAATGGCTATTTAGCTGATGCTGTTGACGGGCTGTTCGAGAAAGCTCTTGGACAAGCCGAAGAAAAAACGCTTACCGATGTTGTTGAGATACTAAGCGGCGGAACGCCCAAGACGAAAATTAGCGAATACTGGGAAGACGGCGAAATTCCCTTCTTCGGACCAGGCGATGCAAATGGTTCTACATATTGCCTGACGACAGCCAAACGCATAACGCAATTGGGCCTCGAAAACTGCAATAGTGAGCTTTACCCCGTTGATACTGTTTTCTTAACAGCAAGGGGGACCGTCGGGAAGGTCGCAATGGCGGGCAAGCCAATGGCCATGAATCAATCTTGCTTTGCGTTTAGAGGTCTAAGCGTTTCGCAACCTGCGGTATATCAAATAATCAAGAGGGCCGTAAGGTCACTCAAAGCCAAAGCCAACGGCGCTACATTCGCTGCAATCAATACACGCGACTTGAAGATTGAGGAGATTCTAGTTCCGTCAGACGACGAGCTCACAGCCTTTGAAGAAGAGGCCGCATCGTTGCACTCCATGATGCGCGTAAATGAAGAGGAGTCATTGAAGTTAAGCTCGCTTCGCGACGCGTTGCTTCCTAAGCTTATAGCGGGTGAGATCGATGTCTCAGAGCTCGACCTCAAGCAGCTAAATAGCCATTTAGCTAAGTCTCTACGGCAGCTCGGACGCCATGTCTCGCCGCAAAAAACGGGGCAGTCCGCACTCCTGCGGGCTGCCCCGCGTCGCTGGTTATCGCATCACGACCCCAACCGGCACCGCTCCCCTACTTACCAAAAATCGCAGCGAGCAATCCCTTGCGTTTGGGCTTTTCTTCTCGGTAGGAACCCTCTGCCGCCACTGCCACCTGACGCGGCTGCTCGCCGTCTCCACGGCGCACAATCTGGTAGAGGAACGGCGATTTAACGTATTTGACCTCGACGGGCGTGGCGTGCACGGTGCTTTCACTGGACAGATGCAGGCTCGGATTGAGCGGCGCCACGATATGCGTTTCGCGCTTGTCGCAAAACACCACCGCGGCCGCGCGGCCCGTCTGGCCGTTCACGGCGATGCGCACCTGTTCGCCATCGCGACTATCCGAGGCAGGACGATCGACAAAGTACACCGGCACCATAACCAAGCCGTCCTTGTGCTTGCGGGCCTTGCGCGCCCACGTGCGGATGCTCTTTTTATTGAATCCCAGCACCGCCTCGGCGTCGTTGCCCGCAACGTCGAGCGCCAACTTATCAATAACCACCTGGTCCTTGGTAGACGCATCGACGGAGACAACGCGAAAGTCACCTTCCTGCATGGCCGGGTCAAACGGCCCAACCTTGGCAAAGTCCCACGGCTCCAAAATGCCCATGAGGCGAACGTCCAGGTAGTTTGCCCTGGGATATGCCCAGTCGAGCACCTCGTAGTACACCAAGGTCTCCTTGCTCAGGCCCTTGCCCGGGAAGGACGCCATCATGCGCAGGTCCGCCAGCGCCATGGGGAAATAGAAGAGCATCATGTCGTTTTGGATCGCATCTTCCACGTCGTGCCCGGCAAAGGATTCCGCATACTGGCGCACCAGCTGCAGTGCGTTGGCACGTGCCTGCTGCGGCGAGATTTCGCAGGGAATGCCCTGCTCCGGCACATACTCTGCACCCACGCCCATGGTCAGACGCTTGCTGAAGGTACCGGGCTTGAGCAGGTCGGCAATGCCGATCTTGTTGCCGCAGGACGGGCACTCAAACACGCGCTGCGTTGACTCGCCCTCAAAGGACGCCCCGCAGAAGGGGCAAGGAATGCTCACATGCGTGACCTCTTGGAACTCTTGCGCCGTGCCGCGATCCTCCCACAGCAGATGTTCCAGGACCGACTGATTGCGCCAGTGCGCGTTGAAGAAATACCAGTCCGGGTCCTCCGGGCGCTCGAGTTGCGACACATGCGTGAGTTTGAGCAGTCCATCCACCACCGTCAACGGCGTATGGCGAATACCCAAAGCGCTCTTGGGCTCTCCGGCGTCCGCCTGCCACGGAACGACCGTGCCGCAATAGGCGCACTCAAAGCTGCGCTTAGCTTGGTGCGAGTACATAGGGCCGCCGCAGTTTTGACATTTAATGGCAAACATCTCGTCCATGGAAACGTCCTCCTTTGCACAGGGGCTGTCGACATTAAGTATGTCGAGCAAACAGGCACATGCCCATACCCATGTGGCCCAAAATGGACCACCCAGGCAGACAAGAAGGCTCGCTCGTTAGCACCGGCAGACTATTGCTGCATTTTCTGAGCATCGGTGCACGGCGCCCCCGCGCGAGCTACACTATCCCCTTAAACATGATTGTGAGGACGACCGCTATGCTATTTGTAAATCGGCTGGTACATACGCTTGTTCCCGGCGGCGAGGACGAGCCGGTCGATGCATCTTGCCGCACCAACGCGGGTTTTGCCGCAAGCCTCATCTGCATTGGCCTCAACATCACCCTGTGCCTGGCCAAGGGCATCGCGGGCCTGCTCGCCGGTTCCGTCTCCCTCATCGCCGACGCTTTCAACAACCTCTCCGATGCCTCGAGCAACATCGTGAGCCTGCTCGGGTTCCGCCTTGCCAGCCGCCCGGCAGACGAGGGCCACCCTTACGGCCACGGCCGCTACGAGTACCTGGCTGGTCTGTTTGTCGCCGTCCTGGTTTGTGCCGTCGGCATCAACCTAATCCTCGAGTCGGTCACCAAGATCATCAAGCCCTCGCCCACCGTGTATTCGGCGCTCTCCATGGCTGCCCTTGTTCTGTCCATGCTCGTCAAATTCTGGATGGCAGCGTTCAACCGCACGCTGGGCGATCGCATCGACTCCGAAACGCTCATCGCCACGGCGCAGGACTCCAAAAACGACGTCATCACCTCGGGCTCGGTCTTGGTGGCGGCGCTTATTTCGCAGACGACCGGCTTTGATCTCGATGGCTGGGCAGGCCTGGGTGTGGGCATCTTCATCTGCATCAGCGGCCTGGGCCTGGTGCGCGACGCCATCAGCCCGTTGCTGGGGCAAGCGCCCGACCCCAAGCTCGTCCAGGCAATCCGCGACAAGATCATGTCCTATCCGCAGGTCTTGGGCACACACGACCTCATGGTGCACGACTACGGCCCCGGTCGTCAGTTTGCCAGCGCCCACGTGGAGATGCCCGGCGAGGGCGACGCGTTTGAGCACCACGAGATTCTGGACACCATCGAGCACGACATCAAGCGCCAGATGGGCATTGGTATCACACTGCACTGCGACCCCATCGCGACAACCGGCGATGACTTGCGCGGCTGGGTCAAGCGCGGCGTCATGCAGATCGATCCCGCGCTCTCCATCCACGACCTGCACGAGCACGACGGGTTCGTTTCGTTTGACCTGGTGCGTCCCGACGGCTTTGACATATCCGACGAGGAGCTGCTGGGGCTCGTCACGCGCATCGTGCACGAGCGCCGACCCGATGCCTCATGCGTCGTCACCTTTGATTCGGGCTTTAGCTCGCCCGACCGTCCGGCCGAGCAACTGTAGCCTGCTTAACAGCTAGTTTCCCTGCGCGCCCGAGATGCCGTTTTGCAGCGCGTCCCAGGCATTGGTAGCCATATCGCCCAGATTCTGAGCAGTATCGCCGAGGTTTTGGGCTGTATCGCCCAGCTCTTGTGCCTTGTCTCCCAACTCCTGTGCCTTGTTGCTCAAATCCTCCAGCGTATTGGAGCTCGAGCTGTCGGTACCGCTTTGGCCGCCGGACGAGTTGCCATAGCTGTTCTTGTGCGTGAGCTGAATCTCCAGGTTGCCGTTGTCGTTATAGTAGGCATTCGTAACAACCCAGTTGGAATCGATGACGGGCGTTGAGCCATCGTCGGTCAGGATCACGGCGTTCGAAAGGTCGGCTCCGCGTGACTTGAGGAGCTTCTTGGCGTTGGACCAGTACTGTCCCGGGATATCGCTCAGGTCGACGGCAGCAGACTGGGTGGTCTCGGCCTGCTCGGTCGTGGCATCGGTCGTGGCGCCCCGCTTGTTGAGCATGCCCGACACGATGGCGAACACGACCGACAAGGCAAAGAAAATCGCCAGCACGATGAGGATCTTCTTGATCACGCTCGACGAACGCGACGGCTTCTTCTCCTCGTCCTCGCCATATTGCGGAATCGACTTGGGGTACTCGCGATACGGCTCGCGCGACTCGTAGCGAGGCTGCGCCGTGCGAGGCATATACGTCGTCTGCTGAGGCTGCGGAATGGGATTTTGCGGCAGGTTGTCATAGGGATTCGGCGTCGAGGCAGCATAAGAATCCTGCGGCGCGTAATCAAACGGATCCGGAGCTGCGTTGCCATAGGGGCCTTGCGAAGATGCAGCGTAAGAATCCTGCGCCGTGTCGCCATAGCCCATAACCCGGGTGGGCTCGGCAGAAGGCTGCGTCGCGGCGGGGTCGGTATAACCGGGGTTGGGAACAACGCGGGTCGCATCGGCGCTATCGCCAGCCTGCGCGGAACCGTAGCCGCCCATCACGGTTGTCTTGTCCTGATCCATGCAACGATTCCTTTCCGTCGCGCGTGAGTCTCAAGTTATCCATGCATTCTACCCGCGCAAAAGCCTATGATGGGCAGAGTCCGTCGGTATCTACAAGACATGCGCGGTCCTAAGGATCAAAAAGCCCCGCCGGGCCTTGTGGGCACGGCGGGGCGGGCAAGCGGCTATGAGCAGCAGGCTTAGAACAGGCCGGTGATGTTGCCGTCGTTGTCGACGTCGATGTTCTCGGCCGCGGGAACCTTGGGCAGGCCGGGCATGGTCAGAACGCTGCCGGTCAGCGCGACCACAAAGTGGGCACCGGCGGAAACCTTGAGCTCGCGCACGGTGATGTGGAAGCCCTCGGGAGCGCCCAGCGCCTTGGCGTTGTCGCTAAAGCTGTACTGCGTCTTGGCCACGCACACCGGCAGGTTGCCAAAGCCGTTCTCGCGCAGCTCGGCGAGCTGGCGCTTGGCAGCCGGCGTAAAGTCGACGCCGTCGGCGCGGTAGACCTTGGTGGCAACGGCCTCGAGGGCGTCGGCCACATCGGCGCCGTCCTCGTAGGCAAACTTGAGCTCGCTCGGCTGCTCAATCAGACGCATGACCTCATCGGCCAGGTCGAGCGCGCCCTCGCCGCCCTTGGCCCAGACCTCGGAAAGCTTAACGCTGACGCCGAGCTTCTGGCACTCGGACTCGATGAGCGCAAGCTCGGCCTCGGTGTCCGTCGGGAAGCGGTTGATGGCGACCACGCAGGGCAGACCATAAACGTTCTGGATGTTGTCGACGTGACGCAGCAGGTTGGGCATGCCAGCCTTGAGTGCTTCGAGGTTCTCCTCGTTGAGGTCGGCCTTGGCGACGCCACCGTTGTACTTAAGCGCACGGGCGGTAGCGACGATCACGACGGCGCTGGGGCGAACGCCCGTCATGCGGCACTTGATGTCGAGGAACTTCTCGGCACCCAGATCGGCACCGAAGCCGGCCTCGGTAATGGCAACATCGCCAAAGCGCATCGCCATACGCGTGGCCATGATGGAGTTGCAGCCGTGGGCGATATTGGCGAAGGGACCGCCGTGGACAAACGCGGGCGTGCCCTCGAGCGTTTGCACCAGGTTGGGCTTGAGCGCGTCCTTAAGCAACGCGGCCATGGCACCCTGGGCCTTGAGGTCGCGGGCACGGACGGGCTCGCCGGCAAAGCTATAGCCGACGACAATCTCACCCAAGCGTTCCTTGAGGTCGCTGATGCTCGTAGACAGGCACAGGATTGCCATGACCTCGGAGGCGACGGTGATATCGAAGCCGTCCTCGCGCGGCACGCCCTGGGCCTTACCGCCAATGCCGTCGATGACGTGGCGCAGCTGACGGTCGTTCATATCGACGACGCGCTTCCAAGTGATGCGCTTAACGTCAATACCGAGCTGATTGCCCTGCTGGATGTGGTTATCAAGCATGGCGGCCAGCAGGTTATTGGCGGCACCGATAGCGTGGAAGTCGCCGGTAAAGTGCAGGTTGATATCCTCCATGGGGATGACCTGAGCCCAGCCGCCGCCGGCAGCACCGCCCTTAACGCCAAAGACGGGGCCGAGCGAAGGCTCGCGCAGGGCAACGGCACTCTTGACGCCGCGACGACGCAGGCCGTCGGCCAGACCGATGGTCGTGGTGGTCTTGCCCTCGCCCGCGGGCGTTGGGTTGATAGCGGTCACGAGGACGAGCTTGGCCTGGTGATCAGTCGGCTCGTTGAGCAGTGAATAGTCGACCTTAGCCTTGTCGAAGCCGTACGGAATAAGGTGCTTAACGTCGACGCCGGCGTTCTTGGCCACCTCGGTAATAGGCAGTGGCGTGACAGAACGTGCGATTTCGATGTCAGTAGGCATGGGCGGTCCTTTCGTTACCGAATGAGAAAAAGACCAATTCAGCATAGCACGGGCGCGCAATAGTAAAACGCCCATAACCGATGAACGGCGATATGTTTACCCGATGCCCAGCGATAGTCCAACAGCCCGCCAAAACAAAGCGCCCTAAACGGTAGGTTCAATCCCCAGGTGCTCAAAGGTGCGAAGGGTTGCCTGACGGCCCTGCGGCGTACGAATCATCAACCCGCACTGCAGCAAATAGGGCTCATAGACATCCTCGAGCGTGCCCGGGTCCTCGCCCACCGCACTGGCAAGGGTCGTCAGGCCTACAGCACGGCCGGAGAACGTCTTGGCAAGCGTCTCCAAGATACGAATATCCATCCAGTCCAGACCGAGCTCGTCGATCTCGAAAAACTCGAGCGCCTGGCGGCAGATATCGAGCTCGATAGGGCCGCTGCCACGCACCTGTGCGTAATCGCGCACGCGCTTGAGAAGGCGGTTGGCAAGACGTGGCGTGCCGCGCGAACGCGAGCCGATCTCGAGTGCACTGGGATGGTCGATCGTCACGCCCAGGATAGTCGCCGAGCGCGTCACAATCTGCGCGAGCTCCTCGACCGTGTAGTAATCCAGGCGATACGAAATGCCAAAGCGGTCGCGCAACGGGCCGGTCAACATGCCTGAGCGGGTCGTTGCCGCTACCAGCGTAAACTTGGGAATATCCAGGCGAATCGAGCGCGCCGCCGGACCCTTGCCAATCACGATATCGAGGGCAAAGTCCTCCATCGCGGGGTACAGGACCTCCTCGACCGAACGGTTGAGGCGGTGGATCTCGTCGATAAACAGCACATCACCCGGCTGCAAGTTAGTAAGGATGGCCGCCAGGTCACCCGTGCGCGCGATGGCAGGGCCACTCGTGGTCTTGATCTGAGCGCCCAGCTCGTTGGCGATAACGGTGGCCAGCGTGGTCTTGCCCAGGCCCGGAGGACCCGAGAAGATCACGTGGTCGAGCGTCTCGCCACGGCTCTGCGCCGCTTCGATCAACACGCGCAGGCTCTGCTTGATGTGCTCCTGACCACAGTAATCGTCCAGGCGCTGGGGGCGCAAAGTGCGGTCGACATCGAGGTCCTCGGCCGTCAGCTCCGAGCCCACCATGCGCTCGCCGTGCGCCATGGATGCCGCCGGCGAGTTGCCGGGCGTCGCCCACAGGTCCTGAGAGTCATCGGCTTCCCACATCACGCATCCATTCCGAGTCGCTTAAGCGCCGCGCCGAGCAGATCCTCGACACGCATATTCTGCCCATCATACCCGCTCAGGGCAACATCGGTCTCCTGCGGGCTAAAGCCCATGGAAAGGAGCGCCGCACGGGCATCATCGATCGCCGAGGGAGCGGCAGCGGGCACGGGCATCGCAACCTGTCCGGGAATCACGTCGACCGGCACAAAGCCCTTATCCTTGGCAAAGGTGCTCTTGAGTTCCAGGATCAGGCGCTGAGCTGTCTTTTTGCCCACACCGGGTACCTTGGCCATGCCCTTGCCGTCCTCGGCCATCACCAGCGAATACAGCTGCCCCACGGTATAGGTGGAAAGCACGGCAAGCGCCAGGCGCGGGCCAACGCCCGAAACGGACACGAGCCGGTCGAACATCGTGCGCTCATCCTTTGAGGAAAAACCGAAAATTGTCATGGCGTCCTCGCGCACCTGCATACGCGTGTAGAGGCGGACCTCGCCACCGGGCGTCGGCAACGTGGCCGCAGTGCTGCCCGAAATGCCGAGCTCAAAGCCAACGCCCGACACATCGACGACAGCAGAGCTCATCGTGGCCTCGACAAGCGTTCCGTGGAGCTGGGAAATCATCAGTATCCGGTTCCTCTCTGTTGATAGAACTCGCCACCGGTAAGGGCGCGGGTGCGGCTGAGGTTTACGTGGCAGATGGCGCAAGCCAGGGCATCGGCGGCATGGTCGGGATGCGGGTCGTGGTCGAGCTGCGTTAGCGTGCGTACCATGTAGGCGACCTGCCGCTTGTCCGCGGCGCCGGTGCCCACCACAGCCTGCTTGATCTGCATGGGCGTGTATTCGCCAATCTCGAGCGCGCATTCCGACAGCGCCACGAGTGCAGCCCCGCGGGCATGCGCCGTAGGAATTGCCGAGCGAACGTTAGCACCAAAGTAAATGCTCTCGATAGCAGCGGTATCGGGTCGATAACGCTCCACGACACCCTTGAGGTCGCGGGCGATATGCGACAGGCGCACCGCGAGCGGACTTCCGGCACTGGTCTCGATGCAGCCGTAGGCACGGCAGCGAACCTCGCCGCGCCGCTCCTCGATAATCCCCCAACCCGTATGGGCCAAACCGGGGTCGATACCCAAAATGACCAAGCCGACCTCCCCTCGCCACAAGCACAGCGCAAGACAAGGCCCCGCGCATCATTCACGAACGTCTGTTCTAGAATAACACAACGGGGCCGAAATGCTTAGTTGAAGTATCGGGGCTGGGAGCGAATCCTATCCCATAGTTAGTTCTGCGAGAAAAAGGGGAACTGCCTCGGATCCACCGGCGGATGCGGCATCGGACCACCCTGGGGCCCACCCTGCGGACCGCCCTGACCGCCCATCATCTTATCGATGGCGTCCTGAACCTCGCCCTCGAACTTTTTCATACCCTCATGCAAACGACGCTGGCCATCCTCAGAGCGCAGCTCCTCCATCTGCTCGGGCGAAATACCCAGTAGCTCGCCCAGCACGCCCATCATCTCGTTTCGCACGCGCTCGCTCGTATCCTCGTCAGCAAAACGGCGCACCTCGGCGCGCGCCAGCGAATCGACCGTCATACGCTCCTTGCCGTTAAGCCCCAGGTCGGACCACGCGAGCATATACGGCCAGGCACGCTCGGCAAACGAACGGGCCGAGACGATCGGCGCCATCGGCAACATGCGGCGGGCAGCCTCACCCTGTCGAACGAGCATCAGCAGCAGCGAGCAAGCCTCAGGCTTGCCAGCGGCCATCGGGATGTCGTCGAAAGATCGATTGCGGTCCACGTGCGCCTCGAGCGCGCCATCGACCTCACCCGGCTCAAGCCCGCCGAGCAGCTGTGCCGCGCGGTCGAGCATATCGACCGGACCGTCGAGCGTCGAGAGCGCTTGCGCCAGCACGCGCTCCATACAATCTTCCACCGCGTTGAGCGTCACGAGCTCTTGGGGCACCACGGCAGACGTGCGGTTGCGCACACGCGCCACAAACTCAAGCGTCGACAGGTACACATCGCCAAAGGGCGCGTAATCGCCCTGGTAGCCGCCGCAAAGCGCCGGCGCCGCCAGCGCGTACTCGGTTTTGGACAGCGGGCTCAGCGCCATCGCACCCAGCTCGAGCGCCGTGTCCTCCAGCATGAGGCCCAACGTGCGCGAGCGCAGACGCTCGGCATCGCCCGCCGACACGTCGCGATCGAGCACACGCGCCGCATCCGGTGCATCGCGCTCGACGGTGCGAATGTGCAGACGCTCGGCGATGGCGCGGACGGCGGCACAGCGGGCAGCCTCGGCCTCTTCCTGCGCCGGCGTAAAGATACGGTTGCGCCCCAGCACCAGGCCAATCACATTGCGCGGGCCCAGAGCGTCGACGGCCAGCGCCGCCAGCAGGGACGACGGCAAGTCACCCTCGAGTGTCACCACAGCACGCGACGCACCGTGGGCTCGGGCGTTGTCGCGCACGGCGAGCACCAGCGCCTGCCACAGCCACTCCTCGGAACGGAACTCGGGCAGTTCGTGATCCTCCAGGGCATCGAGCATCACGCCGCGCTGAATCTCCTGAACCAGCAGGCTCTCCTCAAAGCACGGCGCCTGGGCCACCACGCGACCGCAGTCGTCGAGCACAAACGAACCGCCGGTATACACCGACTCGTCATAGGCACCGACCGGCGCCATGCAGGCAAACCACACGCTGCGCTTGGATGCGATCTTGCGGTAGCCGCCGCTGCGAACGGCAGCAATGGCGGCAGTCTCGCGGTCGGTCATGTCAAACGCGTTGAATTGGAAATACGCAATGAGGTCAACACCGGTCGGCAACATCTCGAGTTCGCGGTCCAAGTCAAAAATCACGGCGATGCGCACGCCGTCCACGTCGAACACCGGCGGCGCCCAACGTGTGTCGTTGTTCTCGCCACGCTGCAGGGCAATGCTCGAACGCGCCGGCACCACATGACCGTCCTTGAGCATCATGTAGTCGAGCAGCGGCTGGCCCTCAAACGAAACCGCCGCGGGCACGATGCAGATCATGTCAAGCTCCTGGATACGCTCGGCGACACCAGTCAAACCAGCAAGCACGTCGTGCTCAAAGTCGGCAGCGCCCACCAGGCCACCGGGCATGGCGCCCATAAAGAGCGGAGCCGGAACGCACAGCACGCGCGCCCCGCGCTCGTGGGCCAGACGAGCCTGGTCCTCGATGCGGCCGCAAATGCCCTCAATATCACCCAGGCGCATATCGATCTGTGCAAGCGCGAGCTTCATGGCCCAGCCCTTTCCGTCGTAAACCATCGAAATCGTAGTAAAAGCGCCGGCCGCATAATGCAGCCGGCGCTTGCATGTGCATATGCTAGTTATGATACCCCGAGCGGGGGCGCGCTCCTAGAATGTCGCGGACCACAGCCCGTGCAGGTTGCAGTAGGCATAGACGGTACCGGTCTTGGAGCCGCCCGCGAAAAACGTCGCGGGTTTCATGCCGGGCTCAAGGTAATGAACCTCTAAGCGGCCCTCGGCCTCAAGCGCAATCCACTCAATGTAGTGTTCGGGCAGGCTGGGGTGCTCGACCGAGCCAACGCGTGCACGAATCACGTGACCGTCGCGCTCGGTCTCGACAACAGGCACGTGCTTCTCGTGCGCCGCGTCCTCTGTGTTTGCGGTCAGTTCCGTGCAACCGGCAGGGGTCGCAACGTCGTCGCCAAGGGCAGCGATGAGCTTACCGTCGGGGTCCTTAAAGAATTTCGCCATGATGTTCTCCTTTGCTGATGTGCCAATGTTCTTGATGGTTCTTATGCCCAAAGGCAGACAAACCATCCACGGCATTGCAAATGAACACATAACGGACCAGGCAAGCGGTCGGGCCAAAATGCGTCGACCGTCCTGCCCACTCCAGCAGTCCCACCCCGCGCGCGGCTAGCGCCCGTCGCCGCCGAGCAGCGCCAGAACATCCTCGCGCGTGAACAGTGCCGACGAGATGCCGTCGCCGCCGAGCACGCTGTTGACCAGGTCGCGCTTGGACTCCTGCATCTGCATAATGCGCTCCTCGATCGTGTCCTTGGCGATGAGCTTGTACACGGTCACGGTATGTTGCTGGCCAATACGATGCGCGCGGTCAGTCGCTTGGTCCTGCGCCGCCACGTTCCACCACGGGTCGTAGTGGATTACCACGTCGGCCGCCGTCAGGTTAAGGCCCACGCCGCCCGCCTTGAGCGAGATCAAAAAGACCGGCACCTCGCCCGCCTGGAACTGTGCGACCATCTTGGCGCGGCTCTCTTTAGACGATGCGCCCGTGAGCTTAAGGAAGGCGATATCCTCCTTGGCCAGGCGCTTACCGATAATATCGAGCGTACCCGTAAACTGGCTGAACAACAGGATGCGATGTCCGCCGTCGAGTGCGCCGTGCACGAGCTCCATGCACGTATCGAGCTTGGCGCTCCCCGCCTTGTAATCCTCGTAGTGCAGACGCGGGTCGCAGCAGATCTGGCGCAGCTTGGTGAGCTCGGCAAGTACCTTGAGCTTGTCCTTCTTAAACTCCCCGGCCTCGCGGTGCTGCACCTGCTGGGCGATGCGGTCCTGGTTGGCCAGGTAGAGCTTGCGCTGCTCGCCGGTGAGCTGCGCCATGACCGTGTCCTCGATCTTTTCGGGCAGATCGGCCACCACGTCCTCCTTGACACGGCGCAGTACAAACGGCGACACGAGTGCCTGCAGACGAGCGGCGCTGTCGCCCTCGGCGTGCTCGACCGGGCTTTCGAAGCGCTTGGCAAACGACTCGCGCGTGCCAAGCAGGCCCGGCATCAAAAAGTCGAAGATGCTCCAGAGCTCGGACAAGCGGTTTTCGATGGGCGTGCCCGTCAAGGCAAAGCGCACGCCGGCAGGCAGGCGCTTGGCGGCACGCGCTACCTGCGTGAGCGGGTTTTTAATGTACTGGGCCTCGTCGAGCACCACGCGGGCAAAATCCTGCTCGACGTACTCGTCGATATCGCGCCGCATAAGGTCATACGACGTCACGACCACGTTATGCTCGGCAACGCCGGCAATCTGCACGCGACGCTGCGCCTTGGCGCCCACGATGGCGCACACATCGAGCGACGGGGCAAAGCGCTCCAGCTCGGCGGTCCAGTTGTACACAAGCGACGCAGGGCACACCACAAGCGTGGGCTTGGCGTCCCCCGCTTCCACGCGCGCCAGGATATGTGCGATCATCTGCAGCGTTTTGCCCAGGCCCATGTCGTCGGCCAAGATGCCGCCAAGGCCCAGGTGTTCGAGCGAGCCGAGCCACTGGTATCCGTCGACCTGATAGCCGCGCAGTGTGGCCTTGAGCGAGACCGGCACCGTAAAGTCCATCTTGCCGAGCGTATCCAAGCGCTCGACGGTGCGGCGGAACGCGGCGTCACGATCGGCCTCGAGCGCGGGCGTGCGCGCGAGCATGCTATCGACGAATAGGGTACTCGACGCGGGAAGCGACACGCCGTCGAGCAGGTCGACGGCATCGACACCCAGGTCCTCGGCGAGGCCAAACGCGGCTCGGGCGCCCTCGTCCAGGCGAATGATGTCGCCGGACGTGAGACGCGCAAACGTCTGGTGACGCTTGTACGAATCGAGATAGACGGCAAGGTCCGCGGCCGAAAGCCCGCTCGCACCCAGCTCGACATCGAGCAGATTGCTCTTGACGGTCGCACGCACCGAAAGCTTGGGCGCAGGGCGGACCGAGATCTGGCGCAGACGGTCGCTGAGCATGACCTCACCCAGCTCGGACAGGGCGGACAGGCCCTCGGTCAGCAAGCAGAACAGGCTCTCGTCGTCGCGCTCCTCAAACGCCAGGCCGCCCTCGTAAAAGTCGAAATACAGGGCCGCCGTGTCCATAACGCGAAACTCTGCTATCTCGTCGCGCGGCGGCACGCCCGGGCGCTGTTCTTCGAAGGGGCTTCCCGGAGCACCCAGGCTAAAGAGATCTGCCGACCAATCACCGTAGGCAACCGTAATCTTGCAGGTCACGAGCCCGTCGTCGACACCGATTGCCATGGCAAAGCTCGGCTCGGGCGCCACGGTGTCGAGCACAGCGGGAGCGGTGAGGTCAGTGTATTCGCGCAGCACGGGCAGTGCCATGCGGCAGAATTCGCCCACCTGTTCGGCGGCGATATGGACCGGCGTGCGACAAGGCAGCAGACGCGACAGAAACGGTGCGGCATGCTGAGCAAACGCTGCATCGGCGCGGCGCGCGCGGTGCGTGTCGACCAGATAGGCCGCGTCGCCTGCGACAAAGCAGTACGTATCGGCCGGCAGGCGCAGGTCGTAGCTGCCACCGGCCGCCGGCGCGATCTTGGCGGCAAGGAGTGGCGGTTGTTTTGCCGAGGCCTCGTCCTCCCCCACCGGCAACAACTCAACCGCCACCTCGTAGGAACGATGCGTCGTCGTTCCCCGCGACCAGGCGGGCTCAAAGGAAATGGTCCGGCCACGCAGCAGGTCCAGCATGTATACGATGTCATGCTCGGACAGCGGCAGCTGGCGCTCGGCGACAAAGCCGCTGCGTGCAAAATCGTACGACGCCGAACGCGAACTTGTGATGTCGCTCAGATACACAACCGTTGCCACAACAAGGTCGAGTAGACGCACCGAAACCTCGTCGAAGGCCTCAGGTGTATGGAGGAATGTGAGCTTTTTGCCGTACGAGAACGTGCCGCCGCGCACGTAGGCGGCGGCCATGCCGTCGATGTCCTTGACCACGTAGGACACCGAGCCGCAGCGGATGCGAAGCTCGAGCGCCCAGCTAAAGCGGTCGGCAAACAGCGGATTGTAGTACGGTACCAGCGAGGGCTCCAACACCGCCTTGGGGGCATCGGGGTCGACAGTGCCGGCGAGCTTGCGGCGCATGCCCGCCAACTCATCCATGCGCGCGTCCGAAAGATCGGAGAGCGCCTTCATGAGGCTCGGGCTCGTGGGGACGGGCGCCGGGAAGGGAAAGTTAGGGTTGACCGCCGGTGCGGCAGACGCAGGACGCGCGGCTTGCTTAGGCGCCGCCGTAAACGTGCGGACCGGCGTGCGCAGGCCCTCGACGGGCTCAATGCCGCTTGCGTCCAGATACGCAAGCGCCGTGGCGATGGCGTGCTTGCACATGCCGGGGTAGCGATAGACAGCGGGGCAATCGCAGTCGTAGTCGATCACCTCGTGCTCGTCCATGTCGAGCGCCACGTGCGTCTTGTACAGGTCGCCGCGCGAGCCGCGCACTGCACCCTCAACCGTCACGTTTTTGGAGAAGCGCGAGCCGCTGTCCTCGATCGACAGCACGGCGCCGTTGAGCATGAGCGAACGCCCCTTCATAAAGGTGCCGCTCAACGCCGCCTCTTTGCGAAGCGCCTGCACAAACGTCCCCTGCGCCATCACTTCCTCCAATCCACACAGGGTAGCTAATTTGGGACGGGGCTATTTTAGCTACCCCCATATGTCGGTTGAGATGTATTCCGACCCTGGCTCATTCGCCGTCAGTCAAAGGGTAGCTAAAATAGCCCCGTCCCAAATTAGCTACCCCAGCAAAATCATTTTAGATAACCGTCACGCGGCCCTGGTTGCCCACAATGGCCTTGGCCTCGGCCAGCAGTGGAATCGAGCGCGCATTGACCTTGGCCGGCACCTCGGCACGCAGTACGCGCCCGTCCACCTGCTCGATAAAGATCTCCACGCGGTCGCCGCCCGGGTTGGCGGTAAGCACCGTGGCAAGACGCGCCATATTGCCCTGGCTAAAGCGGCTGTTGGGCACCATGACCTCAAAGACCTTGGGCTTGTTTTTCTCCTCGCTAAGTTCCAGCGGCACAATCTCCTGCGCGATGATCTGGTCGCCGCGGTCCGAGCGCTCGAGTTTGCCCTTAATACGAACAAACGCATCGGACAGCTGTGCGCCGGTCTCGGGATCGACCTCGCCGTACAGATACCCCTCGGCCTCCTTGTAGGTCTTGGGGAACACCACGACGGTGGCCTCGCCTTCCATGTCCTCGAGCTGCACGATGCCCATGGGGTCGCCGTTTTTGGTCACGCGCTTGGACACGCTCGAGACCATGCCGGCCCACCACAGTGCCTTGCCCTCGGGGATCTCCTGGTTGATGGTGCCGCCCGTGGGGTTTTGCACTTCGTAGCCGGTATCGATCTGCGAGAACGAGAAGTCGCGCGCTTTGCTGAGCGCATACTCAAACGGGCGCAGCGGGTGGTCCGAGACATAGATGCCCAGAACCTCCTTCTCCTGGCTCAGCTTGAGGTGGCGGTCCCATTCCTGGCCGTCCGGATCGGGCACGCTGACCTCGAAGCCCGAGCCCTCAACATCACCAAACATGTCGAAGAACGAGGTCTGGCCGCTCGCGCGGTCCTTCTGGCGCTTTACCGCGGCATCGATGATGTTCTCGGGGTTGTTCTTGTCCACAAAGTGCATCATCTGGCGGCGCGGATAGCCCGTGGAGTCGAAGGCGCCTGCCTTGATCAGCGACTCGATCACGCGGCGGTTGGCCTGGCTCGAATCCACGCGCTCGACAAAGTCGTGCAGCGTCTTAAACGGGCCGCCTGCCTCGCGCTCGGCGATAATCGCCTGCGCCACGCCGGTACCCACGCCGCGGATGCCGGCCAGACCAAAGCGCACGCCTTCCTTGGTAGCCGTGAACTCGGTGCCGGACTCGTTGACATCTGGCGAAAGCACGGGAATGCCGTCGTGACGGCATGCCGAGACGTAGTGCACGATCTTGTCGGTCTTGCCTGTGTAGGACGTCAGAACGGCCGCCATGTACTCGTGCGGATAGTGCGCCTTGAGCCATGCCGTCTGCATAACCAGAATGGCGTAGCCGGCGGAGTGCGACTTGTTGAAGGCGTAGGACGCGAACTCGAGAACATCGTCCCAAATCTTCTGGGCGACCTCGCGCGTGTAGTTGTTCTTGATAGCGCCATTCATCCAGTGGTCGTAAGTGGTCTCGTCCGAGCCATCCTCCCAGTGGAGCACCGTCGACGTGAGCAGCTTAATCTTTTTCTTAGCCACGGGCTTACGGATACGCGAGTCCGATTCGCCCTTGGAGAAGCCGCACATCTCGACGGAGATGAGCATAACCTGCTCCTGGTAGACCATGGTGCCGTAGGTTTCGCCCAGGATGTCGTCCAGACGGTCATCGTAGGAGACGGCCGGCTCCTTGCCGTTCATACGGTTGATGTAGGACGAAACCATGCCGGCGCCCAACGGGCCCGGGCGGTACAGAGCGATCAATGCCACGACGTGCTTGTACTCGGTGGGCTTCATGTTCTTGATCGTGGCCGTCATGCCGGCGGACTCGACCTGGAAGACGCCGGCGGTGTGACCGGAGCCCATGAGCTTAAAGATCTCGGGATCGTCAAAGGGAATCTCTTCCTCTTTGATGTCGATGCCGAAGTTCTTCTTGATGTTTGCCTTGGCCTTGGAGATAACCGTCAGCGTGCGCAGGCCCAGGAAGTCCATCTTGAGCAGGCCCATGTCGGCGACGGTATGGCCCTCGTACTGGGTAATCTCGACGCCGCCCTTGGTGTCGAGCTTGGTGGGCACGTGCTCGTTGACGGGGTCGCGGCAGATCAGAACGGCGCACGCGTGCACACCCTCGCCACGGGTGAGACCCTCGATCGAGAGCGCCGTGTCGATGATGCGGCGGGCGTCGTCGTCCTTTTTATAGGCCTCGGCAAAGTCGGGGTTAAACAGATCCTCTTTGCCGGGTTGCTTTTCGAGCACCTGCTTGAGCTTGACCTTGGGGTCGCTCGAGACCATCTTGGACAGGCGCTGGCCCATGTAGACCGGATAGTCCAGCACGCGCGCGGCGTCGTTGATGGCCTGCTTGGCCTTAATGGTCGAGTAGGTGATGACGTGGGTGACCTTCTCGGGGCCGTAGAGCTGGCGAACGTGCTCCACGACCTCGAGGCGCCGCTCATCGTCGAAGTCCATATCGATATCGGGCATCTCGGTGCGCTGCGGGGACAGGAACCTCTCGAACATCAGGCCGTTCTCGAGCGGGTCGAACGCGGTGATGTTCATGGCGTAGGCGACGATAGCGCCGGCGGCCGAGCCACGGCCGGGGCCGACGCCGATGCCGTTGTCCTTGGCCCATTGCACGTACTCGGCAACGATCAAAAAGTAGGCGGCAAAGCCCTTGTCGCAGATGACCTTGTATTCGTACTCAAAGCGCTCTTTGATGTTGACGCCACCGATCTCGCGCGTGGCCCAATCGTCGCCATAGTGCTGGCGCAGGCCCTTCTCGCACTCGCGGCGGAACTGGCTCTCGTGCGTCTCGCCGGGATCGAGCAGAGGGAAGCGCGGCAGGATGATGGAGTCCCAGTCCAGCTCAACGTAGCACTTGTCGGCGATCTCGAGCGTGTTGTCGCAGGCCTCGGGGCAATACGGGAACATCGCCCGCATCTCCTCCTCGGTCTTCATGTAAAACTCCGAGCCGGTCATGCGCATGCGGTTGGGGTCGTCGACCTTGGCGTTCATGCCGATGCACATGATGACGTCCTGCACGGGCGCGTCCTCGCGGCGCAGGTAGTGGAAGTCGTTGGTGGCGATGACCTTGACGCCCACCTGCTTGGCGATGTCGATGAGCGTGCGGTCCATCTGCTCGTCGGTGAGGCCGTTGTCGGTGGTGATGCCGTGTTCCTGGATCTCGATATAAAAGTCGCCGGGATCGAAGGTGTCGCGGAAGGTCTCAGCCCACTTGATGGCGCCCTCCATGTCACCGCGGTCGATGTATTTGGGGATGATGCCCGCGATACAGGCGCTGGTGCAGATCATGCCCTTGGCATGGCGGCGCAGGTTGTCGAGCGTCACACGGGGCTTGTAGTAAAAGCCCTGCACGGCGGCCTCGGAGACCGTCTGCATCAGGTTGACGTAGCCTTCCTGGTCTTTGGCCAGGAGGATCATATGATAGAGCTCGGGCTTGTGGTCGCGGGCAAGGGTCTCGTCCGGCGTAAAGTAGACCTCGCAGCCGAAGATGGGTTTGATGACCAGGGGCGGCTTGAGCTCGTCGATGTTGCCCTTCTCGTCCCACATGGCCATGTCCTTCACATACTGGGCATGCTCGCGCGGGTTTTCCTCGGGATCGGGCTCCACCAGCTCGTCGCGGCGGTCCTTTTCCAAGAAGGCCTTGTCGTGGCTCCAGGTTTTGTACTCGGGCGTGTTGTGGTTGACGGCGTCGCAGGCCAGCGCCAGGTCGGGCACGCCGTACATGTAGCCGTGGTCGGTGATGGCCACGGCGGGCATGCCCAGCTCAACGGCACGGTTGACCATATCCTGGATACGGGTTGCGCCGTCGAGCATGGAGAAAACAGTGTGATTGTGCAGATGGACGAATGCCATGTGATGAGCTCCGATGCGGGTTCGTGTTCTGACTGAACGATTTTACCCCACGGCACGGACAGCACCCGAACCTAGCCAAACCCACACGGCTCCTCTTGCAGTTGCGGTGGAATAGTTCCCGCCTGGGCCACCTGGGCCGCAATACAGAACTATTCCACCGCAAGTTATCTGAGGGCTAGAGATTGTAGGTGACTACTTGAGGTTCGGCGGGTTCGACGAAGATGGCTGGATTCGCCTGCTCCACGCGAACGAACTTGACCGTCACCGTCTCAAAGCCCGCCTTGTGCAACACGTCGGCGTAAACGCGCGCCTGCAGGGCGTGCTTCTCGAGCAGTTGGTCCGGCGTCTCGTCCGGTGTGCCGCCCGTCTTGTAGTCGATGACCAGTGCGCGTGACGGATCGGCCGGGTCGGTCGCCAGTGCATCGATGGCGCCTTCGGCATAGGCGCCGTAGCGAGCGATGTCCTCGTCCTCGCAGCCCAACGAAAAGAACGGCACCTCGGCGCGAACGCACGGGCACGCGAGCAGGTCGGCACGAACAGCCGACTTGAGCCAGCGGTCCAGGGCAACATCGAAGCGTTCGCGCTGCTCCGGCGTCAGACACCACAGGCGAGCCAGGGCGTCAGCACGCTCAGCGGGCAGCGCATCGGCACCCATCTCGATGAGCCACTGGCAGGCGGCGTGGAAGGCCGAGCCCAGCGCCATGGGATTGCCGGCGGGCTCGACAGCGGCCACGTCTGCATCCGTCATCTCCGAGCCATCCGACTCTGCATCATCGCCGGACTCGTCCATGGGAACACGAGCCTCGGCGGCACGGTCTTCCGTCTCGGCATGGAGTGCCGCGGCGATTGACGAGTAGCTATACGAGTCACGCATCGGATACGGACAGATGCCCATGCGCACGCCCACTGCCTGGGGATACACAAGCTCAAACGAATCGGGCTTGGGGTCGGCAGGACCGGGGACGATTGTACTGGCCGAATCGTCGGCAGCATCCGTATCGGCATCGCCACGAACAAGCCTGCCCTCGGCATCCAGCGAAGCGTTGGCCTCAAACGCCTGCTCGCCAAAGGTAAAGCCCGCGAGCGAAATGAGCTCGTAGTCGCCCGGCTGGGAGTTGTCGAACACCAGGCGGTCGGCATCGAGCTGCGGCATGTCCAGAGCGTCGGTCGGCAAAATACGGCGCAGCACATCGTAGGTCAGATCGGTCTCGACGTCGAAGGTCGGCGCCGTCACCTTGCCGCGGCTCACGCCGGCATCCATCGCCAAGATCACTAGCTCGCGCGCACGCGTCATGGCAACATAGAGCAAGCGGGCCCGCTCCTCGAGCGAAAGCTGCAGGTCGGCGTTGCGCAGGCGAGCAAATGCCTCGGCGGGAGAACCCGTCGCACAGACGTCCTCCATGAGCTCCGGCGGCAGCCACAGCGACGTGCCCTTGCCCTTAAACGCGTGCTCAAACTGCTTTTTGACGTCGTCGCCCTTCACAAAGGTACCGTCGGCAAGCTTAACGCCGTCGAAGCGTGCCGGCAGTGCCACGACCTGCGCTCCGCCCTCGACGCGACCCATCTGTGCCGCACCCGAGGACTTACGCACGCCAAAGCACTCGGCGACCGCCACGACCGGATATTCCAGACCCTTGGAGGCATGCACCGTCATGATGCGCACCGCGCCGTCGCCTTCCTCGTTGAGGGCACCCGGGGCTTCCTTGCCCGCCAAGAAGCGGTCGAAGGCAAGCGCGATGGAACGCGGCGAGTTGCCGAACTCGGCCTCAGCCTCAGCCACGGCGTCGAGCGCCTTGAGCACGTTGGCGGCAATGGCCTTGCCCTCGGGACCACGCTGTCCCAGACGCACAAACCAGCCGGAGGCGTTGACCACGTCGCGCGCGATGGCGGCGAACGAATCGCGGCCCACGCGACGAAGCGCATACCGCAGCACCTCGCGGGCGCGCGTCACAAGCGGCAAGTCTTGCAAACCCGGCACGTCGAAATCGCTCATGATGCCCATGTCGATATTCCGGCGCGAGGTCTCCCCTGTCTCGCTATCGAGCTTGGTCGCCAGCGCCAGGAACTCCTGGGCACCGAGCGCAAACATCGGCGAGGCGAGCAGTGGCATAAGGCCCTGCGCCGTATCGGCCGGATTGGCGAGCGCGCAGACCAGGGCACGCACCGTCTGCACCTCGGCTGCCTGGGCAAAGACCGAGCCGCCTGCGATCACGCA
Source organism: uncultured Collinsella sp. (assembly GCA_958420355.1). Taxonomy (GTDB): domain Bacteria; phylum Actinomycetota; class Coriobacteriia; order Coriobacteriales; family Coriobacteriaceae; genus Collinsella. The sequence continues at coordinate 28,530 of CATZJG010000022.1, forward strand.
GTCGAGCCCCTGATCGCGGAAGGCCTGGGCGTAGACGTCGGCGTTGGTCATGCGGCCCAGCAGCAGTACCATGCCGCCCTGGGGCTGGCCCGCTTTGACGAGCGCTTGGAACCGCTCCGCAATCGCACGAGCTTTCGCCTGCGTTCGCTCCTGGGTGCTGCCACCGGCAACGAACAGCGCCTGGCGGCGCGAAGCCTTCGCCTTGAGCTTGTCCTCGCGTTTGTCGCTCGGTTCAAGATCCAAGAACCCCTGCATCAAACCACCGGTGTTGCCGTCAAAGACGTGTGCTACGTAGCGCAGCACCTCGTCGTGGCTGCGGAAGTTGCGCACGAGTTTGACGAGCTCGCCAGCGGGGGCATCGGATGCGACAGCCGTCTCGGGCGCAGCAGAGGAGCCCACCTTGCGCTCCTGGCGGCGAAACACCTCGACCTCGGCGCCACGGAAGCGATAGATGGACTGCTGTGCATCGCCCACGGTGCACAGCGCGCGCTCCCCCGCACCCGTCAGGTAGCGTATCAGATCGACCTGCATCTGGTCGGTATCCTGAAACTCATCGATCATGACCATCTTAAAGCGGCCCTCGTACGCAGCACGGATGGCAGGGTAATCGCGCAACGCCTCGTAAGCCATACGCAGCAGGTCGTTATTATCGAGAGCGGACTGGGCAGCCTTCAGCGCGCGATACTCAGCCTCCACGGAACGGGCCAGGCCCACCAGCGCATCGAGCGCCGGGCCACCGCAGGCAAGCACGATATTGATAAACGCATCGGCGGCCTCGGCCTTGAGCAGCTCGACCTGCTCCTTAGGGAATGCCTTGCTCGCGCGCGGCATGGTGCACGACATCATGAGTCGCGCTGCATCGGCCATGGTCTTGCCGCTCGCCTCGAACGCGTCAATGGCGTCGAGTGCCATCTGCGCCTTCTCGGTCGCGGCCTTGCTTGCGCCCAGCGCCGCGCGATAGGCATCGGCGAGTGCCGAGGTATCGGCCTGGCCGCGCGCCACGCACACGTCGTCCATACCGCCCGGCAACTGGCTCGACAGCTCCAGCAGGTCGCGCACCAGGCCCTTGATGGTCGTGCCGGTGCCAAAGGAACCGCCCTCGCCCGCCATGGGATACCAGGCATAGAGGGCCTTGAGCGATGCCGCGAGCTCGGGGGCGGCATCGGGCGCCGTCGCGCGGGCCAGCACATGCTCAACAGCCTGGTCCATAAGCTCGTCGGTATCGGTGAGCACCGTGAACTCGGGGTCGATGCCCAGCTCCAGCGCATGCGCGCGCAGGATACGCGAGCACATGCCGTGAATGGTCGAAATCCACGCGTCGTCGACGGTCAGTGCTTCCTCGTCCATGCCCTCGTCGATAAGCGCACGGCGCACGCGGTCGCGAATCTCGGCCGCGGCATCTTTGGTAAAGGTAATGGCGAGCACCTGGTCCAGATGCTCAACGAACGGACCGGATTCGGGCGAGAGCGCATAGACGATGCGACGCGTGAGGGTAAAGGTCTTGCCCGAACCGGCGCCCGCCGAGACAAACAGCGGACGGTCGAGCGTCTTGACGATCTGCAGCTGTTGCGGCATCAAGGTCGAAAGATCCATGGTCTACACGCCCCTCCTTACAAACGTACCTTCGTGGTTATACGAGCAGCGGCCATGCGCGGCCTTTGTCGACGCCGGGTCGACAGCAGCGACGTTGCCCGCCTCGAGTTCGCGCAAGCGCTCGGCGATGCCGGCCTCCACGCGATCGAGCAGTGCATCGAAGTCCATGTTGCCGCCCTCACCGGGAAAGCCCTTCTTAAGCCCCGGGATGCGGCCGTCACCACGCTCCTCCTCGAGCAGCTCGGCACTCGCGGCGCCTCGCAGCGCCGGTTTGCCACCCTTGGTCGAAAAATAGAGCGCCGCGCGGGTATCCAGATCCAGCGCCCGGCGCATGGCCTGCGCGTAGATGAGCGTTTGGGTATGCGTCGGCAGCCAGCGCGGATCGTCGATGGGAGCCTCGCCCGACTCCTCGTCGCGCACCGTGGGGTCGGCGAGCTTAAACTCCTCGACGCCCGAACGATGCTTGTAGTCGATTACCACGGCGCGATTCTCGGCATCCACATCCACGCGGTCGATACGCCCGCCGAGCGGCCAACCGGCATACTCGACTTTAAGATCGTTAAAGGCAAACTCCAGGTAGCGTGGAGCAAAAGGAGTCAGCGCCTCGGCTTCATAGGCAAGCACACTCTCCAGCTGCGGCAGAATCTCGGCCACCTGGCGCTCCTCTACCGGAGAGAGCGGCACGAGCGGACCCTCGTTGCCACGCTTGGAGGCATGCTCGGCCAATGTCTCGTCAAAGACCTCGCGCAGCAGCTCCTGAGCGCGCGGCAGGTTCTCGGGCGTCACGCGCTCCATGCCTTCCTGGGGCAGACGGGCGTGCAGATGCTCCAGCACGTCGTGGACAAAGTTGCCCTTCTCCATATTGCCAAAGCCGGCGTCGATCGACTGGGGCTTCACGCGGTACGAGACGAACCAGCATAGCGGGCAGGTCGAATAGGCCTCGATCTGCGAGGCAGACGTCAGGCGCGGCACCAGCGGCGCATCCTCGCCCTCGCCATCGCGACGGCGCAGGACCAGATACGGAATGGCTTCATCGCTCAGATGCTGAGGAGCTTCGCAGGTCACGCGCTCGCGCCTAAGACCTTCGCCTGCCGCGGGATCAAAGTCGGCGATGATATCGCCCTCGCCCACGCGCGTGGGCTTGGCAGCGCCAGCGGCCTCGGCATGTGCCCGCAGCTCTGTCCATACGGCTGCCGGGTAGCATTCGCGTGCCTGCCGATCGTGCGTCACGCGGGCGAGCGCGACCGGACCGCTCGCCGCCTGCATCGCACGGCCAAAGCGCACGCGCAGCAGGGCGGCGGGCTCCAAAGACACGCCGTCGCGGCGCAGCTCGGCCGTCAACGTGGCAAGCGGGCCCTCTTCGTGCGAAAGCGGATAGCTGTCCAGGTCGACATCGGCAAACAGCACGGCATCGTAGCCGCCAGGACGCAGAACCGACGCATCGGCAAGCGACACGAAGCGCACTTGCGCCCGTGGCGTGCGATCGACCTCGTAGGTCTCGTAATCGTAAGCGGCGCTGCGCTTATCCACCTTGGTGCGAACGCCGTCGAGCACGGGCACGGTCGCTGTCTGCGACACATCGAGCACGCGGGCTTCGTTCATAAGAATGTCGATGGCGTGGCGCAGTAGGGCCGTTTCAGCCTGGCGACGGGCCTGACCGTCGAGACCGCCAAACGCGCGATCGGGCAGCGCCTCGGCGGCGGCAAGCATGGCCTTGAGCGCCGTCACGGGCTTGTCGCGCCACAGCGCCTGGAACACGTCCGAGACCACGCACGGCACGTTCTTAAACCAGTTCTCGTCACTCGCCGCTTTACGCGCGCCCCTGATCTGGCCCTGCACGCTCTGCAGCAAGCTCTTGACGCCCGCGGTAGTCTTGCTGCGCGAGAGACGCATATTCTTGTCGAACGTGCGCGCGCTGGCGGCGTCGGCACCCGAAAGCGGGCTGTAAATCCAGTCGGTAAGCTCCGGAGCGGGCCACCACTCAGTCTTAGAAGCTGCCCCTTCGTCGGCGGCCTTCATACGCTCGATCAGGTTGGCGAGCGCCGTGAACTGCCTGCCCACAATGGATTGAGAAAACGCCGTGAACTCGGTCGTCTCGGCAGCAACGTGGCGCGCCGCCAAACGAGCGGCGAGCTCACCGAACAGCTGGGGTGCCCGGGCAGAAACAACGAGCACGCGCACGGGATCGGCGGGCGCGGAGGCGGCATCGTTGACATTGGACTCCTTGTGCGCTTTCACCATCTTATCGATGACGTCCGCATAGACACGGGCACGAGCATGGGGGCCGGCGACTTCCACAAAGGCAGGACGTACGACGGACTTTGGAGCAGTCGCGGGAGCGCCAGCATCCTCGTCCAGCGGTGCAACCTCAAACAGCACACCGCGGGCATCAAGGGCCGTGGCCAGCTCCTCACGCATCGCCGCTTGCTCGCGGGCGAGCAGCACGACAACCTCTCCCCCGTTGTTTGCCACGGCGGACAGCAGCTCGAGCAGGCTATACGTAAATGACGTGACGCCGCGCACGCAAACGGCGCGGGTGCACGCCGGCAGGCTGTCGGTCAAAGCGCCGGCCATAATGTCAGCTGCCTCGCAGGGCTCGACCATGTCTCGACGGTCCAAGCCGCTCGCGTAGGCGCGCAAAAGCTCGAACACGCGAGCCTCAGCATCGCTTTTTGGCTCAGGCTGGCAATTGTTGCCACCGCATCGCTCGGCACCCGTCCCTGCCACACCCGGAAGCACATCGCGAGCCATGCGCGCGAGCATGCGCACCGTGCCCTGGCCACACGAAAGCGGCTGAAGATCGGCATCATCGCGGCGGGCAATCATATCCGAAAACAGCATCTGGCGCTGCAGGTTGTCGACGAAATCGCGCCCGTCGCCCAAAAGCTCCCAAAGCGAGCGAAGCCACGACGAAGGCGTCTTGTAGTCGATACCCAGTGAAACCCCGGCTTCCGCCGCATCATGACGGCACAGGTCGAGCTCGGCAAACGTTGGTGCCAGCAACACGGCACGCCCGTGACGGGCAATAAGGTCGGCAAGCAGCGCCGACTCGGCATCGCTCAAATCCGTGCCGGTATTGGTGGTATAGATTCGAACAGGCATGGTCCTCCGCTCAAACCGTTCGCAATAATCAATGCATCCATCCTACCCGCCCAAGCGGACACATTGCCACCGCAGTTCCATCTTTTGGTACAAAGCAACCTGAACCCAACGCACCAGCCGATTGCAGGCATATAAAAACAGCCCCCGGAGGGACGGTTCTTCGTAATTCAATGTTGTCGCTGGCCTACTCGCCATCCTCCAACTTAATGAGGATCTTGCGGTAGCCACCGTACTCGCCGTTCAGCGCCTTTGAAACGCGGCTCACCGTGGTGGACGAAGCGCCGGTACGGGCCTGAACCTCAACATAAGGCTCGCCCTCGTCCAAATAGCGCGCAACCTGCAAACGCTGAGAAAGGTCGCAAATCTCGCGCGGCGTGCAGATATCGGTCAAAAACGCTTGGATATCCTTCTCGTCGTCCAAAAGGCTAAATGCGTGGACCAGCTGCTTGACATCAGGCTTGTCAAACATGTTCTCGATATTCATCGATCACCGCCAAACCCGCCAAAAGGCATCGAAGTTGATACTGACATCGGGCATCGTTCGCCCGTTCTATGCAATAGGGCAACGCCTGTGGCTTTTGCCCGTAGCAGTGTAGCACACCACCAAACTAAAGCGACAAGACTCTCTGCCAGCGGCGCGTTTTTCAGGACGACCTTGATTATCAACTTCATCCGAACACTTCCCACATTCATCCGCACATGTGCGGATGAATGTGGGAACCCGATACCCTGAGGG
>CATZJG010000023.1:0-29704 GCA_958420355.1 uncultured Collinsella sp.
GGTCGGCGGGGCCATTGTGGCTCTTGACAGCGGATTGGGTCATATGAGCGAAAACGCCCCTAAGCGAGCAAGGTGACGTGAAAGAGGAGGGCATTGACCTTTTGGTCATGCCCGACGATTGAACGTCAGATTGCCGCTTAGGGGCGTTTGCAGCGTCGAGCAGTTACGCGGTTCGTAGAACCGCGTAACTAACAAATGAGCATGGCATCGCCAAAGCTGAAGAAGCGGTAACGTTCTTCGATAGCGGCGGCGTAGGCATCCATGATCTGGTCGCGGGTGGCAAGTGCGCTCACGAGCATCATGAGCGTGGAGCGCGGCACGTGGAAATTGGTGATCAGCGCGTCGACCACGTGATAGGTCGAGCCGGGCATGAGGTAGAGCTGCGTTGTCGCGTTCTCGCGCACCACGATGTCGCCGCGGCCGAGCGTGTCGGCCCCGTCCTCGCGGCCCTCAAAATAGCGCGCCGTCACAGCCGGATCGGACACCGGCGCGTCCGCGTCAAACGCGCTCTCGAGCGAGCGCACCGCGGTGGTGCCGACGGCGATCACACGATGACCCTCGGCCTTGGCCTTGTGCACGGCATCGACAACCTCCTGCGACACGTGGTAGCGCTCGGTGTGCATCACGTGCTGCGTGGGGTCGTCCTCCTCCACCAGACGGAAAGTATCGATACCCACCTCGAGCTCGACGGCGGCAAACTTCGCACCCTTGGCCTCGATAGCGGCCATGAGCTCGGGCGTGAAGTGCAGACCCGCCGTAGGAGCGGCAGCCGAGTGCTCCTCCTTCATGGCGTAGACGGTCTGGTACTTCTCGGGATCGCCCTCGTAATCGGTAATGTAGGGCGGCAGCGGCACGTGGCCGGCAGCGTGGATGGCCTCGTCGAGCGTGCGCGGGTCGCCGGCGGCATTGCAACCGGCCGGCTCAAAACGCACCAGACGGCCGCCGCGGCTATCGGTGACAAAGTCGATGACCTCGGCCGTCAGCACCACGGGAGCCCCCTCGGGCGCATGGGCGCCACCGGCGCGATACTCAATATGAGCACCGGGCTTCAGGCGCTTACCCGGCTTGACCAGGCACTCCCAAACGTGACCCAGCGGATCCACATCCTCGCGGCGCTTGAGCAGCAGCGTCTCGACCACACCGCCCGAGCCGGCCTTGCGACCGATCAGGCGGGCCGGCATCACGCGCGTCTTGTTGATGACGAGCACGTCGCCCGGCTCGATATAGTCGATGATGTCGCGGAAGATGCGGTGCTCGACGGTGCCGCCATGCTCCAGCGGCGTTCCTGTCTGGGAGCCCTTGCGATCCACCACCAGCAGGCGGCAGGAGTCGCGCGGCTCGGCAGGCGCCTGGGCAATCAGTTCCTCAGGAAGGTTGTAGTCAAAATCATCGGTACGCATAGACACGTCGGATACTCCTTATATAGCTAAAGTCCGCTCTACATCCTAGCAGGCTGCCAGCCCAAAAGAACTACTTTTTGGATGCTTTGCGCTCGTCGCGGATGCGGGCGCGGTCCATGGCCGCCTCGACAGCCGAGAAACGGCAGCCGCAGTAGTTCTGCCGATACATGCCCAGCTCGCGCGAACGACGCGTGGCCTCGGGGTAATACGGGCGAAAATCGCGAATCACCGGAGTGAGACCGCGGGCGGCAGCCAGACGCTCCAACACATCATTGCAGGTTTCGAACAACTGGTACGGCGAGACGGCGAGCGTCGTGCCCACAAACTCAAACCCGCGCTCCTGGGCCACGCGGCACGCCTCGGCCAAGCGCAGGGCATAGCACGCACGACAGCGACGGGGCCGATCGGCACCCAGCGGTGCCACGCCGGCCTCCCAGCGCTCACGGTCCTCCCCCGCCTCGATAAGCTCGATGTCGCCATCGGCACACCACCGGCGCAGCTCGTCCAAACGCCGCTGCCATTCATCGTGCGGCTGAATATTGGGGTTGGTCCAGCAGATTGTGGGCTCAAACCCTTCCTCGCGCAGCAGGCGGACCGGCTCAAGAGAGCACGGCGCACAGCAGGCGTGCAACAACAACGGCTTCATCGACATCTCCTCACCCGAAAAAGCGCACGCCGAAGGACGTGTCCTCGCAGGCGACAATGCGGCGGTCGCGCAAAATGGTCCGCACGTAATACCAGTCGCCCACACAGCCTGACAAATGCAAGCCGGCCGCCAGATAGCACAGCAGCGGATAGCCCGAAAACGCAAACCCCAGGGCAAGCGTTGTCGTCACAACAGCCGTCGGTGCCAGGCAAACCGCCATGTACCGCCGGCGCGAATACACAACGCCCTCGGCGCAGGCATAGATCATCGCCGTCTCGCGATTCGCCCCAAAGGTCACCTGCGCGCCCGCAGGCGCCAGCAGCTTAAAAAACACACCGTGCACCAGCTCGTGCACGGCAAATGACGCCGCAGAAACCGCAGCCAAGCCGACTATCCAGCCCACGACAGCCATCCAGCCGCCCGCGTCAGCCGCATCCAAGTCTGCAGGCCCGCCCAGCAGCATAAACACCGGCACCAGGCACACGGCAAACACGCCGACTACGACCATCCCCCACACGAAGCAAGCGTGCAGAAATTCCTCGTCTTCAAACGCATGTATGTTGGAAATCTCATTCATAGCATCTTAGGATAGCGCCCCTGCCACGTACCCGTCCGCATGTGCGATAATGTCGAACGATATGCACGAATTGACCACCGCGTCGCCAGGCCTTGCGCCCGGCCGCGCTCTCACCATATGCGAAGGAGTCCCATGGCATCCAAATACTCCATGAACGACCGTCCCAGCTGGCCTCGCCGCGCCATCGTTACCGCCGGCGAGCCCTACGGCAACAAGGGCCTTCACTTTGGCCACGTCGGTGGCGTCTTTGTCCCGGCCGACTTCTTCGCCCGCTTCCTGCGCGACCGTCTGGGCCGCGAGAACGTCATCTTCACCTCGGGCACCGACTGCTATGGCTCGCCCATCATGGAGAGCTACCGCAAGCTCAAGGAGAACGAGGGCTACGACAAGTCCATCGCCGAGTATGTCGAGTCCAATCACTCCCGCCAGGCCGCGACCCTCAACAACTACAACATCAGCTGCGATATCTACGGCGGCTCGGGCCTTGAGCCGGCTGCGCAGATTCACAACGAGGTGACCGCCGAGATTATCGAGCGTCTGCACGAACAGGGCACCATCTCCAAGCGCTCCACGCTGCAGTTCTACGACGCCAAGGCCGGCACGTTCCTCAACGGCCGCCAGGTGATCGGCCGCTGCCCCATCCAGGGCTGCAAGTCCGAGAAGGCTTATGCCGACGAGTGCGACCTGGGTCACCAGTTTGAGCCCGAGGAGCTCATCGCGCCCAAAAGCCAGCTCACCGGCGAGGTGCCCGAGCTGCGCCCGGTCGACAACCTCTACTTCGACCTGCCGGCCTACCTCGACTTTATGAAAACCTATACCGCCAAGCTCGCCCAGAACCCGCAGGTTCGCTCCGTGGTCTCCAAGACCATGGAAGAGTGGCTGCTGCCGGCCCAGCTCTACATCCAGAACAAGTTCCGCGAGGCCTTCGATGCCGTCGAGGATCAGCTTCCCGAGCACACCGTGCTGGAGCCCGAGGGCAACAAGAGCAGCTTTACCGTCACCTTCCCCAGCTGGAAGGAGCGCGACGATGCCCACGCGGTGCTCGCCAACGGCGGCGTGCGCTTCCGCAGCGGCAAGGCGCTCGTACCCTTCCGCATCACCGGCAACATCGACTGGGGCGTTCCGGTGCCCGAGGTCGATGGCGTCTCCGACGTCACCTGCTGGTGCTGGCCCGAGAGCCTGTGGGCTCCCATCAGCTATACGCGCACCGTGCTCGCACGCGATGCCAAGGCCGCCGGCGTGACCGAGGGCGTCGCCGCCCAGGATGCCGCCCTCATGGGCGAGCCCGCCGCCGATTCCACGCAGGTCCCCGCGCCCACCTACCAGCACAGCTCGCTCGACTGGCGCGACTGGTGGTGCTCGGATGACGCACAGATCTACCAGTTCATTGGCCAGGACAACATCTACTTCTATTGCATCGCGCAGACCGCCATGTGGGAGGCCCTGGGTTGGAACCTCACGCAGAGCACCGTCAGCGCCTGCTACCACCTGCTCTACATGGGCAAAAAGGCAAGCTCGTCCTCGCAGACGCCTCCCCCGCCGGCAGACGACCTGCTCAACCACTACACCTGCGAGCAGATGCGCGCGCACTGGCTGTCGCTCGGCCTGTCCGAGAAGCCGGTGAGCTTTAGCCCCAAGGCATACGACACCCGCGTGACCGGCAAGGACAAGGACGGCAACGAGGTGCACGCCTGCGACGACAAGCGCGTCATCGATCCGGCCCTTAAGGAAAGCGCCCTTTTGACCGGCGTCTTCAACCGCCTGGCCCGCAGCTGCTTCTACGGCGTCGCCGTCAAGGAGGGCGACGAGAGCCCCTATCGCAACGGTTGCATCCCCGCCGGCGCCGCCTCGGCCACCGTGGTGGAGGCCGCCGAGCAGGCCGCCCTCGCGTTTGAGCAGGCCATGTACAAGTTCGAGACGCACCGCGCGCTCGCTGTGTGCGACGACTACCTGCGCGCCGCCAACAAGCGCTGGAGCGACGCCTCCAAGGCTGCCAACAAGCTTGAGGGCGAGCAAGCCAATACCGCGATGACGCAGGCCCTCGTCGACGCCTTCACCGAGCTGCGCGTGGCGACCGTGCTCATGCACGGCATCGTGCCGGCCGGCTGCGAGCTCATTTGCGAGTACTTCGACGTCGACCCCGTCGCCTTCTTTAGCTGGGACAACATATTTGCCTCCACGGACGAGTTCGTGGAAAGCCTGGGCGAGAAGCCCGGCGAGCACCGCGTGAAGCCGCTGCCCCCGCGCTTCGACTTCTTCAGCAAGCACGAGAGCCAGTACTAAAACAACACTCGACATGTAATGGAATGGGAAGGAAAGACGGATGTCCAAGCCGCGTCGTCGTAAGCAGAAAAAGCAGGTCAAGGCCGAGCTCAAGCTCAGGCAGTTTGCTGCTACCGAGCTTTCTGACCAGCTTGCCGCCCAACACTCCGCCGCCGACCTGCCGCGCTTTATGGTCGACACGGTCGCCGGCGCCTATGCGCCCGCCGATGCCAAGCTCATGATCGAGGGCTTCGGCGCCGCGGCCACACGCCCGGTCACGCTGCGCGCCAACACGCTCAAGGCGACCGCCGAGGACATCGCTGCGGCGCTCGGTGCCGCCGGCATCGCCCACAACCCCGTCGCCTGGTACCCAGACGCCTTTATCCTGCCCGAGGCCCAGGTTTCCGATCTGTGGGATCTCGACATCTACCGCGACGGCAAGATCTACCTGCAGAGCCTGTCATCCATGATGCCGCCGTTGGTCCTGGGCGCCCAGGCAGGCGAGGACATCCTGGACATGTGCGCAGCCCCCGGCGGCAAGACAACACAGATCGCCGCCCTCACCCAGGGACAGGCGCACCTCACCGCCTGTGAGATGAGCATTCCCCGCGCCGAAAAGCTTGAGTCCAACCTCCACCGCCAAGGTGCCAAAAACGTGCCCGTCATGCGCATCGACGCACGCGAGCTCGACGAGTTCTTCCGCTTTGACCGCATCCTGCTCGACGCTCCCTGCACCGGCACGGGCACCGTCATCAGTGGCAACGAGAAAAGCCTGCGCGGCCTCACCGAGCAGTTGCTGAGCAAGTGCGCCCGCTCGCAGCGAGCACTTCTGGACCGCGCCATGGGTGCCCTCAAACCGGGCGGCACGCTCGTCTATTCGACCTGTTCGATTTTGCCGCAGGAAAACGAGGACGCCCTGCAAGAGGCCCTCGACAAGCACATGGACTGCGAGCTTATCCCCCTCGACGGCACGCCGAGCGAAAGCGAAGCACGACGCACCCAGGAAGCTGGTGAGGAGCCGCGCATCGAGTCCAACGCTCTGACCGAAGCCATTGCCGCCGGTCAGGTATCGGCCATCGCCAACGGCCTGCCCGGCACGCTCACCATTCCGCCTAGCCGCGACTTTGAGGGCTTCTACATTGCCCTGATCCGAAAACGCAGCTAGCGCACGGATCCAAAACTCAACAAGTTATCTCCGTGCGCGTTTGCCCTGCTGGTCGCGATGCTGTTTAAGCATCGTGCGCTCCTTGCGTTCGGCCCTTTTGCCCTTAATGGCCGTGACCACAAAGTAGATGACCGCGGCGGCAACGATTGCGCCCACACACAGGCCAATCGAGCCCAACATTGCCGAAAATTCCATACCGCGTCACCTCTCTTGTAAACGGGACTTTCAAGATAGCACCTCGATCCCCGCCACCACAGCTCCTTCACGTTCACCGGCCCTTCGGTCTAACGGATGGCGCGGCGGGGAAAAATCAACTCGTCAAACGATTTAGCATTCGCAATTCCGGCTGCATAGCGCCGGCCGTTATCACATAGAATCGAGCCTCCATGGATACCCTCAACGATCTAAATGAGCGCGTCGACGCCTTCGTCGGCACCAGCTCCTTCGACACGCCTGCGGCGGCAAACGACCAAGCTCCCATCGATGTGCCCGCCGAGGTGCACAAGGACATCGTCGCCTCGGTCGATTTTTCCGAGGTCGAGCTTGCAGACGAGTTCACCGAGCCCCAAGTAGCCGTCACGCCCAACGGCCTGCTCCCTATGGAGCCCCTGCCCATCGACGGACGCCTGCGCAAGGCTGCCCTTCGCATGCCCGACGAGATCGAGGAGGCCAGCGGCTTCACGCTCTTTGGCCGACGCATCAAGTCGCTCATTTACACCACCGATGTCGCGGTTATCCGCAACTCCAACGCCGACGCCGTCTTTGCGGTCTACCCTTTCACGCCGCAGCCCGCCATTACGCAAGCGCTGCTGACCGTCGCCGAGTGCCCGGTCTTTGTAGGCGTGGGTGGCGGAACTACGACCGGTAAGCGCTCCGTGCAGATGGCAGCCGTCTCCGAGATGCAGGGCGCGGCGGGCTGCGTGGTCAACTCCCCCGCTACTGCCGAGATGGTCGAGCACATCACCAACATCGCCGACATCCCCGTCATCGCCACGGTCGTTCGCTGCGACGACGATGCCCACGCCAAGGTGCGCGCTGGAGCCAAGATTCTCAACATCGCCGCCGGCAAGAACACGCCCCAGGTCCTACGCGAGCTGCGCGAGCACTATCCCAACCTGCCGCTTATCGCGCCGGGCGGCAAGACGCCCGAGAGCATTCGCGAGACCATCGCCGCCGGCGCCAACGCCATCATCTGGACACCGCCTTCGGCCCAGCAGCTACAGACCGACATGATGCAGCGTTATCGCAAGATGAAGGAAGACGCCACACCTGTCATCTCGCGCGACGACGTGCCCATTATCGACCAGGTCGCCGCCGCCGAGGTCAGCCAAGTCGAGAACATGAATCCCGATGTGCCGATTCCCGACGAAGTCATCGAGCGCGTCGCTTCGATCCACGAGCGCGTCGAGGAGCATCGCGCCAACCGCGGCCTCAAGCCGTCACTGCACGGCTTTTTCTTCCGCGGAAAGAAACGCTAGCAAAACATCTTGGCCCGCCCCACAAACGTGAGGCGGGCCGTTTTCGTTTGAGCAATCATGCAGCGACGTGATGGGGCAAATTAATCCACGCGCTTGTCGCCCATAAAGAAGAGCGCCACCGTACCAGGTCCGGTATGCGAGCCAATCAGAGTACCGATGTCATTGATCTCAATCTTGCCTTTAAGCTGCGGAACCTGTTCCTCAATCAGCGCCGCGACCGCCTCGGCATCCTCGCGGCACGCCGACTGCGACATGATGCACTTACCCGAATAATCTGCACCGTCCTGTACGTGTGCCATCATGGTCTTAGCCATCTCGGAAATCGCTCGCTTCTTAGTGCGAATCTTCTCACGTGGCGACAGCTTACCTTCGCAATCGACCGTCATAAGCGGGCAAATCTTGAGCGCCGTGCCGATGATCGCGCTCGCGGCCGAAATGCGACCGCCGCGCAGGTAGCTCGACAGATCGGTCGAGAAGAACCAGTGGTGCAGGTTGAGTTTATGCTCCTCGATCCAAGCGGCCGTCTCGTCGAGTGAAGCCCCGCTATCGCGCACGTCGGCGGCATATTCCAGCAACAGACCAAAGCCCGAAGACGCCCCCAGCGAATCGATGACGCGTACCTTGCCGCCCTGGGGATAGCGATCCGCAAGCATCTGCGCCGCGACGCAGGCCGATCCATACGTGCCCGAAATACCCGACGACAACGTCAGGTGCAGCACGTCTTTACCCTCGGCAACAAACGGCTCCCAAAACTCCTCGTACTCGCCCACGCCCACCTGAGACGTCTTGGGCATGGCGCCCGCGGCAATCTGGGCAAAAAACTCGTCCGGCGTAATCGACTGATACAGATCGTCCGTATAGACAACATCGTCGATCTCGTAATGAAAATACGCGACGGGAATATTGCGCGATTCAAAGAACTCACGGGTTCGGTCGGCGGCGGATTCACAGGTCAGGACAAAATCACTCATATGAGGCTCCTTACTCATTGCTGCGCAAATTATCGCACAGTGAGCCTACATGCGGTACATATGTCCACTATTTACCAAATCGAACCAAAAATAGTGAACATCTTTACCACCATCGTCTCCACCGGCCCCACGCAAAAATATCTGAGAAAACACCCTCTGTCGTCTCCACTCAACCGCCATATCTACCTCAACTAAATCGATTTACCAAACCGTTCATCCGACAATTCAGCCGCTGGCGCAAAATCGAAACAAAAGCGGCGCATACTGGTAAACGTTTGACGCTGTTTATCAGTTTTACCAGCCCCATCGGAAGGTGTTTCATGGTCGCATTCGATCGCAACCCGCAAGACTTCAAGTATCTGCGCCTGCTTTCGAGACAGTTCCCCACCGAACAATCCGCGTTTACCGAGATCATCAATCTCTCGGCCATCCTCAACCTGCCCAAAGGCACCGAGCATTTTATGAGCGACGTGCATGGCGAGTACGAAGCCTTTATGCACATCCTCAACAACTGCTCGGGCGTCGTGCGCGAGCATGTCGACGAGATTTTTGGCGACACGCTCACCTTTGACGAAAAGGGCGAGCTGTGCACGCTCATCTACTACCCGCACGAGAAGATCGAGCTGGTCCGCAGCCAGCGCGAGGACTCGCCCACCTGGTACAAGACGATGCTTGACCAGCTCATCATGGTCGCTCGTTCGCTTTCAAGCCGCTACACGCGCTCCAAGGTGCGTAAGGCCATACCGCGCGATTACGCCTATATCATCGACGAGTTGTTGCACACGCACCCGGACGAGAACAACTATCGCGTGCGCTATCACGAGCGCATCGTGGAGTCCATCCTGGAGACCGCCAGCGCCGACGACTTTATCGAGTCACTCGCCTCGCTCATCAAGCGCTTGGCCGTCGACCACCTGCACCTGGTGGGCGATATCTTCGACCGCGGCGGCGGCGCTGCCAAGATTATGGACCGCCTGCTCACCTACCATTCGCTCGACATCCAGTGGGGCAACCACGACCTGCTATGGATGGGCGCTGCGGCCGGTGAGCCCGCCTGCATCGCCACGGTGCTGCGCAACAACCTGCGTTACGACAATTACGAGATCCTCGAGAACGACTACGGCATCTCGCTGCGTGAGCTTGTCGCCTTTGCCGATGCCACCTACACCGCCGGTGAGTCCATCACCCCGCTGATCAAGGCCATCAATGTGCTGCTCTTTAAGCTCGAGGGCCAGATTATCCAGCGCCACCCCGAGTTCGATATGACCGACCGTCTGTTACTCGACAAGATCGAGCACGACACCGGCACGGTCACGCTCGCCGACGGCAGCGTATGGCCGCTCACGACCAACGACTTCCCCACCGTCAATCCGGCGGACCCCTATACGCTCACGTCTCAGGAGCAGCACATCATCGACAAGCTCGTGTCCGAGTTTGTCACCGCCGATCACCTGCATCGCCATATCGATTTCCTCTATTCCCACGGCTCGATGTACAAGGTCGCCAACGGCAACCTGCTCTTCCACGGCTGCGTTCCGCTCAACGAAGACGGCACCTTTAGCAGCATGAACTGCCTGGGCACCTGGCACGCCGGCCGCGATTATCTCGATTTTTGCGACCACATCGCCCGCCGCGCGTGGCGCGTGGGCGACCGCGATGCCCTCGACTGGATGTGGTACCTGTGGATTGGCTTCAATTCACCCGCCAGCGGACGCCTGGTGCGTACCTTTGAGCGCGCCTATATCGCCGATAAGAGCACCTGGGTCGAGCCGATGGACCCGTACTTTACGCTTACCAAGTCGCCCTCGGTCTGCGACGACATCATGCGCGAGTTTGGCGTCGCGCCCATGGCATGTTCGCCGACCGGCCACATCATCAACGGCCACACGCCCGTTAAAACCACCAAGGGCGAGCAGCCCATCCGCGCCAACGGCAAGCTGCTGGTCATCGATGGCGGCTTCTGCCGCGCTTACCATCCCAAGACGGGTATCGCCGGCTATACGCTCATCTCGAGCTCGCGCGGCTGCCGCCTCAAGTCGCACCGGGCCTTTACGACGGTTGCCGAGGCACTCACGCGCAACGTGGACATCGAGAGCGAGACCAACCGTTTTGACCAAGCGGACCGTCGCCGCATGGTGAGCGACACCGATACTGGCGCCAAAATTCGCAGCCAGATCCAGGACCTGCGCCAGCTGCTCGATGCATATAGAAACGGTGCTATCGAAGAGCGCGTCTAGCCCCACCCGCGGGGATTGGCTAAACTTGCTGAGTTTGTCATCCCCATGGCGTCCCCGCGCCACCCTAAGGCAGGTACCATGCAAAAGCTCCTTGCGCAGATCATGAAATTTGGCGTCGTCGGTGTCATTGCCACGGTTATCGACTTTGGCATTATGAATCTGCTCCACTACGGTCTGGGCCTCAACATCCTAATCGCCAACACCAGCGGCTTTATCATCTCACTCATCTTTAACTACCTCGCAAGCATGAAGTACGTGTTTGCGCACAAGGAAGGCATGAGCCGCCGCCGCGAGTTCATCATCTTTGTCGTGCTGTCCGTGATCGGTTTGGTGCTCAACGACGGCATCGTGCTGGCGCTCAACGCCGGCCTGGGACTCGAGGCCAATATCGCCAAGATCTGCGCCACCGCGCTTGTCATGGTCTACAACTTTGTGACCCGAAAAATCTTCCTGGAGGGCGACGAGACAAAATAGCTCGAAACCCCTGCAGCATTACGGCGCCCACGGACGACGCGCACTCAGCGCAGTATCGTCCGTGGGTGTCGCTCGTTTACGGGCAAATTTTCAACGTTTGCGGATTAGCTCTTGAAAATTTGGCGAGTTCATATAGTTCTTGGCAAAGACCTTACGTTTCCCTTGTAAAAGCTCTAAAGTATCCTCTGCTCGATTCATCAACGCTTTGGATGTGATTACGTGCGCAAGGCGCTGGCACAACCTCATACCAAGCAGTTCCTCAAGTTTGCTGTCGTGGGTCTTATCTCCTTTGGCATCGACTGGGGCATGCTCATTGCGCTCGTCGAGCTGTTCCACCTCGACTTTTTGATGAGCACCACGGTTTCGTTTATCACGTCCGTCGTGGTCAACTACTGGCTCAGCATGAAGTACGTGTTCGACCACCGCGAAGGCATGAGCCGCAAGCGCGAGTTCACGATCTTCACCATCCTGTCGGTGATCGGCCTGGGCCTCAACGACCTGTACATGTTTGTGGGCGTCACGTTTTTGAGCATCGGCTACCAGGCCATGAAGGCCATCGCCACGTTCCTCGTCACCTGGTACAACTACTTCAGCCGCCGCTTCTTCCTCGAGGGCGCACGGTCGTAGTCGATTCACTATTTGCTTGAATGTATAACCGGTTGGAATTCCCGTTCCAACCGGTTTTTTGTTTGCCGAGAGACCCGGCGACCCAGTCCCATTCGCATGAAAAACGGGCGGTCCGGATGTTGGTCCGAACCGCCCGTCTGGCGCGCTATGTCGAGGCCTCTAGCCCGTTACGTAATACCAAACGACGTTGTCACCATTGGAGAGAACGTAGTTACTGCAGGCCGTCATGGGCGTTGTGCCGTTGACGGAGTACATCCAGCCGCTCGTGCCGCCGTACTGTTTCTCGGCCAAACCACCAATCGCAGAAACATACGTGCCGTACGATGAGCCGTGTGCGTTGACAGAAAGGCCCAGCGCGCACAGGGCATCGTAAACGGTGGCGCCTTCGTTAAAGGTAAAGGTGCCGCCAGAGGACACGGGATTGCCCACAGCGCTCGATGTGACCGAAACCGTCACCGTAACGTAGTTGGACTCCTGTGAGCCGCTTTGGCTGCCCGAGGAGGCGTTTCCACCATTAGGGGATGAGGCTCCATCAGACGACTGGCCACCGCCCGAAGAAGCACCGCCAGACGCATTGGAAGTATCACCGGCTCCCGTATTTTGGGCAGCGGATTTATCGCCAGACCTCTTGCTGTCCTGGCCATCGGACTTCTTGCTATCCGAGCTTTTGTCCGATTCCTTGTGCGAAGACTCGGAATCATCCTTGGCGTCGTTCGAGCCCTTGGACTCATCTTTTGCAGCATCCGAAGATTTGGAATCCTTGGAACTGGCCTCGCCCGAAGCGGTAGACGAGCCAGACCCCTTGGTGTCCTTGGCGACGACGCTCTCCCCCGTCACGGTCTGAACGATCCAGTCAATGGACCAGGCGCCGCTCTCGGAAGGATGGACGAAGCCCAGCGAGACGACGATCAGAATGGTGCACGCGGCAGCAAGAACGCCAAGGAGCGCCTTGCGACGAGATGCGGACGCCGCCGAAGCGGCGCCCTGTTGCTTTGCATCGTCGAACTGAATGAACGAGGAATCTGGTTGCTTGGGGTCAGCGTCCTTGGATTTATTGGACACAACCCTCACCTACCGACGTTTGGTGAACACGAACACGCCGACGATGGCGAGACCGATGACGCCGGCGGCAACGCCAACAATGGCGAGCGGGTTGGTGCCAGTCTCCTGCTCGGAAGCACTAGAGGACTTCTTAGCAGTGGTCGTGGAAGCAGCACCCGTATCGGACTTGTTGTCCTTCTTGTCAGACTTCTTCTCATCCTTCTTGTCGGACTTGTTTTCCTTGGTCTCGGCCTTGGTCGACACCGTCGTCTTGGTCGTCGGCTTATGACCCGGGGCGACAGCGCCGCCCTTCGAGCCGGAGCCGGAACCCGTGCCAGTGCCAGCGCCAGTGCCGGAACCAGTACCGGTACCAGAACCGCCGCCGCCATTCGAACCTGCGCCGCCATTACCGCCAGGGTTAACGGCATTCTTGGTCCACTTGGCATACAGCGTCAGATCGGCCGTCACCGGCGTGGCGAAGTCATATGCCCGCGTGCAGGCTTCATCGGTATACCAACCGCCGAAAGTGTAGCCATCGCGCGTCGGATCGGCCGGCTTGACCAGCTTGCCATCGGCCGTGGCAACAAACTTAGTGTCGCAAGCAGACCCGCCGTTGGAATTAAAGGCAACCGTCCAAGACTCAACGGCCCCAAGCTTGAACAGCGTGCCCGAGTCATTGATGTAGTACAGGTTGCCAGATGCATCGGCAATGACCGGAGAGTCACAGTACTGGTAATGGCCAGCCGCATCATAAATCTGCGTCGCCTCTGCATCGCCGAGCGTATAGCGATACACCCCACCACCAGCAGAGTAGCTGACGTAGTCCTTGCTATCCGCGCTATTAACGGTGAAGTACACATAGGTCTTGCCGCCCTGAACACTCACCAGCGGAGTAGCAGCAATACCGTTAAATCCGGCCGGTAGCTCTTTACCGTCAGCAGCGGTGACCATCGTGGTCTTACCAGTCTTCAGATTATAGAGAACCAGAGCAGATCCAGTAGCCGTCTGCCCACCGACAATCAAGTTGTCGCCAGACATCGCCGGGGCGCTCATGTTATTCGTAAGACCCAGGTCGACCGTCTTCTGCTCGCTCAGCACGCCCTTCGCCGAAAGCGAAATCACATGGAGCTTTCCGTCGTGCGTCATCTGATAGAAGGTCGAGCCATTGGACGGATCGGCGACGCAGTCAGCGTTCGCAAGGGTGCCGAGCTTCATGGTCGAAACGACATCGCCCGTTGCCTTATCAATGCACTTAAGCGTACCTGCGCTCGTGGGGACGATGGCGTACTTATCCGTCAGGGCAGCGCCAGTCCAATAATAGCCCTCAGCTGCGTCGATGTTCTGCCAAGAGACTTCGCCTGTGGTGATCTTGATGCGCGTAAAGGAACCGTTGACGTATTTCTTCCCATCAGCCGTACCTACATAGACGTACTCGCTGTCCGAAACGACGGTGCAGGAGCTCTGCGTCAAGTCCGTCAAACCAGGCGTCAGCCACTTGCAGATCAGCTTGTCTGCAGTAATCGCCTGGACCGCACCGCCGTTGAGCGGAACGATGATAAGGCCGTTGGTATAGATCGGACGGGAGGTATAGCTCACCTTGGAGGCAAGCGGCGCAGAGGCAACCTTTTTGCCCGTGGACGAATCGATCTTAATGAGCTCGTTCTCGGTCGCGATGTACACAAAGCCGTTGGCGATGACAGGTTCGCTGCAGTTGGCATACTGCTGACCAGACTCGGCCTTCCAATCGAAGGCCCACTTAAGACCGGAAGCCTGCGCAGGCGTCTTGGCATCCGTTACGGTCGAACCGTTGCCACTGTTGCCGTAGCCGGCCCACTCGGCATCCCAATCAGGAGTCGTCGCGCTCGGATCCACGACAATCTTGTCGGGATCGGGCATGGGCGAATTATCGGTGGTATAGGCAAGCGTGACCTTATCGCCGCTCTTGAGCGTAATCTGATTGGCGCAGAGTAAGGAGGGCTCTCCGTTGATATACAGATGCCAATATTTATTGGTCGCAGCATCCCAACCATACGGCTTGTGATCGAACGGCGAAGTAATGGAATTCAGGAACCAGTACTCACCACTCTGGGAGCCGTTGTACGCAACGCCCTTGGCCTTCAGAACTGCCTCAATAAGGTTCTGGGCCGTGGAGCCTTCGGGCAGAGAAACATTGCTTGCCGTGCCCCAACGCGTATTGTTCCCGTTGACATCGGGACCGATAACATCGGCGGATCCAAGCACCTGACCGGGGAGGACATCGGCGTCAGCACCATACATAAAGGTGACGGCGTCACCCTCCTGGAGCTTGTAGGCACCGGCGCCAACGTCGGCGAACTTGCCATTTACGTAGAAGCGCCAATAGCTCTTGGTCGCAGCATCCCAGCCATAGGACTTACCATCAAACGGCGAAGTAATGCCGTTGAGGAACCAGCCCCAAGACGATTCGCCAGCATCGAGAGTAAGGCCGGTCTGCTCAAGGAGATCCTTGGCAGTAGAGCCTGCCTTGAGACTCGTCTGGCCCGTCGAAGCCCAAATCTGCTGCTTGCCGTCCTTGTCCTTACCAAGCACCTGAACGGAAGCATGAACGGAATCAGAGGGCAGCTGGTCGCCCCAGCCACCGTAGAACCACGTGACGGTATCGCCAACATGGATGGTGACATTGTCCGCCGTATAGTCACTCGACTTGCCGTTGATGAACAGCTGCCAATAGGTCGAATAATCTTGGGGCGTACCCAGTTCAACACCGTTGTACTTAAGGCTCAGAATGAAGGAGCCCGCAGCAACGGCGTCGATGCCATTCGCCTCAAGCGCGACCTTCGTAAGGTCAAGTGCGCTCGAGCCGGACGTCACCACATACTGCGCGTTATCGACCCAGGTCTGAGTCTTGCCCTGGGCATCGCGACCAATGACGGTCACATTTGCGGCAACCTGGTCCTTAACGACAGGGGACGAGCTACCAGCCGTATAGGCAAACTCAATCTTCTGCCCCTGGGTGAGCTTGACGCTGCTCGCGCCAACCGAGGAAGACGCGCCGTCGACGAACAGCTGCCAGTAGGCATAGGTCGTCGGATCGTAGGCAAGCGTGCGGCCATCGCTCGGGGATGTGATGCTTTCGAGGTAGAAACCGTATGCCGTGTTCGGATCGTACTTCGCCTTGAAGCCCGTCTTCTCCTGCAGCTTAATGAAGGCATCCGCAGCCGTCGCGCCCTCGTCGAGCTTGAGCTG
This sequence comes from uncultured Collinsella sp., assembly GCA_958420355.1. GTDB lineage: Bacteria > Actinomycetota > Coriobacteriia > Coriobacteriales > Coriobacteriaceae > Collinsella. The sequence goes on from CATZJG010000023.1 coordinate 16,104, forward strand.
CGTAGGTGCCACCCAGGTCTGAGCCTTGCCGTCAGCATCGGTGCCGATAATCGAGAACGAGACCTCGACCTGCTTCTTGGCAACATCGCCGGTTTCTGTCGGGTTCTCTGTCTGAACGGCAGCCGCGGCGGCAGATCCCACTTGGCCAGCGGATGCCGTCGAAGACTGCTCGCTCGTGGCAGGGCTCTCCCCCGTCGCCGAGCCTTCGTCGCCAGTTGCTGCCTCTGTTGTGGCTGCACTAGCTGCAGGCGCGCCCTCGGAATCCGAAACCTCGGCGCCGCTCTGCTCAGCGGTACCGCCCGCAAGCGCTGCGTCCTCGCCCGGCGTCGCAGTCTGAGCCACAGCCTCGGCAATGCCCTCGGCGCCCTCGGCCCACAGCTGAGCCGGTGTGGTGCCAAAGGCCATCGCGAAGGCCAGGAATGCCACCAGGCCGCGCTTGGCTACGCCGCGCGCAATTGCGCCACGGCGATGCGAGACGCGCTGGCGCTCGTCCTCAAACATATCCATTTGTCTCCTACTGTCTGCACTTGGAGCGTTGCCTTGAGACTGCCCCACGTCATCGCGCATGTTGCGCTCGAGTTCCCCCATCGGGGTCCCCCTTCCCTCCAGAGCCCTATGCACACCGGCGGCAAAAGCCGCAGCCGCATGCAAGACGGGAGGCGATCCGACTTAACCTTAACGACTCGGGCACGTCGTCCGATCTGCGACGCGAGCATCCCGAGCCAAGAGGAATTACGGTTACTGGTACAGCCGGGGACTTGCACCCCGATTCTCCCAAATGCGCAGGATAACCGCGCATTCGTGCGTCTCCGCACCACCATCTAGGCCATCGATTATTACCGTCAAAATGGTATCACGCAAAAGGGCCTCGCACGCAGGCGAAGCCCAAGGTAAAAGCTATTGTTTGCGATAGGAAAATGCGGTGACGGCCGCAGCCTCTAGTGCTTGCCGCCGTGACTGTTGAGCCAGATATTGCGGCCCAACATAAGCGCCAGCACCAGCGCGCTCACGTAGCCCATAAAGCCAATGACCGGGATACCAAACACAACCGGCTCGATGCGCGCGTAGTACACCACCGACGAACCGATAAACAGGCCGGCAATCACAATTGCCATCGACATGCGGTCGATAATTCCGCCCAGCTGTCGCAGCGCCTTATCGCTGCTCATGATCTGCGTGTTCACCTTAAGCTGGCCGCGCGTAAGCATACGCGAAGCCAAGCCCAGATACTCGGCCGCCTCGAGCGAGCCCTTCGCCGCGCGATAACTGCTCGCTGCAAAGTCGCGGCTCATCTCGCGCATGCGCGCATAGGTGCTTTTCTCGTTTTTAATATGCGTCTGGATGATTTGGATCATGTTGACGTTGGGCATGTACTCGGTCAACAGGCCCTCGAGCGTCACCATGCCGCGGGCGAACATCGTCACCACGCTCGGCAGCTCAACGTCATTTTTGCGCGCGAGGTTTAACAGCGAGGTCAAAAACTCGCCGATATCCAGGTCTTTAAGGTCGAGCCCGGCAAAGTCGGCAACAATAAAGTCCAAGTCGGACAAAAAGGCCGAATGGTCAAGCTCGGCCGAATCGCCGCGCGTCACGGCAAAGCGCATGAGCGAATCCTTGAGCTTTGGCACGTCGCCCTCGGCCACGGCAAAGATCATATCCTTGACGATGCCACGGTCGTGGCTCGACATGCGTCCGACCATGCCCAAGTCGATAAAGTAGACAATTCCGTCTTTGAGGATGATGTTTCCCGCATGCGGGTCGGCATGGAAAAAGCCGTCGTCGAGCACCTGCGTCGAATAGTCCTCGACGATTGCGGCACCGATCTTTTCCAAGTCATAGCCCTCGGCCACTAAGCGTTCAGGATCGGCGATCGAAATGCCGTCGACGTAATCCATGACCACCACGTGCTCGGTGCACAGGTCCAGATAGGATTTAGGGCACGTCACGCCATGAACGCTCTTATGGAACTCGTAGAAGTCGTTGAGGTTTTTGGCCTCGGCCAAAAAGTTGGTCTCCTCGCGAAACGAGGTCCACAGCTCCTCGACTACGCCGTGCAGGTCAACGAATTGATCGGTATTGACGAACTTGGAAACGATACGCACCACCGAGCGGATGATATCGATGTCCTGTGCCATAACCTGCTGCGCACCGGGGCGCTGCACCTTGACGGCCACGTCCTCGCCCGTCACCAGACGAGCGCGGTGCACCTGCGCGAGCGATGCGCTACCAAGCGGATTGGGGTCGATCGCATCGAACATCTCCCCCAGGCGCAGGCCGTATTCCTCTTCCAAGCAGCGGAGCACTACCTCGTACGGCACCGGCTCCACGTCGGAGCGCAAGCGGCGCAGCTCATCGCAAAAGCGTTGCGGCAGAATCTCGGACCGGTTGGCCAGAATCTGCCCCATCTTGACGAACATGGGGCCGAGTTCCTCGAGCAGGCGGCGCAAACGAACCGGCGTGAGGTTATCCCACACGCGGTACTTTTTAACCAGGCGAACAATCTGCCCGATACGCTCGCGGCGACCCGCCGGCGTGAGCTGGTATTCCTCGTCCGGCGCCATCGCGTCGGGCTCCTCGGGCACCATATCGACAGCGCGCGGCTTCTTGCGAGCGCCCGAGACGGCGGCGTCGACCTCATCGACAACCGCCGCCTCGTCACCCAGGGGATCTAGTTTGTTGTAATCGGTGGTGGAATCTGCCATCTGCGCTGCTACTCGGCCTCTTCGGTATCCTTCGCATCGTCGGGCTCAACGGACTCGACGGGCACCGAGGTCACGTTGTCCTCGACCGAATCGACGATGTCGCGCACGTGGGCCAGGAAGGCCGTGCGCTCGGACGCGGTCATAACGCGGACGCGAGCAAGGATGAGCTCATCGAGCACGCGCTGGGCCGCGGTCTCGCCCTGCATGCCCAGACGCTCGGTCAGATCGGAGATGGTACCGCCGGCCTGCTCGAACATGTCGGACACACTGCGGGCGATATCGGGAGCGCCGGCGTCCTTGCGAACCTGCTCGCCCTTGGTATTAAGGTCGTCGAGAACCTTCTTGCCGCCTTCGACAGCAACGGCGGCAGCGCCAAAGCCCACGTTAATGGCGCCGTTAACAAGCTGATCGAGTTTCATAACCATGGTTGTCTCCAATCACAAACAACTGCATTGGCGTTCTTGTACCCAAGATTGAGCGAAAGCGACAAAGCGTTTTAGCGCTATTCGATCGACGGGAAATCCCTACCTCACGTTGTCGTTCATCGCGAAAGAGTTCTTCATGGCGCAGCTCGTGGTGTAGAGCACCTTGCCCAACAGGGCATCGGTCTCCACGCGCACGAGCTCGGCAAAGGCCTCGTTGGCGCGGGCGAGCTCGGCAGGCACCTCGGCCTCGGGCAGCGCGGCTACGACAGCGTCAACGTCGTGAATCTGCTTGTGGCCCATGCCGCCGACCTTCTCCTGGTAGTCCTCCACAGCGCGGCCGCACTCATGGAAACGGACGTCAGCCAGGGCGCCGATCAGGCGGTTGGCCCAGTAGAAGTTTTCGGACGTCACGCGAGCCTGCGTGTCGGCATAGTACTCGGGCATGGTCTCGACGTTGGCGTACAGCGGAACCAGCGCGTTAAACGAGTTGGAGCCAAAGGCCATCCACTGCACGGCACGGTAGGCCGGCTGCGCATAGGGGCGCAGCTGCAGCACGGCGAGCTGGCTGTTGCGATTGATGCCGATGGGGCGATAGGCGCCGCGCGTGGCGGGCGTGCCCTTGCTGCCGTAACAGTCGTACTCCGTGCCCTGGTAGTGGCTCGAAAGCACGTACTTGATGTCCTCGATGGTCACCTTACGCTCGGGCACGCGGCTCCAGGGGATATCGTCGCTCTCGGGCGTGTAGTCGGCGTCGGGGCCGTCCCACACGTCGCCGGGGTTGAGGCAGCGCTGCATGTACCAGGCGCGCGGCGTGTTGTAGACATGGTCGCTGTCGCTGTGCGAGCCAAAGGCCTCGCGCGGGTTAAAGACCGTTGCCGGACCGTCGCCCTCGACGCCCAACGTCAGGTCCAGATGCCACTCGGCCATCCAGGCGCGCAGGTCGGCGGAGCACATGTGGTCGGCCTGGGCGCCCTCGGCGTCATCCAGGTCAAAGCTGTCGATACCCAATTGGTTGGGCATGGTCACATAGGCGTCATCGGGCACACGCTTGGCAATCCAATGATGGCCGCCGATGGTCTCAAGCCACCAGATCTCGTCCACGTCGCTAAAGGCGATGCCGTTGTTCTCGTAGGTGCCGTAGCGCTCGAGCAGGTCGCCCAGGATACGAACGCCGTCGCGGGCGGACTTGGCGTACGGCAGGACTAGGGTAACCATGTCCTCCTCGCCCAGGCCACCAGGCTGCGCCGGAACGTATCCGTCCTCGCCCTCGTTGCCCTTGGCGGGCACGTAGTCCACAAGCGGGTCGGCACCGCGGACGCGCTCGTTGGTGGTGAGCGTCTCGGTTGCGGACATGCCCACATTGAGCTCGTTGAAACCGGCCTCGGCCCAGATGCCGTGGCCCGGGACAACATCGGGGACGCTCGTGTAGCGCATGGGGTTATCGGGCAGCTCAACGGTCAGGTGACTCAGGACGCTCGTGTAGACGCGCGGCTGCTCGTCGGGATGCACTACGCGCATGCGCTTGGGCTCAAACACCCCGTTGGACGAGTCCTCGTTACGCGCGACAAGCGTCGACCCGTCGTAGCTCGCGTTCTTACCGACCAGAATCGTTGTGCACGGCATGCGCATCCTCCTTGAGCGAAGAAATCAAACGGCAACAGTGTATCGCTTCGACGCAAAAAAGGGCGAAACCACGGCCTCGGCAGCCCCCGTGGTCAAAAAATGCCAAATATGAGTACTGTCACCAATTTAGTAGCAGCAAATTTCCTTGTAATGAGTGCCGGAAATCCCTATTTGTCCAAAAGCGAGGCAGCGTTATTCCCCATAGGTTCAATAAAATGGGCTTTCTAACGAGAATGAATATCGTTAGGAAGCCCAAAAGACGTAAAATATATGTGACTATCTTGGCAACAGTACTCATATTTGGCGCTTTTTGACCACGTGGTATATAGCCAACCCCTCAAACAGCCCAAAACGCCTATATCGATGCGCGCTCGGCCGCTTCGATCACATGTTTGGCGAGAATCGCCGTTGTCACGGCGCCCACGCCGCCCGGCACGGGGGTGATGGCACCAACAACCGGCTCCGCGGCAACAAAATCGACGTCACCCACCAGCTTGCCAGCGTCCTCATCCCAGTTAATGCCCACATCAATGATCGTCTGGTCCTCGCGAACGGCATCCACGCCAATCGTGCACGCGCGTCCAACGGCGGCAACCACAATGTCAGCAGCACAGCACTCGGCGGCAAGATCGCGCGTATGCGTATGGCACGTCGTCACGGTTGCGTTGCGCGCCGTAAGCATGGCGGCAACGGGGCGGCCAATTACCAGTGAGCGTCCGACCACGGCAACTTTGGCGCCGTCCAGCTCAACGCCGTAATGATCCAGCAAAGCAAGCACGGCTTCAGCTGTGCAGGGGGCAAAACCCTCGCCGCGCCCCGAAAGCGTGGTGAGCAGCGAAGCCGGCGTCATGGAGTCAACGTCCTTGGCGAGATCGAGCGCTGCGGCGACGGCGTTCTCGTCAAGGCCGGCGGGCAGCGGGCGAAACATCAGACAGCCATGAACAGCCGAGTCGGCATTGATGTCCTCGATGGCCGTCAACAGCTCGTCTTGCGAAACACCGGCAGGAAGCAACACGCGACGCGCCTCGATGCCAACCTTTTCGCAGCGTTTAAGGGCGCCGCGCTCGTAGGATAGGTCGTCCTCGCGTTCACCCACACGCACGATAGCAAGCGTCGGAACAACACCGCGTTCGCGCAGCGCAGCGCAGCGGGCAGCGAGCTCCTCAGTCAAAGCGCGGGCGACGGGAGCACCCTTCAGTAGCTCAGCCATGGCTATCCCCTCTTTCTTGCAGCGTCGGCGGCACGGCGCGCCAGCGCATCGGCGCGCGGCAGCCATGTGTCGAGCAACTCATCACACGCCGTCTCGAGCTCCTCGGCGCGCGCCCGATCCTTCATGGACGTGGTATTGGCAAAGAGCGTCAGACTCGCGCCCTGCATGGCGGCACGGCAGAACACGGCGCCACAGGCCACATCGGACAGCAGCTGGCGCGATCCCTTGTCAGCCATATCCTCGAGCAGCGCCAGCGCACGCCCGCAGGCATCCATAATGCGATACGGCGGCATAGCGGCCACATGCAGCGCATCCTGAATCGCGGTCGCTCGAGCCGGATCGTCACGCGGAATACCGTACGCCGCGGACACCCGCCTGTAGGCACGAACGTCCTCGGAAACCAACTCGACAAGCTCCTGGGCCAGCTCATCAGCCTGGGCAAACGCGCGCGTCAGGTCATCCGCACGATCAGCAAGCGCGGGATTAGTCGCACCGTAGCGGGCAACCATTCCGCACAGCGAGGCGCCCAGCGCGCCCACAAAGGCGCTCGCGCTGCCACCGCCGGGAACCGGCTCGCGCGCGGCAAGCGCCTCGGCAAACCCGCGGCAGGTCTTGTCCATCATCTCTTGGCTCATACGCATGCACCTTCAAGTCATATACATCGGTCGGGTGGAAACCGCCGACCGACCGCATCGATCACATAATGGTGCTAAGTCTAGCCCATAAGTACATAAGCGTCAGCGCACCTGGCCATCGCGGATTTCTATGACGAACGATAGGCGTCGGCACCGCAAACATGGGACACATGGCCCACCTTTCGAGACTTCCGGACGTCAAAAACTGAGGCATATCTATAAACAAGGAACCTGTTGGGGCAACGCCCACGCACGCGCGCCCCATTAAATCAACGGGCACCTCACCCCGGGGAGGGCCGACAGCATCGGCCCTCCCCTCTTTTGCGACCGCACATATTGCCACTTGTCGGCGCAATTCCAGCCCCCAGAATGGGACACATGGCCCACCCTAGCGAGCCGTCCACGCGTACAGTAAAGGCAGGTAATCCATGGACGATTACAGATCGAGGAGGACACGACCATGAAAAAGAAGGCCTTTGCGATTCTCACCCTCTGCATCAGTCTCTTTGCCGCGGTTGCCCTGGTGGGTTGCGGCGGCAGCGGCGGCGCTACCGGCAGTGGCGGTGGCGGCGGCGCAGAAAAGCCAGCCGTGGATATGAGGACCAACTTCATTTGGTTTAAGGTCGAGGTCCCCGAGGGCGTCGAGATCACCGACGTCGCAGGCGACACCGCCGACAGGGCCCAGTTTAAGTTCACCGAGAGCGAGCACGCCAGCGACCGCTTCATCCCCGTCTTCGACTCTGACAAGAACGCCGACGAGCTGTTCGACTACGAGGCAAAGTGGAAGGCCAACTCCGGATGGACCGAGAGCGATCCCGTTAAGTACAACGGCAAGACCTGGCGCAGTGCCTACTTTACGCACTCGGGCGGCGTGACGACCGAGTACTTCACCGACGTTGACGGTGGCAGTGTGTATGTGCGCATCGACAACGTCGAGGAGCACAAGGACGCCGTCGAGACCATGATGAAGTCTCTGGAATTTGCCGACGACATCGCCGAGGCCAAGACCGAGGCCATGGACGTCAAGCTCGACGATATCGAGATCAAGCGCTAAAGCTCCAACGGCATGCAGCAGCGCCGTTTTAGCTCAGCCGGGATGCAAGGTGCGACTCCTTGCGTCCCGGTTTTTTGTGTTCGAAAGCGCCCGGTCACAGCACCATATTGAGCACGTTGACGAATTCCTGGGCCCGTGAGCGACTGCTCAGGCTAAAGACACAGGCAGTCAACAGCCTGTTGCGTAGGAAAACGTCGCGGCCCTTGATTCTGTTGACCCCCGTGATGTCCTTAAGGTAGACAATTTCGGTGTGTTTGCCACCAAAAGTGCCCTTCTTGAGCACCTCGATGCGGTTGGGGTAGATCTTGACGTCTTTAAACCTACCCGAACCCTTGTCCTGAAACAGCAGCGTGTTGTTGTCCATACGCGTCACTCCCGTAGGGTTCGCCAAAACTGCCTCTCTGGTCATATTTTAGTCACCGCAAGGCCCCATACGAAGATGTCAGACAGCACAGCAATTCGTGTCCGCGCCAGGCTTTAAACTAAATGTAATAAAGATGCACTCCTCAAGAGGAAAGTCGGGCGATATTGATGGGTGAACTGGTAAACCGCGGGGAATCGGCAATCGTGCCAGAAGTTTTTTACAAGCAGGTTTCCTCGATTCTCAACGCCGCTCGCGACAAGGCCTATACCGCCGTTAACTTTGCGATGGTCGAGGCGTATTGGGAGATTGGCAAGAGCATTGTTGATGAGCAGGGCGGAGAGGAGCGTGCCAAGTATGGAGAGGCGCTGCTCAAGGCCCTCGCAATCAGACTTACCAAGGATTTTGGTAAAGGTTTTGAAGCAAGAGAGCTGCGTAAAATGCGTCAGTTCTATCTTGCATTTCCAATTCGGGACTCACTGCGTCCCGAATTGAGTTGGACACATTATCGCAGGTTAATACGCATTCCTGACCCCGAAGCTCGCGCCTGGTACATGAACGAATGCGCCGACTCTCGCTGGAGCACGCGTCAGCTCGAACGCCAGATCAACACCATGTTCCGCGAGCGCCTACTTGCCAGCAAGGACAAAGAGGCCGTCACCCAGGAAATCCAAAAGAGCGCCCCGGCTCGTCGCCCCGAGGATATCATCCGCGACCCATATGTGCTGGAGTTTTTAGGTTTCTCGGACGATGCTGCGTTTCGCGAGAGCGATCTAGAGCAGGCGCTCATCACGCATCTTCAGAAGTTCCTGCTGGAGCTTGGCCGTGGCTTCGCTTTCGAGGCGCGCCAAAAGCGCATCACCTTTGATGGGCGTCATTTCTATATTGACCTTGTATTTTACAACTATCTGATGCGCTGCTTCGTGCTCATCGACCTTAAGACCGATGACCTTACGCATCAGGACCTGGGCCAGATGCAAATGTATGTGAACTACTACACGCGTGAGCTCATGAACGAAGGCGACAATCCGCCCATAGGCATCGTGCTCTGCGCGGACAAAAGCGATTCGATCGTCGAGTACACGCTGCCCGAAGACAACGACCAAGTGTTTGCCGCCAAATACCTGCCGTATCTTCCAAGCAAGGAAGAGCTGGCGCGCGAGCTGAGTGCCGAGTACCGCGCCATCAACGAAGCGACTAATGGCGAAACGCAAGGGTAGCAGCACGTTGCGACCGATACCCCCGACGGCGCTCCACATCACCCGGGATAAGAGGAGCTTTCCATGACAGACAGACCAAAACCAACATTGCGCGACTGCATCTACGGGTTTGCCATTGGCGACGCGCTGGGCGTTCCATACGAGTTTATGCCTCGCGGCACGTTCAAATGCACGGGCATGATCGGCTACGGCACGCACGGGCAGCCCGCGGGCACCTGGAGCGACGACACATCTATGACGCTCGCCACCTGCGACTCCATCAGAGAGCTCGGCCGCATTGACACCGAGGACATGCGCGATAAGTTCGTAAGCTGGATTGCCCGTGGCGAGTATACGATCGACGGCGTTTTCGATTATGGCGGCACGACCGCCCACGCCCTGCACACCGGCAAAGGAGGCTCCAGCAAGCGCGACAACGGCAACGGATCGCTCATGCGCATCGCGCCCCTAGCGTTCACCGATGCGACAGACGACGAGATCCGTGAGGTCTCCGCAATCACCCACGCTCATAGAACATCGACCGAGTCATGTGTCACGTTCATCGAGCTGTTGAGGTCCGCGATGAACAGCGCGCTCCCCGAATGGGCACTCTGTCTGAAAGATGTACCCGAGCACGAAATCAGATCCGGCGGCTTCGTGCGCGACACGCTTAAGGCAGCCACTTGGTGCTTCGTCAACACTAACAGCTACGATGATTGCGTGCTTGCCGCCGTCAACCTGGGCGACGACACCGACACCACCGCAGCCGTCGCAGGGGCCCTCGCCGGCACGGTCTACGGTATCGATGCAATTCCACGGGAGTGGGTCGACGCCTTGCGCGGAAAAGAGCTAATTGAGAACTGCTTGTTTTAGGGCGCCATTCAAGTAATAAGGTAGAAGGCATTATGGAGAGGACAGTCGCGAAAATCGATGAGTTCCAAATGGACGAAAACGAGACCCCGATACTCCCAACGGGACTGAGGGAGGAAGAAAACCTTTACGTCCTCCCCGACGGGCGTTACCTCCCCTGCGGGGTCTACCGGACCGAAGATGGCGGTTCACTCATTTATGAGCCATCCGAACCAAGCTTCTTCGGGCAGATACTTGCTCAATTCAAAGAGAGCTAAAGGCTTGATTGCCCGTTAGATCGACACTGCTCCAAACCAGGGGGTGGGTAGGATGTCTCCCACCGCGGCCTGTGAGGTAAAATCTTGACTGCCGCGGAATCCGCCTGCGGGCAACGCTCCGATTTCCGATTGGAGTGAAGCCTATGAACTTGTTTCTTGAAATCCTGCGCCTCTCGATGTATGTGACCGGCATTGCACGGAACCTCTACTCGATCTGGCGGGAATATAAGCAGTAACGGATAGCGAAGGGAGTCATGAAAAGGGCCGGTTGCAGCCGGCCCTTTAGACGATAATACCTGCGTTGCCCGCGCTTCCGAAGTGTGACTAGCTGAGGAGCGGGTTCCGCGGCACAACATGATTTTACCCAGCGAGGCGGCTCTTTTGCAGTCGCTCCACCGTTTATTTACATCTACCGCCACAAGCAGATATCGCGCGAACGAGAACAAAGAAACAGCGCCGGCGCAGCCAACAGAACAGACAATCCATTCAACCAAAGAAATAGAAAAGCACCCGCGGTCTCGCTTCTTCACCCAGGTCTAGGCACTTTTCTTGGCACCATCGCACCACACCCGCCATCGCTTCCGGCTTAGGACTGTGCCCCACTGAAATGCAATGGCATGCCGCACCCATTCATCTTCACCTGCGAATAGACCAAAACGGCAAATGCACGCTGCTCCGATTCACTCCTCACGCCTTTAACCGTCACCAAGTCAATAACGAGTGGGCACGATCAGCAGGTCGGCCAGATCAGTGTAAGACGAATTAATTTTTGGTTATAAATAACCTGAGATTATATCTGGTTATCCATAACCCGATGTGTTATAGTTCAGTTAACGGTTATTGATAACCATCGTTTGAAAGGATTCAAATTGTTTAACACCAGTGCACAGACAAAAGAAATCGGCTGGACCCTCATGACCCGTCTCCGCGGTTCATTGCCCTCCGAATATCTCTACCCGCTCGTATATCTCGCACGTTTCGTTCAGAAAACCGGCAGATGTGACAACCACGCCGAAATGATTGAGCTCGCATCCCAGGGGGACGGCGATATCGCCGCACTGCTCAGTCACGCCTACAAGCGAATTGCCGCAGACGGATCATTCGACGAGCTCCTTGCCGCTCTTTCCAATTTCAGCGAAGAAGCAATCGATAAATTCCTTCAGGACGGCCCGATCAGCCAGGGAATCTTTGGCGGAGAATCCTCGACCCCCGAGGGAATCGCGCATCTCGCACTTGCTGTTCTGGATATTAAGTCCGGTGAGAAGGTCATTGACTTCGGCTGCGGAACAGGCAGTTTCCTCGAAGCCGCCGCATCGAAATGCCTCAATGCCAAGCTTATGGGCGTCGAACTCAATTCAAACACCCTTGCCATCGCAAAGCTCCGTTCCAAAGTCAAGGGTTCGCAGATTTGCTACGCCTGTGATGACATGTTCCGCTATTTCGACACCAGCATTGATCACAATCCTGTAGATAAGGCGTTCTCCAACTACCCCTGGGGCATGCAGACCAAGATGTTCTCTAAGAGTTCTAATTACATTGAGAGAGTCATGAAAGGCCAGGAACGTTACAGCCGCCCGTCGTCATCCGATTGGGTCTTCAACCGTCTTCTTGTCGATTCCCTTAAAAAGGACGGGACCGCCGCCGCAGTCATGTCGAACGGCGCATGCTTTAATGGCACGGATAAACCAGTTCGCGAATACTTCGTTAAGAACGGCTTCATTAAAGCGATTGTCGCGCTACCCAAGGGGGTCTTTGCTCCCTACACGATGATCCAAACGTCGTTCGTCGTCCTTACCGCAGGCGGCTCCAAGGGAGTCCGCTTTGTCGATGCAACTGATTTGGGCACCAATGATCGCCGCAGCTGCTCAATTGACGAAACCGCCATTGACGCGATTGTCGAACGCCTTGGCGCCGATTCCGAAAAGAGTGTTTTCAAAACACTTGATGAAATTGCGGCGCGCGACTTCGATCTCTCTGCAAAGCGTTATCTCGAAAAAGAAATCGAGGTCCCGAATGGAGTTGAGCTCGGAAGCGTCGCAAAAATCATGCGAGGCGCAAGCGTTCGCGCAGCAGAACTCGATGCACTTGTCTGTGACGAAGACACCGGACTCAGCTATCTCAACCTGGGAAATATCTCTGATGGGTCTATCGACGACGACCTTCCAAATCTCTCCACGCTCGACACGAAACTTGAAAAGTATCGTATCCACAACGGTGACGTCCTCATCTCGAAATCCGGCGCCCCGTTCAAGGTTGCGGTTGCCGAGGTCCCTGAAGATCGAAAAATCATCGCGAATGGAAACCTGTACGTGTTGAGCGTCAACAGGGATAAGATTGATCCGCACTACCTCGCCGCGTTTTTCTCGAGCCCTTCTGGCAAAGAACTCCTTGCCCGTGAAGCAGTCGGCACCACCATACCCAGCGTGCCCATCAAAGCTCTCAGCAGCATCAAGGTGCCCCTCGAGGACGCCGATCGTCAGAAGACGATCGCCGATGCCTATCTCGCCAAGACAGACGAGATCAAGTTGTTAAAGCTACGCCTATCTCGAGCTCGCCAGGAACTTACCGACCTTTTCGATGAGGAGGGTTAGCCTTGGCGCATCTCACCATTCAGGAGCTCTCCGACCTTTGCGACGAGATGATGGGGCGCATGGGTCTCGAACTACTGCCCGCCATAACAAAGGCAAATCGCGAAAACACCCTTGAGGATCTTTTGGCATCCCTTGGAATGTCCGACCTTCTCGTAAGTGAAAACGATCCCTATGAGGAACGCTTTCTGGGTAAGGTCCTCGTTGTGGGCGCCAGCGTCGTTAACGTCGACAAGTTGCGCAGCATCGCCCGCAAGAAAGGGTTCGATCCGGATCGATTTGAGTTTCAACTCGAATACTCCCGACTCAAGCACTTCAACTTCGGCAAAATACGCGGCTCGATGGGCTACGCCGCAATCCTTGCTGGTCCCATGCCTCACAAGACTCCGGGCGCCGATGAAGCTTCGAGCTTCATCGCTCGCGTCGAGAACAATCCGGACGACTACCCGACACTCATTAAAATGCAAGCGGGAAATGATCTCAAGATCACTAACAACAGCTTCAAGCAAGCGCTTGGGCAGCTGTCGCAACACGAGCACCCATAAATAGAAGTCGATTTAAATAAGCAAGAGAGCCCTGCCACCAATTGTCATTCTGGCGCGATCAACCGATAAGTCAAATGGGTTGATTTCCGATCTCAGCCGAACACATTGAGCGAATAGGCCGTTCTCGCAGCT
>CATZJG010000024.1:0-23903 GCA_958420355.1 uncultured Collinsella sp.
GCAGGAAGCTTGGATACGCCTAGGCGCGGTCCAAGAAATCGTCCGCACCCCCAAATAGGAACTATTTCACCGCAACTGAGGAGGCGGGAGCGAGTGACCGGCCTAGCGCAGGGAGCGCAGGCCGCCGGCATCCTTGTCGAGCACCGTAAAGCGTACGGCATCCAGGTGCTCCAAGATGCTGATGGCACGTTTGCGCGACACGCCCAGAGCCTCACGCAGCACGCTCGTGGTGGCTGCGCCACCGGCATCGGCGATGGCGGCGGCGACGAGCTCGCGCGCATGGGCCTCGGCGGCGGCAGACAGGGCAACGTCGCGCTCAACCTTAACGATCGAGCGATTGAGCGAAAGCTCGCGCAGGGCACGCGTCATGGTGTCGCGATCGAGCTGCAGTTGCTCGCCCGCCTCGGGCAACGTCGGCGCATCGAGGCCGGCTTCGTCCAGCAAAGCAACGATACGTTCGCAGGCTTCGCGAACCACGCGTGCCGCCGCGGCGGCCGAATGCGGATCGAATACCTCGGCGCCCTCCGAGGCACACACACCACGCGAGCAGCCCTCGGCAATCAGAGCCGCGGCAACGCCATCATCAGCGGCAGGCCACGCAGCATGGGCAACGGCGCCGGGCGTAAAGCCCGTCTCCTTGGGAGACGCCGCATGCATGGCTGACAGGGTCGCCGCCAGCACGTCCATGGCGGCATCGAACACGGCAGCATTCACATACAGCCTACAGCCCGAGCCCGCAAGCTCGCGCACAGCACCTCGCGCCACCAACTCGTTCAGCGCGGCATCGGCCCCACCGGAAACAAGGTCTAGCGCCGCGGCAACGTCGGCAGCCACGACCGGCAACGTCTGCAGCGCCAACCACGCCTCAACACCAGCGACGGCATCGCCGGCCTCAAGCGCTGCAAGCAGCGTGCGCTCCCCCGTCGAAAGCTCGCGCGAGCGACGGCAGCGCGAAAGCAGCACGCGCCCGCCGCCGATGAGCATAACGGGCGAATACGACAGCACCACGGCATGGTCTCCGGCACACAGCGGCAGCGGCTCCTCCAGGCGCACCTGCACGGTACGGGTCTCGCCCACCGCCATGGGGGCCTCGCCCTCCAAAAGCATGATGCGGCCGATGACCTCGGCCGTGCCGGCCATCACATGCACACGCGCGCCCGACTCGAGCACGCGCGGCTTGGTGCCCTCGCGGCCCAGGTAGGTGAACGTCATCATAAAGCGCAACGTCTGGCCAAAGCGGTCCGCCACGCCCAGCATCTCGCCACGGTCAAGCGCCGCGACACCGTCACCAACCAGGTTGAGCGCCACACGCTGACCAGGCAGCGCGCGCGGCGTATCGCCATGCACCTGGATCCCACGCACGCGACAGACCGTACGCGACGGCAAAGCCATCAACTCGTCGCCCACCGCAACCGGCGCATCGTGCAACGTTCCCGTCACGACAGTGCCGACGCCCTTGATCGTAAAGCAGCGGTCAATCGGCAGACGCGGCGCGGCATCAGTGAGCTCGGCACGGGCACGGCAGGCATCCCAGCAAGCGGCAACCTGCTCGTCGAGCACGGCGAGCAGCCTTTCGATCCCCTCGCCTGTCTTAGACGACACGGGCACAATGGGCGCGCCCGCAAACACGGTACCCGACAAAAAGTCATCGACATCGAGCTCGGCAAGCTCGGTCATCTCGGCATCGGCCAGGTCGCACATCGTCAGCGCGACCACCATATGCGTAACGCCCAGCAGCTCCAGCACATGCACGTGCTCGCGGGTCTGCGGCATCACGCCCTCGACGGCCGAAACCACCAGCACGGCCACGTCGATACCCGTGGCGCCCTGCACCATGGCGCGCAAGTAATGCGCATGGCCCGGCACGTCGACCAGGCCAACAATCTTGCCACTTGGCAGCGCCAGCTCGCCAAAGCCCAGCTCCACGGTCATACCGCGACGGCGCTCAACCTCCAGACGGTCGGGATTCTTGCCGGTCAGCGCCTCGATCAGCGCCGACTTACCGTGGTCGACGTGGCCCGCCGTGCCAACGATAACGGGACACTCCACCAGCGCTTGAACCTCACTCATCGTGCAACCGCCTTCTCAACGCACGCGACGAGCGTCGATGCCGCCGTCTCGATATCGCGGTCGCCCACAAGCGTGCGCACGTCAAACAGGACGCGATCGTGCGAGGCGCGCGTGACGACGGGCGTGTCGAAATCTTGGACAAGCGAGCGCTTGAGCGCGTCGACCGTCAGGCGCCCGTCGGCCGGGCAGACGGCCACGCACATCGTGGGCAGCTCGACGGTAGGCAGCGAGCCGCCACCGGGGGTCGACGATTCCTCGACGATTTCCACCTGCACGGCGCACGGGCAACCCGCCTTATCGAGGCCTGCCGTCATCAGCTCGCGCAGCTTGCGTGCGCGACGCTCCAGATGAGCCTGTGGAAGCGTGAGCATGTTGAGCACCGGCACCTCACGATGGGCCACATCCGCCCCATCCATGTAAATGCGCAGTGTAGCCTCGAGCGCCGCCAGTGCGAGCTTTCCCGGACGCAGGGCGCGCATAAGCGGATGCGACCCACAGGCCTGGACCAGATCGCGACGGCCCATGATAATGCCCGCCTGTGCGGCACCGAGCAGCTTATCGCCCGAGCATGACACGATATCGAGCCCCGCCGCGACCGAAGCCGGCGTGGGTTCCTCGCCGCCGTGTACCAAGATGTCGTCGGGCAACAGCGCGCCCGATCCCTGGTCCTCGTAGAACAGCAGGCCGTGCTTACGGGCCAGCGCGGCGAGCTCCTTTGAGCTCACTTCCTCGTGGAAACCCTCGATGCGATAGTTGGAAGGATGAACCTTAAGGATCATCGCCGTATCGGGCGTGATGGCGCGCTCATAGTCGCTCAAATGCGTGCGGTTGGTGGCGCCGACCTCAACGAGCTTGGCACCCGAGGCCTCCATAACATCGGGGATACGGAAACTGCCGCCGATCTCGACAAGCTCGCCGCGGCTGACGATGACCTCCTTGCCTGCGGCATGGGTCGCCAGCACCAACAGCACGGCAGCCGCGTTATTGTTAACGACCAGCGCGTCCTCGGCACCGGTAAGCGAGCGGATGAGCTGCGCGGCATGTTCCTTGCGCGACCCGCGCGAGCAGGTGTCCACGCTGTACTCAAGCGTGCTGTAGCCGCGCGCAACCTCGGCCACGGCCTTGGCAGCCGACTCCGCGAGCGGGGCGCGACCCAGGTTGGTATGGATAACCACACCCGTGGCGTTGACGGCGGGACGCAAGCTCGGCAGCGCGGAGCGATGCGCGCGCCACTCGATGGCCGAGGCCAGCTCGCGCTTAGAGCGCGGGGCGACACCGGCGCGAATGGCGGCGCGCTCCTCGTCGAGCTCGGCCGTGACGGCGGCATGGACCACCGCGTCGCAGGTCTCCCCCGCCGCCTTCACCACCGGCCACTCGGCAAGCAGCTCGTTGACGGAAGGGATGGCGCGCAGGCGGGCGCGCACCTCATCGGACATGTTCTGGCTATCGCTCATGTGCGGCCTTTCAAAAGAAACGTGGATCAGTCGAATACATCAGCTGAGTCAATTACTCGTCATTATCCTCGCGCGCCGCGATCTTTTCCACGCGAACGGCGTTTTCCTGGGTGAGCGCGGCACCCGTCAACGGGTCCCAACGCAACGGCGTATGGTCGAGCGGGCCCACGCCCAAGGCTTGAGCGCCACCGGCAGCGGCGCCAAACGAACGTCCACCGGGGGCGGCCGAGGTGAAGATGCACGCCGGATGCAGATACGGCGTCGTCTCCACGCGCACGCGGTCGCGGCCCATATCGCTCACGAGTTCGACGATCTCGCCGTCGGCGATGCCCATGTGCGCAGCAGCATCGGCATTCATCTGCACGGCATCCAGGTCCGACCCAGCCTCAGCGGCACCTTGGGCTGCAAGCCTGCGCGAGGTGTGCGACTCAAAGGGACGGTTGCCGCTAATGAGGCGAAACATCCCCGGGCCAGGCTCCACCATGGGAGCGATCCAGTCGGGTACACGACCCAGGCCGGCTCGTTCCCATACGTCGCTTGCCAGCGCAATTTTGCCGCCATCCAGGGGAATCGCCGGCTCGCCCGTACGCGACGGCAACGCAACGCCCGTGTCGGCCCAGCCGCGCTCCTTGAGCTCGTCCAGATCAATCCCAAAAGGCTCCACCTGGGCAGCCGCCAGATCGTCAGACGTAAACCGAAAGTACTCGCCCACGCCACACGCCTGCGCCAAACCGGCAAAAATCTCCCGACCGGGACGTGTGTCGTCATGCTGCACAGGCAGCACGGCGTTGCGGTAGAACACGCGCGCATCGTTGGCGCCCATCACCGTTCCCACGCCGCGGTCGGCCTCCAGATACGTCACATCGGGCAGCACGAAGTCAGAAGCGCGCGCCGTCTCGGACCAGCGAATATCAATCGTCACGAGCAGGTCAAGCTGTTCCAGAATCGATAGCCACGCCCCGGCGTTGCCATAGCCCGCACCGGGGTTACTGGCATAGACGATGAGCCCACGCAAATCGCCGGCAAGAATCGACTGACCGACGGTCGTGCACAGGCCGCGCACCGGATCGACCAGTGGATAGCGCTCGGACCCCAGCTTGGGCCCGCGCGGCACCGGCGGCGTCGCAAAGCGCGTGGGATCGAGGTCGCCCAACACAAGCGGCGTGGGTGGATTGAGCGCGCCGCCCGCATGCCCGATGCAGCCCAGAAGCACATCGACCAAGCAGATAGCGCGCGCGGTCTGGGTACTATTGGCATACGCGATACCGATGCCACCATGAAAGCCCGCATCCACCACGGCGGCAGGCGCGGCGGCAGCGAGATCGCGCGCCGTGGCGACAATCTCCGCGGCCGGCACGTCGCACATCGACTCGGCCCACTCGGGCGTCCAAGCATGGGCCGCCTGCGCCAGCTCGTCAAAACCAGTGGTATAGCGGTCCACGAACTCGTGGTCGTACAGGCCCTCGGCAATCAACACGTGGGCGATGCCCAACAGCAGCGCCAAGTCGCAGCCCGGGCGCACACGGAGCCAGCGATCGGCAATAGCAGCCGAACCGCTGCGCCGGGGGTCAACCACAATGATCTTCGCCCCGCGCCGGCGCGCATCGTTGAGCGCATCAACGGCCCCCATCGTCGATGAATCGACGATGGAACGCCCCAGGTACATGATACAGTCGGTATGCGCTAGGTCGGAGGCGGGGCTGTAGCCCAGGCTGTGCTCCCAACCGGTAAGTCGGCTTACCTCGCAGGCGCCGTCGGCACCGTACACGTTGGGCGAGCCCAGCGCATGCATAAGGCGATACGCCCAGTAGCGGTCGAATGAGGGAACGCCGAGCGTCATGCCCAGCGCACGAGGCCCGCACTCGTCAACAATCCCCCCAAGGCGCGCAGCGATCTGCGCGAACGCCTCGTCCCACGAAATCGCATCGAACCCCGAGCCATCAGCTCGTCGGCGCATGGGATGCAAAATCCGGTCGCGCTCGTCAAACGGCATGTCCAGGCGATGCCGCCCGCGGGCGCACAGGGCACGCGCACCGCACGGATGCCCCGGCACCGGCAACTCGGCCACCACACGCCCATCCTCAACGCGTGCCGCAAAGGCGCAATCGGCATAGCATCCCCCGCATGTGGTCACCACGGCGCGACCGTCACGCTTCACAGCAGATGTCATCTCGATTACCCCTTTCATCAGCCAAACACAACAGACCAAAAGCCCGGCAACGAGCCCCAGACCCAAAAAGCCTCCCGCACGGCAACGCCCCGCGGGAGGCCCAACGTCAAACAGACGGTACCTTACGCCTCGGACTTCTTGGCGTAGACAAACCAGTAGCCGAGCGCGATCAGAACCGCACCGCCCACGATGTTGCCCAGCGTGGCGGCGGATAGGTTAAACGCAATACCCGCGACGTTGAGCGCATCGGCCCCGGCAACCTTGGCACCATAGCCGCACGCGTGCATCACGGCACCCATGGGCAAAAAGTACATGTTGGCAACGCAGTGCTCAAAACCGCAGGCCACAAAGGCGGCGATGGGCAGCAAAATGCCCACAACCTTATCGACTACGGTCTTGCCGGCGGTACCGATCCACACGGCCAGGCACACAAAGATGTTGCACAGGATGCCGCGGAAGAAGATCGTCACCCAGTCGACCGTCACCTTGCCGGCGGCGACGCTCACCATGGAATTGGCGACCGCCTCGCCGTTGAGCTTGTAAATGCCGGCCATGTACACCAAGAAGACGATGAACAGAGCGCCGACAAAATTGCCGATCCACACGACGACCCAGGCCTTGAGCATCTGGACCAGCGTGATCTTTTTGCTCTTGAGCGCGCAGACCATAAGCGAATTGCCGGTAAACAGCTCGGCGCCGCACACCAGCACCAGCACCAGGCCCAGGCAAAAGCACAGGCCGCCCACGACGCGCTGGGCACCCCAGCCCAGCGTGCTGTCGCTCAAAAACACCGTAAAGAACAGGCCGCCGAAGGCGATAAACGCGCCGGCGAACATTGCCAACAGAAAGGCCTTAGCGACCGGCAGGTTAGCCTTGGTCACGCCGGCGGCCTCGGTCTTGGCCTCGATCGCGGCGGGCGTCAGGCAATCGGGAGCGGGGTACTCCACTTTGGAATCTGCCATGTCAATCACTTCTTTCCTAATCAGCAGGGACAAGCGCTGCTATAGCTCCTGCCCCAAGCGGACAAAGTGGGAAAAGTCGTTGGCGGCCACGGCGTCGTACACGGCGTCGACGGCGTCAAAGACTTCCGGGGACATAGGGTTATAGAACTCCGTATCGCCCGGCTGAATCCCTATGAAGACGATATCTTCGCACGATTGCTCAATCTCTTCGATCAGAATCGACAAGGGAAGCGAATGCGTGGTGAACATCGACTTGCGGGCCACGTCACGTTTGTCGAGCAAGCGGATGGCACCGACGGGCAGTGCCATGTCTGCGGCATCGACCAAAACCAAACGCGGCGGACGTTCGCGCTTGACCTCGATGATGTCATCCTCGGGCGTCTGACCACCGTCGATGGTGTACCAACCGGCGATGGGCGTGTCCTCCATCTTTTTGGAGAGCACGGGGCCAGCGGCATCGTCGGCACGCAGCACGCTTCCCGCCGTGAGCACGATACCCGCAAACGGGGCGCCGTTCACACGACCATCCACAACGCGACCCATTACTGCAACCTTCCCGTCAGATACACGCCCGACACATCGCGAACGCGCTCAACCAGATCGCGAAACTTCATTAAGAACGCGACCTGCTGGGCATGAAGGCCAAAGTCGTCATCGAACACCGAGATGCCGGCCTTGGCAGAACCGCGAAAACCGCGCTCGTCGAGCAGCGCATCGCAGGCCTCGAGCAGCGACGGCACCGCCGCCTTGTCGAGCTGGCACTCACCAAAGGAGTGGATGGCCTCAAACTTGGTCTTGGCCTCCCCCTCCGGCAGCGCGTCGACGAGCGAATAGAACACATCCACCGGCACCGACAGACGCGGCTCAAAGCAATCGAGCACGCCGGTGTGGTGGCCCACGGCGAGCGTGTAGTACAGCACGTCGCAGGCCTCCTGGGGAACGTCTTCCTCGGTCTCTACAAACTTACGCGTGAGCTCGTAAAAGACCACCTGGTCGGGCGCATGGCCCAGGCAGGGGTCGGCGACGCCCTCGGCGGCCTCGTCGCTTGCGCGCGAGGCATCGCCAAAGGAGCCGCCGAGCATACCGGGGCCCGCAAAGTAACCAGAGCGGTCCGTGAGCTCCATCTAGCGACCTCCGGCCAGCACCAGATCCTGCAGCGCCGAGTACACCTCGACGCGGCGCGGATCGTCCTGCTTGTCGATGAGCAGCGCCATGGCACCGCGGATATCGCCCTTGGGCGCGCCCTCGAGCGTATCCATAAACTCGTTGGCCAAATCGCGGCCGTAACGGTAGCCGCTCATGGCGCGAGCCTCGCGCTCGATGGCAACGCGCAGCTTGTACGGCACGCCGGGATGCAGGATATCGGCCTGCTCGCCGGCGGCCTCCACCGTGGTCTCGGCATGGAGTTTTTGGTCCAGCAGACCAAGTGCCATGGCAAAGCCGTAGACGGTCTGCGCGGGGCTGGGCGGGCAGCCGGGGATGTAGACATCGACCGGCAGAATCTTATCCGTACCGCCCCAGACGCAGTAGTTGTCGTAGAAGATGCCGCCGGTGCAGCCGCACGCGCCATAGGACACCACGATCTTTGGATCGGGTGCGGCCTCAAAGGCGCGCAGGGCCGGCATGCGCATGGCACGCGTCACGGCACCGGTGTACAGCAGCACGTCGGCGTGACGGGGCGAGGGAACGACCTTGATGCCAAAACGCTCGACGTCGAAGACGGGCGTGATGGAACCGAAGATCTCGATCTCGCAGCCGTTGCAGCCGCCGCAGTCAACACGGTAGACGTACACCGAGCGCTTGATCTTCTTAAGAAGGGTCGCCTTGGCCTTCTCGATGCTCTCGTCGAGCTCGATCTTGGTCGGGCGGTACTGAAGCCGCTCGGGTAAAAGCGTGGGTTCGGCCATGGTTACTCCTCCTTCGTATCAAAATCCATGATGATGCCCTCGACCGGCGCAGGACCGGCGGGAATCTCGGGCGCATCGGGGTTGAGCTCACGATCGATATACTCCGGGTTCACGCCGTGGCCGCCCAGATACTCCATGCCGGGGCCCTGGGGCTCACCGGACGCAAGCGTCTCGTTGGCAGCCATGCCGGCAGCGTTGCCGGTCTTTACGGCCGAAGCGGCGCGCAGGGCGTCGAGCTCGCGCTTGCACTCCTGGCACATACCGACGGTACGGGCGGCCTGCTCGGCCTCCATGCCGCCGGCCTTTTGCAGCAGGCGTTTAGCGTAGTCGATCTCCTTGTGCGGGGCAAACGGCTTGCCGCAACGCGAGCAGTGCTCGAGCGTGTAGACGCTCTTGCTGGTGAGGTCGTCCTTGCTCATGACGGCCAGCTCAAACTCCTCGGTGAGCTTGATGGCCTCCATGGGGCAGGCCTCCTCGCAACGGCCGCAAAAGATGCAGCGGCCGTAGTCGATCGACCAGGTAATGGTATCGGCCGCAAGGTCGGTGTCCATGCGAATGGCATCGGCCGGACAAGCCACGCCGCAGGCACCGCAGGCGATGCAGAGCTCGGCATTGTGCTCGGGCTTGCCGCGCATGTCCTTGTTGGTGGGAAACGGCGCAAACGGGTACTTGACCGTCGCGTCGCCGGCCTTGGCGTTAACCTTCCAAAGCTTCAGCATATTAGAGCGCCTCCTCATCGAGCGGAGCGGCCATGGTGCCCTCGCCCGCAAGCGGCGACTTGTCGCGCCAGACGTTCTCGAACTGCTCCTTGTCGAGCACGTGGTCGCGCTTGGCGGCGACATCGGTCACCGTCACGCGGTCGGTGCAGGAGTAGCACGGGTCAAGCGAGCCGACGATCAGCGCCGCGTCGCCCACGGTGTTGCCGCGGAACATGTAGCGCAGGACCGGCCAGTTGCTGTACGTGGCCGCCTTGGCGCGCCAGCGGTAGCACTTCTGGTTGTTGCCGAGCATGGCCCAGTGCACGTCCTCGCCGCGCGGAGCCTCGGTGGCGCCGATGGCGTACTTGTGCGGGGTGTACTCCCAATCCGTGGTAAGGATGGGGCCCGACGGGCAGTTCTCGAGCATGGTCTCGATCATGTCGATCGAATCGTAGACCTCCTGGATGCGGACGGCGGTACGGCCGAAGGCATCGCAGGTATCGGCCGTAGCGGCGTGCATCTTTTGGACGTCCGGATCGGCGTAGCCGTCGAAGGGATGGTCAAAGCGCACGTCGCGGGCATAGCCCGAGCCACGCATGAGCGGGCCGACCGGCGAGAAGTCGCGTGCGATCTTGCGGTCCAGAATGCCGATACCGCTCGTACGCTCAATAAAGTTGGGCGTGGAGAGCAAGACGTCGACGAGCTCCTGAACCTCGGAGCGCAGCTGGTGGATGGTCGTGAGCGTGGAGAGCTTCTGCTCGGCCAAAATGTCACGACGCACGCCGCCGATCACGTTGAGACCGTAGGTCTTGCGGTGACCGGAAAGCTTCTCGGCCAGGTCCATGGACTTCTCGCGGACGCGGAAGAACTGCTGGAAGCCGGAGTCGAAGCCCGTGTAGTGCGATGCGAGGCCAATATTGAGCAGGTGCGAGTGCAGACGCTCGACCTCGAGCATGATGGCGCGGATGTACTGGGCGCGCAGCGGGACATGAATGCCCTGGGCGCGCTCGACGGCCTCGGCGTAGGCCACCGAGTGGGCGCAGCCGCAGATGCCACAGATGCGGTCGGCGAGGAACGTCACGGCGTCATAGTTCAGGCGCGTCTCGGCGACCTTCTCCATACCGCGGTGCACGTAGAACAGACGGTAGTCGGCGTCGACGATCGTCTCGCCCTCAACGAACAGGCGGAAGTGGCCGGGCTCGTCGGAGGTAATGTGCAACGGGCCCATGGGGACGAGCGTCGTCTCCTTGCCCTTGGTATCGGCCAAGAACTCGTAGTTTTCCATGTCGCTCGCGGGAGCGGGACGGAAGCGGTAGTCCATGGAGTCCTTGCGCAGCGGGTACAGGCCGCTGGGCCAATCGTCGGGCAGCACCAGGCGGCGACGATCGGGCAGGCCCTCGGGGATCAGGCCGAACATGTCGCGCAGCTCGCGCTCGCCCCACACGCAGGCGGGGACGAACGGCGTCACGGACGGGAACGTCATCTTGGCGGGATCGACCTCGGTGCGCACGGTCACCCAGCCGGGATCCTCCCCCTCCATGGAGATGACGTAGTACACGGCGTAACGGCCGCACAGGCTGCGCTCATCGTTGCCGATGATCACGGGAATCCAGCCGTAGCGCTCGTAGTACAGGTAGTGGACGGCCTCGGGCAGCTTGTCCTGCTTGACGGTAATCGTCAGCTGGTCCTCGCACTGCCACTCGACCTTTTCGATGCAGCCCGGAACGGCGCGGCGCAGGGCCTCGACATGGCTCTCGCAGCGACGGGCATACACCTTGTTCTCAGTTTCAATCATTCGTTACTCCACCTCGCTCTGAGCGGTCTCGGTACCGAACACAGCGCGGTACATCGGCGTCGCGTGAAGTTCCTCGGTGCTCTGCTCGAGCACGATGCCGGTCGCGGTCTCCACACCGTGCACGAGAGGCAGCGGGGTGGCGATGCCAAACCACAAGATCATGACAGCCAGGATGATTTCGGGGATAAGCATGAGCGCCGGGGCCTCATGCTTGCCCATGCCCTGGGGCGCATGGCCGAATACCGACTTGAGTGCGATACGGGTGAGCGCGGAGATGGCCACGGTAAGACCGAGGGCGACCACGACGACCAGCCACATGGGACCGGCGGTAACACCGGCGACAAAAGTCAGGAACTCGGAGATAAACATGCCAAAGGGCGGGAAGGCACCAAGACCGAGCAGCGCCAGGACGGCGAGCGCGGCGGTTGCGGGGGCAACCTCGACGACGCCCTGGATCTTGGCCAGGCTACGCGTGCCAAAAGCGTGCTGGATGTTGCCGGACACGCAGAAGGCAGGCGTCTTGGTAAAGCCGTGGAACACGCAGTGCAGCAGGGCCGCGGCGATACCCAGCGGGCCACCGATACCCAGGCACAGGGCGATAACGCCCACGTTCTCCACAGACGAGTACGCAAAGCGGCGCTTGAGGTCGTCCTGACGAAACATCGAGAGCGCCGCCACCAAAATGGACAGCGTGCCGACGATCAGCAGCAAAAGTTGCGGATACTCGGCGCCCACGGCCTGGATGGTAAAGCCGTAGAAGCGCATGATCACAAGCATGGCGCACTTAAACAGCACGCCCGAGAGCAGGGCCGAGACAGGGCTCGGGGCCTGGGAGTGGGCATCGGGCAGCCAAGTGTGCATGGGGAACAGGCCGGCCTTGGTGCCAAAGCCGATCACGATAAACGCAAACGCGAGGCGCATGAGCGTCGGGTCGAACTGGTCGGCATACGGCAGCACGCACGACAGGAATGCGGCCTCGTGGGCGTTGGGAATCACGTCGGCGGCGTTGGCGTAGATCAGCAGCGTACCGAACAGGCCAAAGGCCACGCCGGCGGTGCAGACCATCGCATACTTCCAAGAAGCCTCGAGGGCCGTCTTGTTCTTGTAGATACCCACGAGGAACACGGTGGAAAGCGTGGTTGCCTCAACGGCGGCCCACGTGAGGATCATGTTGTTGGACAGGCACGCGAGCAGCATGGTGAACACAAACAGGCTAAACAGCGCAAAATACTGCTTGGCGCGCTCGGCGGGCATGGAGCCTTCCTCGATATCGGCCTTTACATAGGGCAGCGAGAACAGCCCCGTAAGAAAACCGATAAAGCCGATGAGCAGCACGAAGATGGCGCCCAGCGAATCGAGGTGGAACCACAGGCCAAGAGCGCTCGCGGTGTCGCCGCTCATAAGGACGTCACCGGCCGTCACAATCGACAGCACCAGGACGGCTGCGACGGAGACCAGGTTGAGACCGGCAAACACGTTATAGGACGTGTTCTTGGGCAAAAACGCCATGACCAGCGAGAACACCAAAGGAGTCGCGAGCAGGGCGAGAATCAACGTTTCCATGGACTACCCCCTCAGCTCGGACAGGTCGCGCGCATCGAGCGAGTGGGAGTCGTCCCAAATGCGACGCACGACGATGGACATGATGATGACGGCAAAGATGGCGTCGGTGGCGATACCGATCTCGATGATCTCGGGAGCGGTGGGGGCCAAAAGCGCGAGCGTCACGTGGCTGCCGTTTTCCATAAGGCAGTAACCAAAGATCTGCTTCATGATGTTGCGCTGCGAGATGATGCAGGTGAGGCCCACAAAGAAGTGAGCGAAGCTAATAGCGAGCGCAGGCGTTGCGACCTCGGCCGTGGGAAGGCTGATCTGCGTCACGACGGCAAAGCAAATCGCGACCTCCACGGCGATGATGCAGATGGCCCACGCGGGCTTAAGGCCGGCCTTGAGTGATGCGTCGCTCGGCTCGCCCATCTTCTTGTATGCGCGGTTGAGGATATAAGGGACCAGGACGACCTTGGTGATAAAGGCAGATCCGGCCCACATAAGCAGCTCCTGCGCACCGGTGGTGGCACCGAGCGTAGCGAGCAGCCCCACGAGCACCAGCGACTGCACCGCATACCAGTTGATGGCATGTTTGATGTTCTTGGAGACGACCACCATGGTGGACGTGACGATCAGAAGGCCGCCAAGGATGTTGACGATCGAATAACCCATGTCGTTATACCTCCTAACCGATCCAGCTGGCCGAAAGCGGGCCGCTGACGATGACCATGATGATGAGCACGATGAACACGAACGCCATCGCACGGGGAAGCGGGGCTCCCGCAGCGACCTCTTCGCTCGGCTCGCCGGGCAGGCAATAGCCCATCCACTTGAGGAACCAGGCGAAGGTGGCGACGGTCTCGGCGACCATGATGCACACGAGCACCAGGATCGCGACGTTGCCGGCACCTACAGAAAAGCCGCCGGCGATGATCTGGAACTTCGAGAAGAACGTGTTCATGGGCGGCACGCCGGCAATAGCGAGTGCCGCGACACCGAAGCCCACGCCCGAGATCGGGTACTTCTTTACGATGCCGCGAAGCTTGGGCAGCATACGCGTGCCGAGCGTAAAGGAGAACGAACCGGCGATCAGGAAGAACAGCGTCTTGGCGAACGCGTGGTTAAAGATGTGGCAGACGGCGCCATCGAAGGCCAGCTGGCTGCCAAAGACCGAAAGGCCCAGACCAAAGAACACATAGGAGAGCTGGGCGATCGTGGAGAAGGCCAGCAGACGCTTCATGTCCTTTTGCGGCAGGTACATAAGGAAGCCAAAGAGCATGGTGACCATGGCGTCGATAATGGCGACCCAACCCACGATCTCGGGGATCTCGCCGGCAGAGACGAGTGCACGCGCGAACACGCACACGCCGACCTTAACCATCGAGGCGCCATGCAGGTAGGCCGAAACAGGCGTCGGCGCCTCCATGGCCGAAGGCAGCCACATGTACATGGGAACCTGTGCGGACTTGGCCCAGGCCGCAAACAGCACGAGCAAAAGGACGATAGCCTTGAGCTTGGCGTCGAGGCCGGCAATCGCGGTAATGGCGAAGGTGCCGGTATGGGCAAACACGATGGCGGCGCCCAGATACAGGCCGAGCGCACCGATATGCGTAATGATCAGAGCCTTCATGCCGGCCTTCTTGGCCGTAGGCGTCATGTAGTAGCTAATGAGGCCCCAAGAGCACGCACCCGTGATCTCAAAGAACACGAGCTGGCCCAAAAGGGTCGAGCTGTACACGAGACCGGCCATGGCGCCGATGAAGGTCGCGAGGTACGCGTAGAAGCGACGACGCGGTGCGTCGGGATGCTCACGGTTATTCTCGCTCATATAGGGAATCGAATAGATCACGACAAGCAGGCCGATACCCACAAAGGCGGGCGCGAGCAGCGTGCTCATGCGATCGAAGGTGAATCCCATGACGAGGGTCTGCCCAAACGAGATCAGGGGGACCTGCGTGTCGGGCATGCCGGCACCAGCGAAATTCGCGGCGAGGGCGATGGTGCAGACCGTCGAGACGGCGGCACCCAAAACGCTGAACCACTTGGCGTACGGACGGGGGAACAGGGCGACGAGCACCGAGGCCACCATCGGGGCCGCGATAGCGACCAAGCCGAGAAGGGACAGACTGACTGCAAATGACATTGTTTCTCCCTTCTCCTACACGCCGACGACCACGAAGACAAACGCCAGAACGGCGATGCCCACGACGGCCCAGGTCTGATTACCGAGTACCTTAAAACGCGAGCGCGAGCAGGAGTTCTCGATCACGCCGCATACGACAAAATCGATCAGGCACTTCACCAGGAAGATGACTGCACCCAGAACAGCGGCGGCGCCCACGGTCGCGGGCTCGCCCCAGGGGACGAAGATCGCGCAGAACCAGGCGACGACCAGGACCTGCTTCATGGACATGGCGAGCTTGGCCATCGCAAGCGACGGGCCGGAAAGCTCGGCGAGCGGACCTTCCTGAAGCTCCTGCTCGGCCTCGGCCTGATCAAACGGCAGCTTGCCGAGTTCCATGTAGCAGGCGATCGCAAAGGCGATGCCGGCGAGGATCACGGCGACCGGCGCGTCGATGGCGCCCGTCATGATGTGCTGACCCATGGTGGCGATGTCGGTGGAACCGCACACCAGGGCGGCGGCAAACAGCGCCAGCAGCATGGACGGCTCGATGAGCACGCTCATGAGCAGCTCGCGGACGCCGCCGATACCGGCGTAGGCGTTGGACGAATCCACGCCGCAGAGGGCGAAGAAGAAGCGGGCGAGCGCCAGGCTGTACATGATGGTGATGGCGTCACCAAAGACCGGGATGGGGCTTTGCGCCGTAAAGAGCGGCAGGCCCATCGCGAGCATAAAGGCGACGGCGAAGAACAGCGGCGGCATAATGCGCAGCGCAAAGCTCGCGTCCTCGCTCTGGGACTCGGGGCGCGCAAAGAGCTTGGCCAGGTCGCGATAGTCCTGCATGATGCTGGGGCCGCGACGGTTGTGCATCTTGGCGCGGATCACGCGGCCGAGACCGGAGAAGAACGGCGCGACGGCCATGACGACCACGCCCTGCAGAACGGCAAGTACGATGTTGTTCATGCTCTCCCCTCCTTAACCCATTTGCACGGCGAGCACGAGGAACACCACGAGTGCCGCGACGATGTAGCAGATATAGATGCTGTAGTTGCCACCCTCGAGCTTAGTCGCGAGGTCGGCGAGCTTCTCGACACCCTTATGCGGGGCATCGACGAGAACCTTGTCGGGTACGGGCTCCACAGCCTCGGCCACACCGGTGAGCTTCTGGAAGAAGTGCGCGATGGACCAGCAGACGGCCGTGCAGCGGTCGCGCAGCGTGTAGAGCGGCTGCATAAACCAGGACACCTCGGAGGCAAAGGTCGTGGCCACGACGGGCATATGCTCGTTGGGAGCATAGCCGCATGCCCACGGCTGGGACTTCTGCACCTTGCCGACGGTCTTGAGCTTGCGATAACCGCAGGCAAGACCGACGAGCACCACGAGCGCAATAGCGATCGCGGGCGTGGAGGTGGCAGCGCCGGAGTACTGGTTCATGAGCTCCATGCCCTCGGCGGCAAACACGCCGCCGTACGGATGCAGCACGGACGCGGCGACATCGACCAGCACGGGCGCGATCACGGGAGCGCCAATGCCCAGCACGACGCAGATGGCCGCGAGCAGGCCCTGCGCGAACACCATGGGGGCGGGAACCTCCTTGGCATTGGCCGCAGCCTCGGAACGGGGCGCGGAGGCAAAGGAGACGCCATAGGCCTTGACGAAGCACGTGACAGCCAGCGCGCCGGTAATGGCAAGCGCGACGGCAGCGAACACGGCCACGATCATGACGGCCTTGTCGCCCTGCATGGCGGCATTAAACAGCGACTGGTAGGTAAACCACTCGGAAACAAAGCCGTTAAAGGGCGGGATGGCCGAGATGGCAAGCGCGCCAACGAGGAAGCAGATGGCCGTTGCCGGCATACGACGGAACAGGCCGCCCATCTTCTCCATATTGCGCGTACCCGTGGAGTACAGCAGCGCACCGGCGCCCAAGAACAGCTCGCCCTTAAACATCGCGTGGTTAAATGTGTGGTAGAGGGCGGCCATCAGAGCCAGGACGGCGATACCGACCGAGTTGAGCGCCATGGCGGCCATGGAGGCACCGACGCCGAGCAGAATGATGCCGATGTTCTCGACGGAGTGATAGGCCAGCAGGCGCTTGATGTCATGCTCCTGCAGGGCGAAGGCCACGCCGAGAACCGACGAGATCGCACCGAAGACCATGACCATAAGGCCCCACCAAACCTGAACGCCCGAGGCGGAGAGCAGTTCGAGACCAACCTTGAGGATGCCGAAGATACCGATCTTGATCATGCCGCCGGACATGAGGGCCGACACGTTGGACGGCGCCTCGGGATGTGCCTTGGGCAGCCAGCCGTGCAGCGGGATGATACCGGCCTTGGCGCCAAAGCCAAAGAAGGCGAGCACGAAGCACACGGATGCGACCGCGGGGCTAAACTGCGTAGCGCGGAAATCCGCAAAGGCAAACGAGCCACCGGCGAAGTTGGTCATGGTGAGGAAGCTCGCCATGATGAGCACAAAGCCCACGTGTGCGATCACAAAGTAGAGCCAACCGCCGTGGATGGAATTCTCGTTCTCCTCGATCAC
This sequence comes from uncultured Collinsella sp., assembly GCA_958420355.1. Lineage (GTDB taxonomy): Bacteria > Actinomycetota > Coriobacteriia > Coriobacteriales > Coriobacteriaceae > Collinsella. The sequence continues at coordinate 17,271 of CATZJG010000024.1, forward strand.
GACCAGGAAGTACGAGGTCAGCGACATGAGCTCAAAGGCGACCAGGAACCAAAACACGTTGTCGGCGGTGATGACGAGCATCATGGACGCCACGAAGGTGTTAAAGAAGAAGCCGGCGCGGCCCTTTTTGCCCGGGTACTCATCAAAGTAGTTGAGACCGTAGATCGAACCGGCAAACGCGAGCACCGAGATGAGCGCCACGAACAGGCCGGACAGCTGATTGAGCAGCAGCTGGAAATGGGCAAACGGGAAGAACACGATGGTGTCGACCGACGTGACATCGCCCAGCACGGCCTGGATACCGGCCACAAACGAAAGCACCGCGGCGACGGCGCCGATAAGGCAGCCGGCGGTTTTGGCGGCGTTATCGGCCTTGATCAGCAGAACCGAGGCGAGCGCACCGATGCACGAGACGGCAAGCGATGCGATAAACAGCGTCATGCTATCCATTGTTTACGCTCCCTTCTGCTTTCTCGGACAGGCCCTGGGCCACAGCGGTAACGTCGACGACCGGACCGTTTTCGATCGAACGCAGGCGCTTGGCCTCGTCGAGCTCGCGATCGGCCGCGCCGCCCATGACGGTCAGCGCCTTGGTGGGGCACGCCGCCACACAATGCGGGCCGTCCGGATCGAAGGCGCACAGGTCGCACTTGACGGCGCAGGTGTACTGGCCAGGAGCCCACGTAAGCAGGCTGCTCAGGGACTTAGGATACGAAGGCGTCGGGTCGCACATGCCTGCGACACCGGCGATAGACGTGCCATCGGGATGGATGGCTCCGAAGGGGCACGCGATGGCGCACAGCCTGCACCCGATGCACTCCTGCTCCTTGACGTGGATGCGATCGCCATCGTGCTCGATGGCATTCACCGGGCAAACCTCGGCGCAGGGGGCACCCTCGCAATGGTGGCAGGCAAGGGCGGCCGAAATACCGCCGGTCTTCACGAGCGCCAGGCGCGGCGTATCCTGAAGACCCTGCATCCGGTGGGCGTCGGCACAGGCGGACTGGCATGTTCCGCAGCCGATGCACCTCTCCGGGTTGATGTCAATGAAGCGGTTCATCCCCACTTCCTTTCAAAATAACGGGCCGGGCTCCCGAACGTACGGGACGCCCGGCCCAAAAAGCCAACGAGAACGGGACTACACGATTTGGTTCACGTGCGTCTCGTCGTCGAACTTGGCGGCGCCAGGCTCAACGTCCTGGGGAGCAGCGGCGTCCACCAGAGCCTGCTTGAGCTCGGTGTACTGACGCTCTACCTCGCCCTCTGCCCAAACCTGGTCGGCAATGGCGTCGACCTGGCAGGCGGAGAACTTGTCCTCGGGCGTATGCGAGACCGGGTCGACCTTGTGAATGGTCAGCTCGTTGCACTTGCCGATCCACCACTGGTAGGTCATGTAGACCGTGCCCTTATTGATGCGATCGCTCACGTCGGCGCGGCTGTATACCTGGCCGCGGCGGCTGTGAATCGAGACGATGTCGCCGTTCTTGATGCCGCGCGCCTGGGCGTCCGCGGGATTCATGCGGACAAAGCCGGGCTCGTCGGCGAGCAGCGCCAGCGTCTTGCAGTTGCCGGTCATCGAGCGGCAGCTGTAGTGACCGACCTCGCGGACGGTGCACAGAATGAGCGGGTACTCATCGTCGGGAAGCTCGGAGGGCGCCTCCCAGTCGTGCGCCATCAGGTTGGCGCGGCCGTCCTTGGTGGTGAACTTGCCACCAGCGAACATGTCGGGCGTACCGTGGTCGTTCACATCGGTGCTCTTGACGGGCCACTGGGCGTAGCCGCCCTCGGGAGCCATCTTCTCGTAGGTCGCGCCCACAAAGTTGGGGCACAGGCTGATGCACTCGTTCCAGATCTGCTCGGTGTTGTCGTAGTGCATGGGGTATCCCATGCGCGTAGACAGGTCCGCGAAGATCTCCCAGTCGTGACGGCACTCGCCCTTGGGCGGAACAGCCGCGTCAAAGTGCTGGAAGCTACGGTCGGATGCGGTAAAGACACCCTCGTGCTCGCCCCAAGAGGTGGCAGGCAGGATGACGTCGGCGAGCATGGTCGTCTGCGTCATAAAGATGTCCTGGCAAATGAACAGATCCAGCTCGGAGAGCGTCTTGCGCATACCGGCTGAATCGGGCTCGGTCTGCACCGGGTCCTCGCCGTAGTTGTAGAAGCAGTGCACCTTGCCCTCGTCGACCAGGTGGCCCAGGTCGGTGAGCTTGTAGCCCTCCTCGAGCGGGAGCTTTTCCTCGGGCACGCCCCAAGCCTTGGCAAACTTGGCGCGCACTGCCGGGTCGGTGACCTTCTGGTAGCCAGGGTACAGGTTGGGCAGCATGCCCATATCGCAGGAGCCCTGGACGTTGTTCTGACCACGCACGGGCGCGAGACCGGAATTGGGTTTGCCGATCTGGCCGGCAACGCAGGCGATGGAGGCGATGGTGTGCACCGTCTTCAGGTTCTGCTTCTGCTGGCATACGCCCATGCCCCAGCCAATGATGGCAGAGGGCTTCGCCGTGGCGTACATCTCGGCAGCTTGGTGGATCAACGCGGGCTCGACACCCGTGATGTCCTGTACGGATTCGGGAGTGTAGTTCTTGATGGTCTCCCACCACTCGTCAAAGCCGTTCGTGTGCTCGGCGACGAATTCCTTGTCGTAGAGGCCATCGTTGACCAAGCAGTTGGCAAAGGCGTTGAGGAACGCGACGTTGCAACCATTCTTGATCGGAAGGTAGAGATCGGCGATACGCGCGGTTTCGATATGGCGCGGATCGGCGACGATGATCTTGCAACCCTTTTCTTTGGCTCGCACGATACGCCTTGCGACGATGGGGTGCGAATCGGCAGGGTTATAGCCGAAGAGGAAAATGCAGCCCGCATCCTCCATACCGGGGATGGAGCATGACATGCAACCTGAACCAACCGTGTCCATCAGACCGAGGACAGTAGGGCCGTGTCAAGTACGGGCGCAGTTGTCCACGCTGTGGGTGCCGATGCACGCACGCGTAAACTTCTGCATAACGTAGTTCGCCTCATTGCCGCCGCCTCGCGAAGAGCCGGTGGTCATGACAGCGTTAGGACCATATTCGTCAATTATGGCCTGCATCTTAGATGCGGTGAAATCCAGTGCCTCGTCCCAGCTTACGCGCTCAAGATCCGCGCCCTTAGTGCGGCGGATCATCGGGTGCAGTACGCGAGGAGTCAAGATCTTGGTGTCGTTGATGAAGTCGTAGCCGCTCATGCCCTTAAGGCACAGCTCGCCCTGATTGGTGATGCCGTTGAGCGGTTCGGTACCCACGACCTGGCCGTTTTGGACCAAGAGGTTAAACTGGCAACCGGCGCCGCAATACGGGCAGATCACTTTATGCTTCTCCATGACACCCTCCTTCCTTTCTCTGCTACCGATTAATCGGTACTTATTTGACAATCGTTGGGCTTGTATGGCCGCCCGCCTACGCCTCGTTTTCGATGGTGGCGCGGGCACGCTCGGCAGTCAGCTCCGCCAGGCGCTCCTCGTCCACCAGGGTGAGGCCCTTGGTCGGACAAGCCTCGGCACACGCCGGACCGCCGGGACGGTCCACGCACAGGTCGCACTTGAGCACGAAGCTCTTAGTCTGCGAACCTACGCGCACGTCGCCCATCAAGACGGGGACCTGCGTGGTCGCCACGCTCACGGCGCCAAAGGGGCAGGCCATGACGCAGCTCTTGCAGCCGATGCAGTTGTCCTCGTTGACGCCGATGCGATGGTTCTTTGGATCAAAGAACAAGGCGCCCGTAGGACAGGCCTTCGCGCACGGGGCATCCTCGCAGTGATGGCAAGCCACCGGTGCGGAGATCTCGTACGTACGCGTCACGCGCAGGCGCGGCGCGGCGATGTTACCGGGGATGTCGTGCGCCTCGATACACGCCGCCATGCAGGTTTGACACCCAATGCAGCGCGAAGAATCGGCTACGACTCGCTTATTACCCATGTTGTTCACTCCCTCCTGAATCCCTTGTCGGAGAGACCCTGTCGACATTGACCCAAGCCGCCCGTGGCCTGGCATCGACGTATCGAATGCATGCGGCGAAACATGCACTCGGTAGAGTTTCTCCAACGATATACAGGTTAAATATACGCAGTTGCAGGGGGCAAACTTGAGCATAGGCCCTGCAATACGGGTGTATTGCAGGGGTTTTGGCAGGTTGGAATTATTCTCTAGAAGCTATAAAGGTGAGTGTATTACATGCGTACGCCTCAGAGATTTTTACGCGCTCTCATTTTGGATGTACTACGCTTGTATTCGTGTTAATGGTTATTTACTTGAGTAAAATAAAGTAAAGGTTATAAGATTCTAAGATGTCGGTGTATGCCGCATTTGACCGACTATATTGCACGTTAGCTAAGGGAGGGCAGTGATGTCATCGACGCAAAAACGAGCCATCCTGCAGGTGCGCATTCGCGAAGAGGACAAACAGCATGCCGAGCGCCTCTACGACGCCATGGGCACATCGCTTGCCGAGGCCGTCCGTCTATTTGTCGCGCAGAGCATTTTGATGCGCAAGCTTCCCTTTCAGCCGGTCGGCGTGCGCTCAAAGGACGGCACCGCCGCCTATAGATCGCTCAAAGCATATGGGGACCCCAATCGCCGCTCCGAGGAGCGCAATGCTTGGATTGAGTACCTTGCTACAGAAAGCGACGATTCGATTTTGGGTCCCGAGGAAGTAGATATCCATGAGTAGCACCATCATCGACGAGACCGTCATCCTACGCTACCTGCTTGACGACGACGAAGTTCTGTCACCTCGCGCTGCCAAGGTCATCGCCACGCGCACCGCTCGTGTCTACCCCGAGATCATCACGCGCGTCGTGGTCACGCTGCGCGACGTCTATAAGGTTCCCCGCGTTGAGATTGCTACGGCCATGAGAAGGCTGCTCGATGACGTCATGGTTGACGAGCCCACCGTTGTCGCCCTTGCCATCAAACTCTTTGGCAAGACCCATATGGACTTTACCGACTGCCTCCTCGCAGCCCAAACCGCCATCTACAACGATGATGTCGTGAGCTTTGGCAAGCCCATCATCCAAGGCATGATCGATTACCGTCGCAAGCGCCAAACCGCTGCCGAAGTCCGCGACCGTGCCGCCGAAGCCCGCAGCCGAAGCACCGACTCCACCATCGACAAACTCCGCCACCAATCCCGCCACTAACCGACAGGCAACGGCATCGCCCGCCACTCAGCCCCATCCCCTCTTAAGTTGCGGTGAAATAGTTCCTAGATTTAGGCTTATTCGAGCCTTTCAGGAACTATTCCACCGCAACTTTCTGTAAGGGTGGTTTTTAGTGCCGCCGAGGGGCACTAATCAACCGTTTGCCGATATGTTTGGCTACGACTCATGACTCTGACCTGCCCCGTCAAGCTTTTGGTCAGTTGATGGCAAGGTCAGGCGGGCCAAATATGGGATAGCGTAGTGTCATTCACTCCCCCTCGAGACCATGGGGTCGAAAATGAGTCATGATAAACGCTGTACCAAACCGCAATTAGAGCTGTTCTTCCGGTTATTCGAGGCCCATCATGGCGGGCACCTGTTTGTAGCTACCAAAAAATGGGATGAACGCTGTGCCTACGCGCTCATGCAAAAAGAGATGATTATTCGACTCTACAACCATGTCTACGCTGATCCCGCGTATTGGAATGACCTCGGCGTCGAAGATCGCATCTTTCAATTGGCATCCGCTATTGCAGTCGTTGAACCGGATGCCGTGTTTTGTGGAGCAACGGCGGCACTGCTCTATGGCATCGGTTCTGCATATTCGCTTCTCGACAAGGTGCAAGTGCTGCTACCGCGTTCCACCAGACGCGATATGTACGAATTCGTTGAATACCGACGCTGGCGGCCGGGCGACGTATGGCAGCTCGGCCCGTTTACGTTAACGGATCCATATCGCACGGTGGTCGACATCGCCCGAACGAGCGCTTTTCGATATGCACTAGGCTATGTCGACGGGTTGGCTCGTGAGTACGGTGTCGAGCGTAAAGAATTGCGTGCATATGCACAAGCGAACTGCCGCGGACTGCACGGCATCGCGCGCGCATTTGACGTTTTTGAACACATGGATGGCAGATCGGATAACGGTGGAGAATCCGAGGCACGGGCGGCAATGATTCTGGCGGGAGTTGCCGCTCCCGAACTTCAGGTTGAAATCACTCGACCGGGAAACGCCGGCTATTATTTGGCAGATTACGGCTGGCAGATGCCAGACGGCTCTTGGATGCTGGCTGAGCTGCATGGACTAGGCAAGTTTGAGGACGATGCCCAAAATGATCCGGAACATACTGCGGCAAAAACCTATCGAGCTGCCCTCATGCGCGACGCGAACCTGCGTGCCATGGGCCACAACGTCATTCATTTCAAGCTCTCAGACACCTACGATGTCAAAGCGTTCGGCTCCATGATGCGCGGCTACGGTATACCAACCACAAAACCCTACACAGACTCCTGACCGGCTGCCCTCATCTTCTCGGCAACAGAACCCATCATCGACCCAACCCGCTCGGCCTCAATAAGTTGCGGTGAAATAGTTCCTGGATAACAGCTTTTGCGGCTAATCGGGGGTGCGGACAGAAAGTTGGACCGCGGGGCGGTCCGGACTGGAGGTTCGCATG
>CATZJG010000025.1:0-15566 GCA_958420355.1 uncultured Collinsella sp.
ACAAATTGGCATGAAAAGAGGACGGCATAGACCTTCTGGTCATGCCGTCCTCTTTTCATGCCAATTTGTTCGCTCTGGCGCCCGCGCAGCGTCGACTGGTCCGCCGTTCGTTAGAACGGCGGAACTGAGGGCAGCGTCGAGCCGTTACGCGGTTTGGTAAAACCGCGTAACTACCTAACTACATCAAGTTGCAAACAGATGCCGCGAAGGCCACGGGGTCCTCGGGCAGAATACCCTCGACCAGCAGGGCCTGGTCATAGAGCAGGCCGGAGTACTGCTTGATCTTGTCGGCGTCGCCTGCCTTCTGGGCAGCGACAAGCTTGTCAAAGACCGGGTGCTTGGCGTTGAGCTCGAGCACGCGTTGGCTCTTGGGCATGCCGTCGGGCGAGCCCTCGGGTCCCTTCTGGAGCACCTTCTCCATCTCGAGCGAAAGTGGGCCCTCGGTGGTGATGCAAGCGGGGGCATCGGTCAGACGCGCGGAGACGGCAACTTTCTCGACCTTGTCACCGAGTGCCTCCTTCATAGCGCTAAAGAGGTCCTCGTTTTCCTTTGTGGCGTCCTCGGCCTCCTTCTTCTCGTCCTCGGTCGCCAGATCAAGATCGCCAGTCGCAACGTTCTTGAGCTCCAGATGACGATCCTCGACCTCGGGCTCGGCACCGTCGGCCACAGCCTTCTCGGCAGCCTCGCGGGCAGCATCGTCCTCGTAGATCTTGGGCATATCGGCGGCAACGTACTCACGCATAGCTTGGAACGTGAACTCATCCACATCCTGCGTCAGCAGCAGCACGTCATAGCCGCGGTCGAGCACGCCCTTTACCACGGGCATCTTGGCCAAGCGCTCGCGCGAATCGCCGGCGGCGTAGTAGATGGCCTTCTGATCCTCGGGCATGCCCTTGGCATACTCGGCCAGGGTAATCATCTTCTGTTCCTTGGCAGACCAGAACAGCAACAGGTCGGCGAGCTCATCGGCCTTCATGCCATAGCTCGAGTAGATGCCGTACTTAAGACCGCGGCCAAAGTTCTCAAAGAACTTCTCGTAGGCCTCGCGGTCGTTGTCACGCATATCCTCAAGGTCGGCGGTAATCTTCTTTTCCACACGCTTGGCGATGGCCTTGAGCTGACGGTTCTGCTGCAGCGTCTCGCGCGAGATGTTGAGCGACACGTCGGCGGAATCCACGACGCCGCGGACAAAGTTGTAGTAGTCGGGCAGCAGGTCGTCGCACTTCTCCATGATCAGGACGTTGGAGCTGTAGAGCGCCAGGCCCTTCTCGTAGTCCTTGCTGTACAGATCGAACGGCGCGCGTCCCGGCACAAACAGCAGGGCGTCATACTCGAGCGTGCCCTCGGCATGGAAGCTGATGGTGCGCGCAGGATCGTCAAAGTCGTGGAACGTGGACTTGTAGAACTCGTCGTAGTCCTTCTGCTCGACATCGGAGCTGCGCTTCTTCCAGATCGGTGTCATGGAATTGACGGTCTCGAGCTCCTGGTAGTCCTCGTACTCGGGCTTGTAATCGTCGCCGGCGTCCTCGGGCTTGGGTTTCTGGCGGCTCTTGGACACCATCATCTGAATCGGGTAGCGCACATAGTTGCTGTACTGCTGAATCAGGCTCTTGAGACCCCACTCGGTCAGGAAGCGATCGTAGGTCTCGGCCTCGCCGTCGGCATCGAGCTTCTCGTTCTCGCGCAGCGTCAGGATGACATCGGTACCGTGCTCGGCGCGCTCGCCGTCCTCGATGGTGTAGCCCTCAAGACCGTCGGATTCCCACACATGGGCGACATCCTCGCCGTAGGCGCGGCTGACGACCTTCACATGGCTGGCGACCATAAAAGCCGAGTAGAAGCCCACGCCAAACTGACCGATGATGTCGACATCGGAGCCCTGCTGCTCGGCGTTCTCGGTCTTAAACTCCTCGGAGCCGGAATGGGCGATGGTGCCCAGATTGCGCTCCAGCTCCTCGGCGGTCATGCCAATGCCGTTATCCGAGATGGTAATGGTGCGGGCGTCTTTATCAAAGGAGACGCGAATGGCCAGGTCGCCCTGGTCGATCTTGACGCTCGGGTCCTGCAGGCTCTTAAAGTTGAGCTTGTCGACGGCGTCGCTCGCGTTAGAGATAAGCTCGCGCAGGAAGATTTCTTTATTGGTGTAGATGGAGTTGATCATGAGGTCGAGCAGTTTTTTGCTCTCGGTCTTAAATTGACGCATGTGCAGTCCTTTCGCGCTACCCCTGTCCGCAAAAACGGCCCGGTCGCCCGAGCCGCATCGCAGACCTGCTATGTTCAGACTTAGATTTTATAACCCATTAACGCGCATATATACATACGGAATCGAAAAACTGTATGTCCGAGCGCTCCAATGCGTCAATTGCCAAGGAGTGTCCCCAACTGCCGGCAGAAAAGGAACGTCCCTATCTGCCATCTACGCGCTTGGCCATCCAGACATGGGGTTGGCCCTCGTCTTCGTAATCTACCGGGGCAATTTGCGTGTAGCCCGCCTTTGCATAAAGCGGCAGCACGTATTCCTGCGCATGCAGCTTAATAAGCTTAGCGCCGGCATCGCGTGCACACGAAGCACTGGTCTCCACGATCGCACTCGCCAAACCGCGACGGCGCATGCTCGGCAGCACAGCCACGCGCCCCATAATGTAGGTCTCCCCCGCCGCAACGCCTTCGTCCATGTCGCATGCCAGCAACACCGGGGCCTCTGCGTCAGCCACGCGCTCAAGCTCTTCGGGAAACACGCGCGAGCAACCGGCAAGCTCGCCGTCTACATAGAGCGTCACATGAATGCAGTTCGGATCCTCGTCGATAGCGTCGAACTCATTCTCGTAGCCCTGCTCGTCCATAAAAACGACGCGGCGCACCAACGCCGCGTCATCAAAGCATCCCGTCTTAAGTTGAATATCCATGGCTGCCCCTTCATTCAATGCGAACGTTAGGGACAGATTTTAGCGAAAATGAGCTCCGCGTACGCTAAACTTCGCGCGAGCCTTCGCCAGGCAGTCGTAATGACCCACGTTATGGGCATCGCTCGCGATGAAGCTGTACAGGTTCTGATCGAACAGGCGCTGTGCCGGCTTTTTCTCGCGACCAAAGCGACCGCCGGCAATAAAGTCCGCCGAAGCCTGCAGCTTGCAGCCCATATCGACCAGGCGCTCCGCCACGCTTACATCCTTTTGAACCGCACGATAGCGCTCAGGATGAGCGATGATCACCTGGTAGCCACGGCACTGCAAATCGTAAATCGTGTTCTCGTACTCTCTAAACGCATACGCATCGGCATGTGTCGAAAGCTCGAGCAGAAACTCGTTGGTTCCATCGAAATGCAAGTGCTCCGCGGCATCGATACCAAGTTCAACGAGCTTTCGATGGTTGACCTCGAAGCCCATCTGGAGCGGAAAACCGTCAGCGTTATCACGCAGCAGCTCAAAGGCATCCCACATCTTGTCGTAATCAAAATAGGGATCACGGCAGTGAGGAGTGCAAACGATTCTGGTTACACCGGCCCGCTTGGCAGCCTCGAGCATCGCCAAGCTCTCATCGAGATCGGCAGCGCCGTCGTCTACACCCGGCAAGATATGGCAATGAATGTCACGCATAGGTCAGCCTTAATCAACTAAACGTTTGCTCGGTTGGTGAAGATGCCCTTTTTGGAAGTCCCCTGATCGTCGGAGCCCTTCTTCACCTTCTTACCGTCCTTGGTGTAGTAGGAGTAGTAGTACTCGCTGGTCTCGGTCTCGCAGTAGTTCATGACGGTACCGATGAGCTTGACCTTCTCGGACTTCTTAAGCTGGCCGATAGCGTTGAGTGCCTCCTCGCGCTTGGTGAAGTCCTCGCGCACCACGAACAGCGTACCGTCGGTCAGGCTGGCAATCTCGGCAGCATCGATGAAGGTGCCGACCGGGGGAGCATCAAAGATGACGTACTGGAACTTGGCGGACAGTGCCTTTACCAGCTTGGCAAAGCGGTGAGAGACGATGATGTCGGCAGGATTGGGAATATGCGGCTCGGCATCGAGGAAGTAGAAGTTCTTCTGACCCGTCTCGACAATTGCCTGGTCAATGGAGATCTGCTCGGAAAGGACCGCATAGAGTCCGCCGCGCGAACGAACGCCGAGCATATCGGAAAGAGACCTGCGGCGCATATCGGCCTCGACCAGGAGCACGGACTTGCCGCTCGTGGCGATAGCCTGGGCAAGGTTAATGGAAACCGTAGACTTGCCCTCATTGGGAATCGAGGAGGTAACGGTGATGGTGCGAATGGGGTCGTCCACGCTCGCAAAGCGGATGTTGGCCAGAAGGGTCTTGGCGGCATTCTGTACAACGAGCTTATCGGTGTTCTTTGCCTTAGCCATGCCTATTTACCACCTTTCATAGCCGGAATTCGGCCAACAACGGGAATGCCCAGGAGCTCTTCTGCCTCTTCGGCACCGCGGATGCGGGTATTGAGCATGTCTGCCAAAACGACATAGGCGACTGCGATAAAGATACCGGCGAGGAACGCGACAGCAACGTACAGCGTGCGCTTGGGGCCGCTGGGGACTTCGGGAGTCTTAGCCTCGTCGATAACGTTGATGCTCTGGGCAGCGCCGACGTTCTGAGCGACCGTACTCACCGAGCTGGCCATGGCCTTTGCGACCTTAGCCGTCTCCTTGGCATCGGTGCCGGTAACCGAAAGCGTAATGACACGCGTGGTGGTCTCGGAGGAAACAGACACCTTGTAGTCATCCAGGTCAGCAAGGCCCAACTCATTGGCAGCACCGCTCTTAACGCTATCGCTATCCAGCAGCGTGGCGATATCGTTGGAAAGCATCTGGCTCGCCGAGAGATCGTTGTAGCTCATCTGACCGCTATCGTCGGTCTTGGCGAGAATGTACATGCTCGTCGTCGCGGTGTAGGTGTTGTCCATCGCAACGAAGGACACGATGCCCATGGCGATCGCGCAGACCACCGGAAGGGTGATGACCAGCTTGAGGTGCTTTTTGAGCAGCTGGAACAGTTCGAGAAGGGTCATGCAGCTTGCCTTTCATTTCCCCAGTTCGGATTGACAAAACTGTCCGTATGTTATCGCATCTTTTTACCGAGACCAAACTCTATACATAAGAAACAGGCTCTCCTGTAAAAATGTCGGAAGCAATCGTAAAATTGCACAACAACGCCGCACCCGAAAGTCAAATGCGGCGTCTACATCAATATCTATGTTGTATCGCTATGCGAATGGCTCGTCCTGCTGTATGGGAAACGTCACCGTAATGGTGGTTCCCACGCCCAACTCGCTCGACAGATCGAGCGTGGCGTGATGATACAGGGCCGCATGCTTGACAATGGCAAGCCCCAGACCGGTTCCGCCGCGCGCCTTGGACCTACTCTTGTCCACGCGATAGAACCGCTCAAATACCTTGCCCTGTTCTTCAGGCGCGATACCGATTCCCGTGTCGGCGACCGCAAGGAACGGATGGCCTTCGTCGTTGGTGCCGCACTGCAGCGTAACCGTACCGCCGGGTCGATTGTAGCGGATAGCGTTGCTTGCCAGATTATAGATGAGCTCGTCAATCAAGCGCGACACGCCCTCGATGACCACAGGCTTGGTCTCATGACTTATCGTCACATTCGCCTGACGGGCGACCTGTTCAAGACGCTGCTCAACCGCGTAGATGGCACGCGAGAGCTCAATAGGCTCCGTGGACCCAATGGGCACCGCCTCGCCCTCAGTTGCACGCTCGGCCTCGTCCAAGTTAGACAGCGTAAGGATGTCGTTGACAAGCGCTGCCAAGCGGCCCGCCTCACGATAGATGCGACCGCCAAAGTTGCGCAGGTCGTCCTCGCCCTCGACCATGCCGTTTGCGATGAGCTCGGCATAGCCCGAAATCGCCGTAAGCGGCGTCTTGAGCTCATGGGTGATATTCGCCGTGAACTCGCGGCGCATACGATCGTTGTCCGCCAGCACCGCCATTTGGCGCTTGAGTTCCTGGCGCTGCGACTCGATACGCTCAAGCATGGGGACCATCTCGGCATAGGCGTGCTCATAGCTACGGCGTGGGTGGTCCAAATCCACCTCTTGCAACGGCGCGATGATGGCACGGGACTCGCGGCGCGCCATAAAAAACGAGAGTACCGCGCCCGCTGCTGCGATAAGCAGCATCGGCGCCACCATCGACAGCAAAATCGCCGCAACGCCAGGCTGGGCCTGCGCCAAGCGGACAACCTGGCCGTTATCAAGGGCGACGGCGCGATACAGCATAATCTCGTCGAGCGTAGAGCTTGCGCGCTCCGCGGAACCCGAACCATTCTCAAAGGCCTCGATGACCTCGGGGCGATCGCCGTGGTTGGGCAGTGTGGAAGGCGACGCCTCGTTGTCGTAGGCAACCGATCCATCCTTGTTAATCAGCGTGATGCGCAAGTCCTCGCGATCGAGGCTACGCAAGAACGGGATGGGCTCCTGCTGCTCGTCGAGGGCGGCAGCAATGAGCTCGGTTTCCTGCGCCAGATTGGCACTCGTGGCATCCGCCAAGGTGTTTTGCACAAAGAACGCACCCAGCACCGTAAACGCCACGATAACCGCCATGGCGCAGACAAAGATCGTCACAAAAACGCGGTGCGACAGCGTATGTTTTCCCTGGGGGGCGAAGACCACGGGTTACTCCTCCGATGCGGTGGCCGCGGTGACGTCACCTTCGGCACCATCACCGGCAGAAGGCTCGGCCAAGCGGTAGCCCACGCCGCGCACGGTCTCGATGGCGCTGGCATGCTCGCCCAGTTTTTGGCGAAGCGTCTGCACGTGCACGTCAACAGTGCGCGAACCGCCGTCGAAGTCCCAGCCCCACACGCTCTGCAGCAACGACTCGCGGGTAAAGACCACGCCGGGCTTGCGCATGAGGTACTCGAGTAGGTCGAACTCGCGCAGGGTGAGCTTAAGCGGCTCGCCGGCAACGGTCACGTCGCGATGGCTGGGCGAAAGCACGATGTCGCCCACGCTGAGCACATCGCTCGCCTGTTTGACCATTCCGCCGCGACGCAGCAGTGCGCGGCAGCGGCTCGCAAGCTCCATGAGCGAGAAGGGTTTAGTCAGGTAATCGTCGGCACCGCCATCGAGCGCCATCACCTTGTCGAGCTCGGTGTCCTTGGCGGTAAGCATCATGATGGGCACCGTCGCCGTCAGGCGGTCGGCGCGGAGGCGGCGCATAACCGCCAAACCATCGGTATCGGGCAGCATGATATCGAGCAGCACAGCATCGGGCACCCGTCGCGCCACGGCAGCCTTAAACTCACCGTCGCACGAAAAGCCTTCGGCCTCGATCCCCTGCTTGCGCAGCGCATAGACCGTCAAATCCCTGATGTTGTCATCGTCCTCGACGTAATAGATCATGTTGAACCCCTTTGCGGCCGGCATGACCGCATCTTAACCCTAAAGGTACCTTTACTAGATGGTATCAGCCAAAACGTCCCGTCAAATAATCCGCCGTGCGCGGATCGGTCGGATTCTTGAAGAGTTGCGCGGTGGGCGCGTGCTCCACCAACTCGCCCAGCAAGAAAAACGCGACCGAGTCGGAGATACGCGCCGCCTGCTGCATATTGTGCGTAACGACCACGAGCGTACAGGTCTCTTTGAGCTCGCAGGCCAGCTGCTCCACCACGAGCGTCGACACGGGGTCGAGCGCCGAGGTCGGCTCGTCCATCAGCAGAATGTCGGGCTGCACGGCCAGCGCGCGGGCGATGCACAGGCGCTGCTGCTGTCCACCCGAAAGACCCAGGCCCGACTCCTTGAGCTTGTCCTTGACCTCGTCCCACAGGGCAGCGCGACGCAGGGAGTCCTCGACCAGCTCATCCAGCACAGCGCGATCGCGCACGCCCATGCCGCGAGGACCGTAGGCGACGTTGTCGTAGATGCTCATGGGAAACGGGTTGGGGCGCTGAAACACCATGCCCACGCGCTGGCGCAAACGGCAGATGTCGTAATCGCCCAGGATATCTTGACCATCGAGCGCAATCTTGCCCTCGATGCGGCAATCCTTGATGCCGTCGTTCATGCGGTTAAAGCAGCGCAGCAACGTGGACTTTCCGCAGCCCGAAGGCCCGATAAACGAGGTGATCTGCTTGTCGCGGATCTTGATATTCACGTCCTTGAGCGCATGATGGTCGCCATAGAACAGGTCGAGGCCCTCGACGTCGATGCGCGTCGGCGAGGCGGCAAGATCCTCTGCCGTGGGACGAGTCGCATCCCCAACCTCGCGCTCGTGCGCGGCCTCGGCCTGCGCTTTCATGAGTTCTTCAAGCTCCGTGGGCTCCACAGCCGCAGCAGCCGTCATACCGCATACCTCCACATCAATATCAATTCAGCAGTATCGATAGTAGAAATCGCGGCTCATATGCACGTGAGCGCATTGTCAAGTGTTTGTAAGGGCACGCTGGCTATGCGGCGGGCAGCTCGATGGTGAATATCGTGTGTTCGGGCGTCGATTCACATGCAACGGTACCGCCGTGTGCCGCGATGATCTCCTTGGCGATGGCAAGCCCCAGTCCAGCGCCGCCGCGATTGGTCGCACGCGCCGCATCCAGGCGATAGAACTTCTCAAAGATCACCTTGAGCTTTGCTTCAGGGATGGGATCGCCCTGATTGATAAAGCGCACGCGCACGCCGCCATCGTCTTGGCGTCTGGCCTCGATCGTGATGGTCGAGCCCTCATAGCTATAGGCAATAGCGTTTTTCATGATGTTGTTGAACACGCGAGCCATTTTGTCGCCATCCACGAGCACCGTCAGGTCCTCGCGAATATCAACTTGGGCTTCCTTATGCTGCTCGTTGAGGATGGGATAGAACTCGTCAGCCACCTGAGCCAGCAGCAACCCCAGATCAACATAGCCGCGCGTGAGCACGATATCGTGGAAGTCAAAGCGCGTGATATCGAAGAACTCTTCGATGAGCGCATCGAGCCGGTGCGCCTTGTCGAGCGCCACGCCCGTAAAGTACGCACGTTGCTCAACCGGCAGCTCAGGAGCCTCTTGCAGCAGCGAAAGATAGCCCACTACGCTCGCAAGCGGGGTGCGTAGGTCATGTGCCAAGTACGTAACCAGATCGTCCTTGCGATGCGACTCGTCACGCAGAGCTTGCTGCACCTTGCGATCACGGTCACGCACGCGGTTAAGGACGCCCTCGACCTCCAAGAAGTCGCCGTCGATGTTGTCCCAGGTGTCGGGGTGATCGATCAGGCGATCTTGAATACGAGCGGCCAGCACACAATCGGCATGCTGCTCGCCCTGTTCGTAGCCCTGGTAGTACAGGGCACGGCCGCACAAGAACAGCACGCACGCGGCAAGCGCCAGCACAAAGCCAAGCATGTTGAATACAAAGCCGGCATCGAACAGCACCGGCCCTTCAATGCCGCCGAGCGCCATGGCGCCAATCGCCAACGTCATGGCCCACGCGGCGCCGCCAATCACCACGCAGCGGCGCACGATCTCAAATCGATCGATCAGCAAAAAGCCAACAAGCAGCACCGCCAAGATTCCGACGATGTTGTCGATGCCAATCAGCAGCAGGCTCAGCAAAAAGAGCAGCACCGTTGCAAGCGCACGGTTGTCGACGACCGACCTCACGTAATCAAAGAGCCGATCGGGTACCTCGAATGCCTGCCTATCGTCTTTTGTCATATCAAGATCCTCACAAGCGAAAAGCGTTATTCGATGATGTAGCCGACGCCCCAGACGTTTTTGATAAAGCGCGGCTTTTGTGCGTCGTCGCCAATCTTTTCGCGCAAGTGGCGAATGTGCACCATCACCGTATTGTTGGAGCCGGGCATAAAGTCCTCGTTCCATACCGCGCGGAACAGGTCCTCCACGCCCACCACGCTGCCGCGATGCTCGACCAGATACAGCAAGATTGAATACTCGGTGGGTGTGAGGCGTACCGGTGCACCGTCCACCGTTACGGAACGAGCATCGCGGTTGATCTCCAAGCCGTCGAGCTGGAGGGTCGGCGACTCGGCCGCCTGTGCGCGGCTACCGTAGCTGGTGTAGCGGCGAAGCTGAGCGTGCACGCGCGCGATGAGCTCCAGAGGACGAAACGGCTTAACCACGTAATCGTCCGCGCCAAGCGAAAGGCCCTCGATCTTGTCTTGCTGGGCATCGCGCGCCGTCAGCATGATCACGGGATAGGTATGGCTGGAACGGATCGTACGCAGCAGCTCAAAGCCATCGATATCGGGCAGCATGACATCCAGCAGCGCCAGATCGAACTCCTGCTCCAAGATTGCCTTGGCAGCATCGGCCCCGCTATAGGCAATCTGGACATCAAAGCCCTCTTTTGTAAGGTAGATACCAACCAAGTCGGCGATGGCCTTTTCGTCATCAACTACCAAAATGCGCTCGTTCATGCGTGCTCCTCTCGCGCTCCATTATGCCCGAGGGGGCGCCCGTCACACACAACAAGCGTGGGTGATTAAGTCGGCCTTAAGCACCCTTGTGCCCGTTCGGGCGCGGATGTGGGCCACGCACGCACGCGATGATCGCCGACGCCGGCAAACGATATACTCTTGTTCCAGAAGAGACCATCCCGTCGAAAGCGAAATCCGTGAAGTCCCTCACCTCTTTTGCAAAGCGCTCAGCCCAGCTTGCCGCCGGCTTTGTCTGCGCTATCGCCCTTGCCGCTGGCGTGCCCACCGTCGCCGGCGCCCAAGTGCTTACGACCGACAATGTTTGCGGCAAAACCGCCGATGCGCGCGGCATCACGGCCGAAAACCTGCCCGATATCGATGCGACCAATGCCCTCGTCATGGGCAAAGACGGCACCGTCTACTATGGGCGCGGCGCCGATGAGCAGGTCAAAATTGCCTCGATCACCAAGGTCATGACCGCAATCCTAACCGTCGAGAATTGCAAGATGGACGAGAAGGTCACGGTGAGCAACGCTGCAGCCACCGTGGGCAATTCGACCGCCGGCTTGCTCGAAGGCGACAAGCTTACCGTGGAGCAGGCGCTGCGCGGCCTGATGATTCCCTCGGGCAACGACGCCGCCATCGTGCTCGCCGAATATGTGGGCAAGAAGATCGACCCTAAGACCAAAGACGCCGAGGCCACCTTTGTGAAGGCCATGAACGAGCGCGCTAAGAAGCTCGGCTGTACCGGTACGCTTTTTGAAAACCCGCATGGTCTGGACTTTGATGAGTGGGCTGGCGATATGCACTCAACCGCACATGACGTGGCGCTGATGATGCAGGAGGCCATGAAAAACGACACGATCCGCGAGGTCGTAGCGAGCGAGGATTCCTGGATCGAGGTCACGGGCGCCGACGGCACCGACCATTCGCATTCCATGGACACGCATAACTATTTGCTGGGCCAAGATGGCAACATCGGCGGCAAGACCGGCACCACCGACGACGCGGGCTATTGCTTTACGAGCGCCTACAACCGCGACGGCGACGAGATCTACACCGTTATTTTGAACTCCACCACCACCGATCAGCGCTTTACCGATACCGCCACCCTTGCCAACTGGTACTACGGTCACAAGGTGACGGTCGCGATCGCCAACACGCAGGAAAAGACCGCCAACGGCAACCCGCTTATGGCGCGCATTGGCCAAACCGACTGGACGGATAAGACAATCGACGCCACGCTCGCCGATCCCACGGCGCAAGCGACCGTGTTTTCTCTTGCCGGCGAGGTGACCGAAAAGGTTAGCTACGACGATCTTTCGGGCACGGTGCATGTGGGCGACAAGGTGGGCAGCGTTACGCTCAAGCAAGACGGCACCAAGATCGCCGTCATGGACCTGGTTGCTGACGAGGAAGGCGCAGGGCCGAATCCCATTGAGTGGCTCCTTGTGAAGCTCGACCGCCTGGGCCGCCGCATCGACAACCGCCCGCTCACAGCCGAGAGCGAGACCGTAGCCAAGGCGCCCGAGATGTAAGATCGAAGAACAATACACTCGCTGAAAGGAGGCGTCCAACGGGGCGCCTCATTTTTTGAGGGTTCGAATCCCCAGCGCCCTTTCTCGATAATAAAAAAGGGCCCCCGATGGGACCCTTCTTTAAAGTTAAACTGGCGGAGAGCTGGGGATTCGAACCCCAGATGCCCTTTTGGGGCATACTCGCTTAGCAGGCGAGCACCTTCGGCCTCTCGGTCAGCTCTCCGTAACAGCCGTTCTATAGTAACCAAACAGCCAAGGATGGGCAAGAGGAAATTTTCTAATTGCCTAGCATCCTTTCCTCCTTGGAGGCTTCGCCTACCCCAGCGAGCGGTTGAGGGAGCCGAGCTCGTCGTTGCCCATGGTGCGCCACATTTGGAAGATGCAACCGCGTGCCAGGAAAAAGAAGCCGTTGTCGACCAGTTGCACAGCGGCATCTGCCAGCTGATTCGTCACGGCGGACACTGGCGGCAGCTCGAGTCCAGCCTTGCGGATGGTCTCGACCGCCTCCTCGAACGTCGGAGGCTCGCTGACGCCCATCTCATTCATAAGGCCCTGCATTTCTTCCAGCGCGCTACTGCCCGACTCCTCGCCGCGCGGCACCAGACGGTAACAAGCCAGCGCCAGGTCGAGCTGATCGCAATTCCAATAGGCAAACGCCAAGCGATAGAACAGGTAGCCGATTGCAGAACGATCGCTGGCAATACGTAGGCCGTGGCGCGCCACCTCGATAATCTCGTCAAAGCGCTCCAGACGCGCAAGCACGTTGATGAGCGCAAAGTGCGATTGCATGGACGAGCGTGCCAGATCGTAAAGATGGCGCACCTCGGGCAGTGCTCGTTCAAAGTCCTCTTGCTCGGCGTAAAAGCTGCAGATCTCGTGCTGGGCAAAGTACAGCGCATCGGGCGCACGAAGGATTCGCACAGAGCGGTCTTCTTCCAACACCGGTAGCACCATGCGTACCAGCTGGTTATCGCAAAACTGCGTTTGAACCGGACCTGTCGCCAAAAGCTCGGCGACGGCGCACTTAGCCTCCAACTCCTCGACAAGACGGGAAAAGCCTTCAAAGGCACCTGTACGGTCGACTTTTGCCTGCTCGCGCAATTCAACAACGCGGGCCACGTATGGGTCGTCGTCCTCTTCCATGACCTCCAACTCGTCAGCCGTATCGGCAAGCAGCAGATCGCGCAGCGCCGGCGGCAGTGTGCGATGGTCATCACGCGGACGAGCATGAACCTCCGCAGGCTCAATCGTCTCCGGAGCGGTTGACTCATACGCCTCAAGCACACGCTTGCACGGCATATCGTCCATGTCCATGCTCTCAAGATCCTTGGCGACAGGCACGCAATCGGCCAGATAGGCCGCGCGCCCAAAGAAATACGTTGCGACAACGCGCTCGCCCTGCTCACTGTCGGGAGCAGCAATCTGCACATAGCAGCGCGTGATGCAGGTGCCCGCGGCAAAACACGCTGCCGCAAGCGTAAGTGCCACGCGCGCATCGTGCTCCGCGGCCCAGATCGCGCGCATGTCCTCGTCCAGCTCGCGCCAGGCGTCATCCTGAGCGTCGTATTCACGTTGCGGCATGGCATCAACGACAGACCGCCCAAACCGAACGAGCATAATCCCCTCGGCAACGTTTGCCCGATAGGTATAGTCGAGCCGTGTGACCACGTTAAGCGCCTCGACAATACGCGCGAAGCGGGTACGCACATCCCACTCACCGCCCGGCTGGCAAGCCACCGTACCCGGTTTGCCCCACGGGTTATCGCTCGAGGCCGTATCGAGCAGTCGGGGAACATCGTTGGTCGTCTTGGCGATATGCCACGCATCAAAGAGCGCGCAGCCCTCAAGGCTCGGCGAGGATGCCGCAGGGGCCAATCCGGCCCCGATGCGCTCGAGGATGCCAGAGAGGCGGTTGAGACGGCACTCGATGGCAAGCAGCATGTCAATCTCGTCCTGGTCCAGCAGGCTACGATCAAAATTGAGATAGAAAAGCTTTGAGCGATCGATGCGAGCCAGGCTCATCTCGGACTTGGCGGCGATGGTGCGCAGTCGGGGCAAGTCGACCTCGCTCATAAGGGCGGCCGCATAACGCTCGATACCGCTCGGATTCTCGGCATGGTCGACACGGTAGAGCAGCGTCTCGATAGCGTCAGGTAGCGGTGCCGTGTTAAAGCCCAAAAACACCTCGACCGGCTCGGGCAACTTTACGAGCTTTATTTTGTCGACAACGTTTTGCATGTCCGCATCGAGACCGTCGACGCCCGCCGTGTTCGCAATAGCGCTTTCGGAGTTGGCAAATATCACGTAGCGCAAGAACATCGAGGCCATGAACTCGCCGTAAGGAAGGGCGCGGGTCGAATTCCATGTCTCGTGGTCGGACTGCTCGCGCATGGGGCCTTCGGGAGAGCCGGCAGTTTGCGCACACGTACGCATTGCACCGTTGGCTTCCCTTACCATAATCTCACCAATACTGGAATCCGACTCGTCAAGGACCAGCTCCATGTCGGGATCGTTGGGCAGCGGAGCCTCGCTAACGGGGCGGTCCACCTTGTACACCTCACCCGAAACGCTTACGTAGCCCAAAAGCGACACATGGCTTTTGCCAACGAATTCGACGACATAACAAGATTCATGCTGGTCCTCGCCAAAGAGTTTCCAGACCACGCCATATGAGCGCCCCGCAGGCTGCTCGGGCATCGCCGGAAAGCGCTTCTTGGGATCGAGAAACCTGAGCTTGTATGTCGGACGCTCTGCCACGAAGTATCACCCTGATCGGTCGCTTGAAGAAGGAGTGGTCACGGATGGGCCGCGACACCTACTCGAAATCTTACACGAGTCGACAGGAAATAGTCCGCTTTACGCCTGCGCCTCGAACGAGGTTCGAATCTCCGCAATGCCCCCGTAAAGGAAAAGCCCCCGTTTCCGGAGGCTTAAAACTCAATTGGTGCGGCGTATAGGATTCGAACCTATGACGTTCTGATTCGTAGTCAGACCCTCTATCCAGCTGAGGTAACGCCGCGACTTGTTGATTATTATGCACGTGGACTGAATAAAGGTCAAGCGTTTTTCAAAAAAAGTTATTGAATTTGATTTTTACTCATTTTGACCACTTGATGCGATCTTCGACGCATCGCGATATAAGAAAAGCCTCCGTTACCGAAGGCTTTAAAGTTCAGTTGGTGCGGCGTATAGGATTCCGCGCATCCGCTGCGCGGATCCGCACCGGCTTCGCCCGCCTGCCGGCGGACTCGCCCGCTCGCTAAAAACGCTCCGCGTTTTCTTGACGCTCGCGCCTCGAACGAGGTTCGAATCTCCGCAATGCCCCCGTAAAGGAAAAGCCCCCGTTTCCGGAGGCTTAAAACTCAATTGGTGCGGCGTATAGGATTCGAACCTATGACGTTCTGATTCGTAGTCAGACCCTCTATCCAGCTGAGGTAACGCCGCAACGCACGGATTATTATGCACGTGACCCCTCGATGGGTCAAGCGACAATTTGGAAAAATTTTACGAAGTAATGATTAAGATGCTCGCGCCTCGACCGAGGTTCGAATCCATGCAGTGCCGACGTAAAAGAAAAGCCCCCGTTGCCGGAGGCTTTCGATTTCAATTGGTGCGGCGTATAGGATTCCGCGCATCCGCTGCGCGGATCCGCACCGGCTTCG
>CATZJG010000026.1:0-11101 GCA_958420355.1 uncultured Collinsella sp.
ATGCAGCAGGGGCTCTCAATGTTTTTATGTCCTGCTCATATCGTCTCTGCCGGCACCTGGGGACACTCCTTAGCCGTTGGGGGCGTTCTTAAACGACTAGTCTGGGCGGCGGCCGTGTGCTGCTGTCCGCGTGGCGGCGTATAATCGGCGGCAGATGACTTGGACGTTAGGAAACCATGACCGATAACATGCAGCAGATGGCGCTCGACACGCTCGGCGCCTATTTTGGCTACACCTCGTTTCGCCCGGGACAGGACCGCATGGTCGATGCGATCCTTGCCGGTCGCGATGCGCTGGGTGTTATGCCCACGGGCGCCGGAAAGTCCATTTGCTACCAGGTGCCCGCGCTCATGCTGCCCGGCATCACCTTTGTGGTGAGTCCGTTGCTGTCGCTTATGGAGGACCAGACCCGCGCACTGCTCGCGGCGGGTGCGCGCCCCAGCTATCTCAACTCCAGCCTTACGCTGGCTCAGCAAAATACCGTGCTCAAGCGTGCTCGTGAGGGGCGCTACCAGCTAATGTATGTGGCACCCGAGCGCCTGCTCGAGCCACGCTTTCTGGCCTTTGCGCAGGAAGCTGCGGCCGAAGGCGGCATTGGCGTGCCACTCGTAGCTATTGACGAGGCCCACTGCGTGAGCCAGTGGGGGCAGGATTTCCGCCCCGCCTACCTGCAGATTCGCGAGTTCATCGATTCGCTGCCGCAGCGCCCCATCGTGGCGGCGTTTACCGCCACGGCGACCGAGCGCGTGCGTGCGGACATTCAGCAGATGCTCGGCCTGCAAAACCCCGCGACGGTGGTGACGGGTTTTGATCGCAAGAACCTCTACTTTGGTTGCGAGGAGATGGGCGACAAGGCCAAGACCGCGTGGGTGCGCGACTACGTGATTGCGCATTCGAGCGAGAGCGGCATCGTGTATTGCTCGACCCGCAAGACGGTCGACGCGCTGGCCGCGGAGCTTGCCGAGGCTCTGGGCCCCAGCGGCATTCGCGTTGGCCGCTACCATGCAGGCATGGGCAACGACGCCCGTCGCCAAAGCCAGCGCGCCTTTATCGACGACGATATCCAGGTGATGGTTGCCACCAACGCCTTTGGCATGGGCATCGACAAGCCCAACGTGCGCTACGTGATCCACAACAACGTGCCCGAGAGCATTGAGGCCTACTACCAGGAGGCGGGCCGCGCCGGCCGCGATGGCGACCCGGCCAGC
The DNA here is from genome assembly GCA_958420355.1 of uncultured Collinsella sp. GTDB lineage: Bacteria > Actinomycetota > Coriobacteriia > Coriobacteriales > Coriobacteriaceae > Collinsella. Next base: position 1,209 of record CATZJG010000026.1, read on the forward strand.
TGCCATCTGCTGTGGAACGGCAACGATTTTCGCATGCGCCGCTTTCTGGTCGATCGCGGCGATGCTGCCGATGAGGCACTCGACGACGAGCAGCGTGCGTGGGCGCTCCAGAATCGATATCGTCTGCTCAGCCAGATGGAGGGCTACTGCAATACCACCGGCTGCTTGCGCGAATACACGCTGCGCTACTTTGGCGACGAGGCCGCGGTCGAGCATGCCGCGGCCGGTACGGGCGGCGTCGCCACGGACGACGTCGAGGGCTGCGGCAACTGCAGCAACTGCCTCACGCAGTTCGAGGTCGAGGACGTCACCGATATGGCCCGCGCTGCCGTGCGCTATGTGGCCATGCGGCCCATGCGCTTCGGCAAGTCGCTCATCGCCGACGTGCTCCACGGCGGCAACACCGAGCGCATTCGCCAGATGCATTTGGACGAGGACCGCGGCTACGGTGAGCTGTCGAGCGAATCGGTCGGGCGCATCAAGGACATCATCGGCCAGCTGTGCGGCCGCGGTTATCTGGCTACCTCGCAGGGACAGTACCCGGTCGTGGGGCTGGGCCCGCGTGCCGCCGAGGTCGAGGATGAGGCGTTCGCCTTTACCGTTAAGCGTCGCGCGTCCAAGCGCAAGGCCTCGGCCCGCGCCCGCCGTGCGGTGGATCTGCTGCGCGAGGAGGCCGAGCTGGATCAGCGCCCGCGCGTGGGTGACGATGCCGAGCTGTTCGAGCGCCTGCGTGCCCTGCGCAAGGAGATTTCGACCGAGCTGGAGATGGCGCCGTACATGGTCTTCTCCGACAAGGCCCTGCGCGGCCTGTGCCGTCTGCGCCCCCAGACGCGCGACGAGCTGATTCAGGTCAACGGCATTGGCGAGAAAAAGGCCGACGCCTTTGGCGAGCAGTTTATGACGGCGATCGAAGAGTTTGAGTCCGAGCATGCGCGGGATGGAGCGTAACGATGGCATTCGACGATAAAACCGAGCGCACTGAGGTATCCGCCGTGCCGCTGTACCAGCAGGTTATGGACGACCTAAAGGGCGAGATCGCGCGCGGCGTGTACGCATCCGGCTCGCGCATTCCTTCCGAGATGGAGCTCGCGAAGTCCTACGGCGTGGGACGCATCACCGTGCGCCGCGCCATCGAGGAGCTGTCGCGCGCGGGGTATCTCAACCGCCAGCAGGGGAGGGGCACGTTTGTGTGCGCGCCCAAGCTCAAGCGCAAGATTGTCCAAAAGGGTGACGTTCAGAGCTTTTCCGAGGGTTGCGCTGCCAACGACATGGTGGCCGGAGCACACCTGGTGTCGCGCACGGTGGTTGCGGCGACGCGCGAGGACGCGGCGTTTTTTGGGGTGGAACCCGGCTGCGAGCTCATCGTTGTCGAGCGCGTGCGCACGGCAGACGGCGTGCCCGTCATGCTCGAGAACAACGCCTTTGTGCTGGCCGACCATCCCTACCTGCAGACGCTTGCCGACAAGGACCTCACGGACAATTCCATCTTTGCACTCGTTGCCGAGCATTCGGGCCGCGCGCCGCTCAAGTCCGACCCTTGTACCGTGGAGATTGCGCTTGCCGATGTTCAGGCGGCCTCACTGCTGGAGGTGCCGGTCGGCGAGCCGCTGTTTTATATGGAGGCGTACTTTACCGATGAGGACGAGCGGCCCTTGCTGCTCGGACGCCAAAAGATCGTGGGCTCGCGCTACGTGTTCGACATCTAACGTCCACAGATAGAACAACATGGAACAAATTTGTCGCAATGGCTTCCACCGTGGCTGCTTGCGTGGTATATATAGAACAACATAGAATGACAGCAGGTACGAGCTGCCGTTGTTCAAAGCCGCCACACAAGGAGGAGCATCACCGTGAACGCACACGATCTGGTTCAGGAAATTATCGAGCGCAAGGGCAAGATTGAGAACGTCTTTTGGATCGCCTGCGGCGGTTCGATGATCGACCTGATGCCGGCCAACGAGCTGCTCAAGCGCGAGGCCACCACGTTTGCCTCGACGGTCTACACGGCGCGCGAGTTTTGCCTGATGGCTCCCAAGAGTCTTGGCGAGAAATCACTCGTCATCGCCTGCAGCCACAGCGGCAATACGCAGGAGGTCGTCGACGGTTGCGAGATGGCGCTGGCAGCCGGCGCCGAGGTCGTGGCCATGACCGACTGCGAGGGCTCCAAGATTGATAACGGCAAGTGGACCACCTGGGTCTATCCGTGGGGCGAAGGCGTGCCGCAGGCCGAGGTTCCGCAAGGCATCGGCGTCCTGATGGCTGCCGAGCTGCTCGACCAGCAGGAGGGTTACGAGGCACTCGCCGACATGTACGCCGGCCTTAAGCAGATGGATGCGCTGTTGCCCGCTGCCCGTGAGAAGGTCAACGCCGAGCTGGGCGATCGCTTTGCCGAGCTCTGCCAGCAGCATAAGTTCTTCTATATCCTGGGTTCCGGCCCCAACTTTAGCCAGACCTACGCCATGGCCATCTGCTCGCTCATGGAGATGCAGTGGCAGCACTGCTGCTATATCCACTCCGGCGAGTATTTCCACGGCCCGTTTGAGGCCACCGAGCCCGGCGTGTTCTACTTTGTGCAGCTCGGATCGGGCGAGTGCCGCCCCATGGAGGAGCGCGCGCTCGCGTTCCTCAACACGCACACCGATACAGTCATGGTGCTCGATGCACTCGAGTACGGCGTAGGCGAGGTGCCCGCCAGCGTGCGTTCGTTCTTGGAGCCGATCTTCTTCTACAACATGAGCTGCGAGCTGCGCGCCGCCCGCGGCAAGGTGTTTGACCACAGCCCCGAGGTTCGTCGCTACATGGGCATCGAGCAGTACTAGGTAACGGGAAAAGCATTCACCTTCGATTCGCAAGTGAACAGCGTGCGTAAAAAGCGGGCCGCGCCGGGGATTTCCGGCGCGGCCCGCTTGGTATTGCGCTTAGATTCGCGAGGTGTCGCGGCAACCGACGCTTACTTGGCGTCGTAGGCCTCGGCATCCCACCAGTCGAGCTGGGCGATGTTGTCGCGAATGTGCTGGCAGCTCTTGTGGAAGCCCTCGAGCTCGTGCTCGGACAGGTCGAGCGTGTAGACCTCCTCGACGCCCTCGGCGCCGATCACGCACGGCAGGGAGGTAAAGATACCCTCCTCGCCATAATGGCCGGTCATGAGCGTGGATGCCGAAAGCACGGCGTGCTCGTTGTGCAGCACGGCGGCGCAGACGCGCGCGGCGGAGTTGGCGACGGCGTACTCGGTGCACTGCTTGCCCTGGTAGGTCACATAGCCGCCCTTGCGTGCAAGCTCCTCGATCTCCATGTGGTCGAAGGCGTACTTGTCGGGGTTCTCGGCCTGAAGTTCGTTGAGGCTCTTACCGGCGATGGTTGCGGCTTTAAAGGCGGCAAGCTGGCTAAAACCGTGCTCGCCGATCATGTAGGCGTCGATGGACTTGGGGCTCACGCCGACCTTCTTGGAGATCTCGGTGCGAAGGCGGGCGGAGTCCAGGCCGCAGCCCGAGCCGATGATCTTCTTGGGATCATAGCCGGTCAGGTGCCACAGCTCGGTGCACACGACGTCGCAGGGGTTGGAGATGCTCACGAAGATGCCGTCAAAGCCGGCGTCGACGATGCGCTTGGCAAAGGTGCGGGCGGCGTCGGTGGTAAAGAACAGCTCGCCGTCGCGGTTGCCGGCGGCCAGTGCGACCTTGCCGGCGGCGTTGACGATGACGTCGCAGCAGGCAAGCTCCTCGTAGTGGTCGTAGCAGTTGACGATCTTGGTGTTGTACGGGACAAACGAAAGGGAGTCGCGCAGGTCCTGGACCTCGGACGTCACTTTGGCCTCGTTGATATCGCACAGGTACAGCTCATCGGCAATGCCCTGCATGAGCAGGCTGTTGGCGACATGTGCTCCTACGTGGCCCTGGCCGACCACACCGATCTTACGCGTCTGGTACATATACGTATCCTTTCGGCCGAGTTTTTCGCGTCGAACCATTGTAGCGTCCTGCTGCCACTTTGCTAGGCTAAAGCGCCGTAGATTTTTGGACATGCCTTAATCTCTACTTTTGGAGTGATTTGGGCCGCTGACGGCATCGCTGGGCGATGTGCTCGCGCGGATGGGGCCGGTCGTTGTACCATAGCTGTAACTGACTCGTAAGGAGCATCCATGCCCATTCGCATCCCCGACGCCCTCCCTGCCGCCGCGCAGCTCGAGAGCGAGAACATCTTTGTCATGACCGAGTACCGCGCGCTGCACCAGGACATCCGTCCGCTGCGCGTGCTCATCCTCAACCTCATGCCCACCAAGATTGCCACCGAGACGCAGATCATGCGCAAGCTCTCCAACACGCCGCTGCAGGTGGAGGTGGACCTGCTGCGCACCAAGACGCACGAGGCCACGCACGTGAGCGCCGGCCACTTGGAGACGTTCTACCGCACGTTCGACGACATCCGCGACATCCACTACGACGGCCTGATCATCACGGGCGCGCCGGTGGAGCAGATGCCGTTCGAAGAGGTCGACTACTGGCCCGAGCTCTGCCAGATCATGGATTGGTCCACCACGCACGTGCACTCTACGCTGCACATTTGTTGGGGCGCGCAGGCTGGCCTGTACCATCATTACGGTATCCAGAAGTACGACCTGCCGGCAAAGGCGAGCGGTGTGTTCGAGCATTATCTGGTGAAGCCGCAAAGCCCGCTGGTCCGCGGCTTCGACGACCGTTTCTATGCCGTGCATTCGCGCAACACCGATGTGCGCCGCGAGGACGTGGAGGCCGAGCCGCAGCTTGAGGTCGTGGCCGTGTCCGACGAGGTGGGCTTGTACATCGTCAAGTCGACCGACAGCCGCCGCTTCTTTGTCTTTGGCCATCCCGAGTACGATACCGACACGTTGCGCTTGGAGTACGAGCGCGACGTGAAGCGCGGGCTCAACCCCCAGGTGCCGGCGCATTACTTCCCAGGTGACGACCCCACCGCCGAGCCGCGTAACGTCTGGCGCAGCCAGGCTCAGCTGTTCTACACCAACTGGCTCAACTACTACGTCTACCAGACCACGCCCTACGACCTGGCCCGCGCCGGCGAGGAGCATTAGGCTGCGATGGTACTGCTATATCCGTGGCTGATGTGGCGGCGGTTAGGCGCTGATGATGTTGGGCAGCGGCATGTCGTGGGCATCGGTGGGGATGTGGTCGACGCGCTGCTCGTCAAAGGCGATGCCGATGATCTGGCATGTGGCCGAAAGCGTGGGTAGGTAGCGGTCGTAGCAACCGCCGCCGTAGCCCAGGCGCGCGCCGGTTTGATCGAAGGCCACGAGCGGCACGACAATCATGTCGAGAGCTTTGGCAGGCACGATAGGGAAGCGGTTGCTGTCGATGTCCGTGGCCGCGAAGGCCCGCGTAGGGTGGGCGATAAACGGGGCCGCGGACGCATCGTCGACAGCAACTGCCCGCATGCACATGCGCTGGCCACAAGCTGTGGCTTCGGCTGCCGAGAGCATGCACGGATAGGCCACGCGCCAGTCGCGTTTGGCGGCCGCCGCGGCAAACGCGGCAGGATTGACTTCGGAACCCATCGCGGCATAGACGGCAACGATGCGCGGCGCCGCGGCATCTAAGCGGCCCAGCAGCTCAACCAGCCGCGCACAGATATCAGCAGACTTCGCCGCCCGCAAGTCCAAATCAAGAGCATCGCGCTGGGCAATCACCGCCCGCCGCAACTCAGCCTTGTCCATCCCAACCTCCTCTAGCAAACCTGCCAAAAAGTGACAGGCTTATTTTGGCTGGTTTTATCTGGGCAAACGTCGAAGCCGCCACAAAGGCGCCCTGTGTGGCGGCTTCGACTCGACGTTGGCTTCACAGCGCCGCAGCGATCGCTTCAGTCACAAACTTATTGAGTGACTCACCCTTCTTTGCCGCTGCCAGCGCTGCTTGCTTGTGGAGCTCAGAGCCCGTTCTTACGTTGAACGAGCCCTTAAAAGCCCGCTCGGGTTCCTTGCCCTTCTCGGCGCAAAACTCAAGGTAATCGTCGACGGCGTCGTGGAAGCATTGCTCCACTTCTTCAGCCGTGGAGCCTTCAAATACGATTGCGTCCCTAATGCCGGCGACCATACCTGTTAGCACATGCTGTTCGGCATCGAACTCGACCGGGGCGAAATAACCCTTGTATGCCAAAACGTTACTCATGACTACCTCCGACATCTTGCAGAAAGCGAACGATGTTTCGAATGGTCCCCGCTGTCAATTCGTCAGATGGATGAGGCGCGTGCATTACGAACATCCTGCCATCTGATGGCCTGTAGAAGCGAACGCGCGATCCGGACGTCTTGCCTTTGCTGTCCATTTCAAAGCCATATGAAGCCATAACTTTAAGAAAGTCAGCAAATCTATACGTTGAAGGACAGCTAAGCAGCTGGGCGATGAGTTTATCGGATCGAGTCATCCCGCCTCACATTCTGCAACTATATTCTAGTTGCAATTTCAGTTCGATGCAAGCACCTCTACTATAGAACATGTGTGCGTATAGAACAAGTGTTCGAACTACCACGAAGGGCGCCTGTGAACTGCGCCCTTCGTGGTAGTTTTGCTTGCCGTGCCTTAGCCCAGCAGGTCGATGACGTTGAAGCCGGCGTTGCTCTTGGCGATGACGTCGCGGCCGCCAAAGACGCAGGTGGGCGACTCGGCTGCGATGCGCGTCACATCGGCGCCGAGCGAGCGCAGCTCACCGGGCGTAGCGGCGAGCATCTGGGCGCGGCGCTCCTCGCGTGCGTGCGGATCGAGCCCGGCCAGGTAGGTCGTGTTGCGGCGCTTGGTGAGCGCGTACGGCTTCACGGGCGCGTCCATGCCGCTCACGCAGCTCACGATAAAGCCCTCAAAGGCGGCCTCGTCGGGCTCAAAGCTGCCGAGCCATTCGCCTGCGCGCTCCACGCGCTCAATCGAAGGATCGATTGCCGGGTCGCGGTAGGTGTAGAACGCCGCCTGGCGCTCGCCGGCTGCGCGGAATCCGCAGCCGTACGCACCGCCCTTCACGCGAATCTCGTTCCACAGGTAATCGTAGGAGAGCGCGTTGGCAGCCACGGCCCAGGCGCCCGTCACGTCAATGCCCAGGCGACGCGGATCGCACGCACGCGCGGCAAAGCAGATGTCGCTGGGGATGACAAAAGCCTCGTGGCGGTCGCACGGCGTCGGCACCACGAGCGCGTCGCGGCCGGCATCGGCGCCGTCGCCAGCTCCCAGTCCCAAGTCGCCCGCGGCGGTCCAGTACGCGTTAAAGTCCTCATCGCTGCCGGTAAAGCTCGCCAGGCAGCCGTCGGCCACAAAGATGCGGCCTGCCAGCTCGGCAAGCTTGGCACGCAGGCCGTCCAGGCGCTCGTCAAAGTGGTCGAGCAAATCGCGCAGGAACAGGTAGAAGTCTACGCCCGAGAGCTGCTCGCGCACCACGGCCGAAGGCGAGCTGTAGCTCATCGCGCGACCGAGCGCCGCCGAGTGGCCGTTGTTGATAAAGCCCTGCTCAAGCCCAATGCGAATCTGCGTGAGCACGTCGCGCACGCGGTCGGCGTCGGCGTCTGCCAAAAGCGTGCTCGACCATACCTCGCGCGGCAGACTCGCCAGCGCGTCGATCTTCTCGGACAGGGCGCCGGCGCTCACCAGCAGGTAGGGGCGCACGCCGTCCACTTCGGGCTGCGTCATGACCTCGGTCGTAAAGCTCAAAAAGCCCAGCTTGCCGGCGAGCAAGTTGTCGAGCTCCTCGGCCGAGTGCTCGCGCGTGGGCAGCTGTTTGAGCAGACGGCAGAGCAGCGTCACGTAGGGCAGGTCCTCAAATGCGACGCAGCTCAGGTCGAAGTATTGCATGGCGTAGGCCAGGCGGTTGGTGGGGATGCCGTGGCGCAGGCAGGGGATGGGAGCAGTGGTGTCCACGACCAGCGGCGGCTCGGGGCGCGCCTCGCCAATGTCGGAAACGCGCAGGCGCGGCAGCGTGGCCTTGGCCTCGGGCGTGTCCTCGGCCTCCTGCGCGGCACGCAGTGTGACCGTGCGCTCGACCACGTCGGCCAGCTCGGCATCGGTCATGGCATCGCGCTTGGCTGCCAGCTCGGCGGCCTCGGCACCCTCTGTGCCCTCGGCGGCGTCCACCGGCACCAGCTCGACGAGCGCCATGTGGTCGTTTTCCAGAACCAGCTCGCGCAGCAGGTCCTCAAAGTAGCTGCCGTCCAGCTCGCCACGAAGCTCCTCGTACACCGGGCCGTACTTGAGTGCCAGCGTCGCGGCATCGTCATCGTAGAGCCAGGTGCTCAGCGCGTCGCACGCAATGGCCACGCCGTCGGCGATGCCATAGTCACGCTGGCGCAGATCGTACTCGTTGCTGCTGATGATAGCTTCCAGGCGCTCGCGCGGAACGCCGTGCTCGCACAGGTCGCGGCAGGCGTCCTGGAACACGCGGCGCAGCTCGCGCGCCACGCCGGGCTGCGCATTTTGCAGCATGATGAGCTCGTAGGGCTGCAGGCTCTCGGCCGCGGTGTAGCTCACCACGTTGCCGCCCAAGCCGGCGGCCAGAATGGCCTTCTTAACCGGTGCTTCGTTGGAGCCCAGCAGTGCCTCGAACAGGATGTCCGCCGCGATCGTGCGCTTGCGGTCGAGCGCACTGCCCAGCACCAGGCCCAGGCCTACCAGGGCGTTTTCGGGCGTGGTGGCCATCTCGACGCGCTTATACTCGCAGGTCACGGGTGCTTGCACGCCCAGCGGATTGGGCGCCAGCATGGACGGGTCCTCGCCGGCGGCAACGGCGGCATCCATGCGGCGGCTCGCGGCACTCGACTGCGACAGATAGCGCTCGTCCAAAAACGCCAGAGCGCGGTCCACGTCCAGGTCGCCGTAGAGCGTGATGTAGGAGTTGGAAGGAATGTAGTGGCGTGCGTGCGTGTCCAGGAACTGCTCGTAGGTGAGCGCGGGAATCTCGCGCGGGTCGCCGCCGCTCTCGTGCGCATAGGCGGTGTCGGGATAGAGCGCGGCGTTGACGGCGTCGTCCAGCACGCTCATGGGGTCGGACAGCGCACCCTTCATCTCGTTGAATACCACGCCGTTATAGCGTAGCGTGCCCTCGCGCAGGCTCGCGGGGCTGCCGTCGCCCTCGTGCAGGCTGGCGCGGCTGCCGCCGCCGTCGCCCTCCGGCAGGTCCAGTTCGTAGTGCCAGCCTTCCTGCTCAAAAATGGTGGGCTTGGTATAGATGGCCGGGTTGAACACCGCGTCCAGGTACACGTCCATCAGGTTGTACAGGTCCTGCTCGTTGCTGGTGGCAACGGGGTAGATGGTCTTGTCGGGGTAGGTCATGGCGTTGAGGAACGTCTGCATGGAGCTCTTGATCAGGTCGACAAACGGCTCCTTGACGGGGAACTTAGCCGACCCGCACAGCACCGAGTGCTCAAGAATATGGAACACGCCGGTGGAATCGGCCGGCGGCGTCTTAAAGCCAATGGCAAAGGCCTTGTTCTCGTCGTCGCATGCCAGGTACAGCAGGCGAGCGCCCGAGGCAGTGTGGCGCAGCACGTAAGCGTCCGAGTCGAGCTCGGGCACGGTCTCGCGGCGCTCGACGGCAAAGCCGTGACAGGTGGTGCCGGGCACCAGCAGCGCGGAGGCAACGGCGCGCGGGTCGGTTGAGGTGGTGGGCATATGCAGTCTCCTTTGACGCCCCATCGGGGGCGAATCGAGTCGAATCCTCGAGAGTATACCCATATGGGGCCGCGACCCTGCGGCGAACTGAAGACGATGCCAACGGATTGGGTAAAGGCCCCGCGTGCCCGCCGTGCGAGCGTGGAAACTTGGACGCCTATCGAATGAGAGTGGTTTTTCGGACGGAATCAGCCTCAAAACGCCCAAAAGGGGGTGCGGACAGAAAGTTGGACCGCGGGGCGGTCCGGACTGGAGGTTCGC
>CATZJG010000027.1:0-5329 GCA_958420355.1 uncultured Collinsella sp.
AGTCCCTTGCGGCGTAGCTTTTATTTAAGCCGTCCAAGTTTTGGGGTGCAGTTCATCGCGAGCCGGGGCCTTTTGTTTGGAACGCCTCCGCATACGGAAACTGCGTCCCGGAATCATGCCTCAGAATGGGATGCAACTTCCGGATCGGCCTCAGGCGGAAACTGTGTCCCGGAATATGGCTCCAGCGTGGGATGCATTTTCCGGTTGAAGCCTCAAGCGGAAACGGCGTCCCGGAATTCGGTCTCGGAACGGGTCGTGCTTTCCGCTAGGCCCGCCATCCGGAAAGTGCATCCCGTTTTGAGCGCTCAATTTGGGACATGGTTTCCGCGGGTGCTGCCAACCGGAAAGTGTGTCCCAGTTTGGTGGGCAGGCGGGCATAAGCTCAGCAGCTCCTACAGCTCAATATCGTTGAGCCATGTCGGTAGAGCGGTCTGCCGGATGCCTGCTGTCTGCAGCTTTTTGGCGAGCATTCCTGCCGAGCGGACCTCGTTCATGGTAAAGCGCAGCAGAGGGTGGCCGTAGAGCGATAGGTGCGCCTCGCGCTGTCGTTCGGCAACGAGCGCCTCGGCGGTGGTGCGTCCGGCTAGCATGGCCTGGTCGGTATATTTGACAAGCCCGTCGAGTTCGCCCAGCGTGAGTTCCCGCGCCTGGCGCTCCCAGGCAAAGTCCGTTCGTATGGGCTTGGCCGAATCGAAGGGGTCCGTCAGCTCGTATTGAAGCCAGTCGGGCGCAAAACCGGTCTCGATTATGACGGCTCGGGCGACCGATTCCCCACCGCTCTCGGCGCGGACGTCGGCATATCGAAGCGTTGTGAGGGCCGTACGAATCGCGCGACCATTGCGGGCGGTCGCTCGTTGCTCGACGGCCTCCATCAACTGCTCTCGCGTAAGGCCGAGCTTTGAGATCGCCGAATCGGCAATGGGCACGCCGTCGGCAAAACCAGTTTGCAGCAGGCAATCTGTGACCGTTCGGATGGGCGGCGTTACCGATATGCCGGCTCTGCGTATTGCTCCGGCCGGCTCAATCTGGTGCCGCTGAATATGCGCGCCCGGGCGAGCCGACGGCTTTGTCGAGCTGCAGGCATGCACGACATTCAGGTGTCGCCACGAGACCTCGAGCCCCAGCAGACAGGCGGCCGAAAACGAGCAGAACGTCCAATCGGGGTGGATGATCGCAAGGGCGCGGAGGATTTCGCAATGGCGTTGCGCTCGGTTGAGTTCATCCCAGCGCGTTTTTCGCGCAAACAACCCCGGCATGGGCGAGACAACCGTGCCGCCGGTGCGCCGAAGGAGCGCTTTTCGGATCGCCGTGCTCGGGGGAATCAGACAGCGCCCCTCTTGTTCGGCTTGAGTGAGCAGTTGGTCGATGAGCTGGTCATTGCAATGTGTCATGAGCTACCGCCTCCTTTTTGGTAGCAAAAACGTATCAGCCGGAACTTGCCGCTCAACTGACCAAAAGCTGACCAAAATCTAACCATGCGGGTAGATGGCCTGGTTTTGACGTCATTTTTTGAAGCTGAATCGGTGGGCGGTAATCGGCACCCGTGAACGGTAGCTAGTTATGAAGCCTTGGTAAGTTTAGGGACGTTTACTTTTTCGAAAAAGAGCAATCTATCTGCTGTTTTGTGTTTCTGGATCGCATATTTGAAGGCATGTGATAAGGGCGGCGGATCGTCGTCTGTGCCGGCGGAAGCTGTGACCCGGAATTGCCGCTTGGAATGGGACGCGCTTTCCGGAACGGCCCTCAACCGGAAATTGCATCTCGGAACGAGCCCTCAGAGCGGGATGAACTTTCCCAACGGGGCCGCATGCGGAAGCTGTGTCCCGGAATGAGCGCTCAGAATGGGATTCGCTTTCCGGTAGAAGTTTCAGCGGAAACCGCATCCCAGAATGAGCGCTCAGAGCGGGAAGCGCTTTCCGGATGACATGCTTGGCGGAAACTACGGCCCAGTTTTTGGCTCCAGAACGGGATGCATTTTCCGGAACGGTCCACGTGCGGTGGTGTACCGCCCCTTTCGTGTGCGCCGCTTGTCGAATTGCGTTATAGCTAGCTATATTATAGGAAGGTATAATATAGCTAGCTATAACGTAAAGGAAGGATGGCCCTATGTTTATCGGAAGAACAGTGGAAATGTCCGAGCTCAATCGACTGTATGGCACGGGCTCCTTTGAAATGCCTGTGATTTACGGCCGCCGTCGTGTGGGTAAAACGCGCCTTATCACAGAGTTCATCCAAGGCAAGAAGGCTATTTACTTTCAAGCTCGTCGTACCAATGCGGAGGCAAACCTGCACGGCTTTAGCCAGGCGATACTTGCAGGCTCGGTTGGTGCTGCAGGCGTGTCGTTTCGTAGTTTTGACGAAGCGTTCGATGCATTGGCCACCATGGCTCGCACGGAACGTTTAGTTGTCGTGATTGACGAGTATCCCTATCTCGCCCAATCGAATCCCGAAATCAGCTCGTTGCTGCAAGACAAGATTGATCACCTGTACAAAGAGACCAGGCTCATGCTTATCCTGTGCGGCTCGTCTCTTTCGTTTATGGAGGAACAGGTATTGGGCTACGAGAGCCCACTATACGGTAGGCGTACGGCCCAGTTTAAGATCATGCCGCTCGATTTTACGACGACCCTCGGCCTGTGGCAGAGCATGAGTCGCGAAGACGCTGCAGTTTGCTATGGCATGACAGGCGGCATTCCTGCATATATCGAGAAAGTCGATCCTGCCGTATCGCTCAAGGACAACATCAAACGTCTTTTTCTTACTCCTACGGGCTATCTCTTTGAGGAGCCGAGCAACCTGCTGTTGCAAGAGTGCCGCAATCCCGAGCAATATGATGCGATCGTGCAAGCAATTGCTCAGGGGCGCTCGAGAATCTCGGAGATCGCGAGCTCTACGGGAATCCCTGCGAGCAACGTTAAGAGCTATGTGGATAAGCTGGCGTCGCTTAGGATTGTCGAGCGCGAGCTGCCCTTAAACGAGACGAGCAATAAGCGAGCCGTGTATCTGCTGAGCGACCAGATGTTTAGGTTCTGGTACAAGTTTGTGCCGCAGAACATTGGGCTGATTCAAAACGATATGGCCGAGATGGCGTATAAGCGCATTGAGCCGCACGTATCGGATTACATGGGTACGGTCTTTGAGCTTATATGCAGACAATACGCGTACGAACTCGCGCGCGCGGGCGAACTTGGTGTGGTGCCGGCAACAGTTGGCCGTTGGTGGGGAACGGACAATCGGACGCGTACGCAGGAAGAGATCGATTTGATTGTCGACGACGGAGAGGGCGCGGCGCTCTTTGCGGAGTGCAAATGGCGTAACGAACCGGCAGGCGAGGATGTTCTGGAAAAGCTCGTGTACCGAAGCGAGCTCTTTAGGCGTCAGCATAAAAGCTACGTGATCTTCTCGAAGCGTGGCTTTACGCAAGGATGTCAGGAAGCTGCGGCGAGCAGGGGAGATACCAAGCTGATTTCGTTTGCCGAGATGTGCGAGCGGAGATAACCAAGCGCGCTCTGATGTGATTGCTCGGAATGGGTCGCGCTAAGGATGCCAAGCGTAAAACCTACAATGAAAATGGCGTAAAAACTACATTGAGAACGGCGTAAAATCAGCATTGAGAATGGCGTAATTTCGTATATCGCATGATCGCCCGAGCTTGCACACGGCCTTTTGCGAGCTCTTGCCATGAACGAGAGCCAGGCTGTCACGTACAAGACGCTCATAAAGGACGCCTCGTACGGTGAGACGGGCCCCGACGAGAGGACCATCGCTGCGCACCTGGATCTCTTCAACAGGCTCAAGCTGACCGAGGACCTGTGCGGATGGGAGCCATCGAGGTCAAGCTGAGTGATGCGAAAGCAGACGATGGAGCGAGAAATCTCAAGGCGCTGGAGAGGAAAGTGCTCTCCAATCCTGCCGCCCAGAATGCCGCGCCGGCGTTTTTGGCGGTCGTGGTTGGAAAGGGGAGCATTGCCTACACACGCGACGACGGCGTGGCGGTGATCCCCATGGCGGCACTTGGGGCGTAGTGGTTTTGCGGGCGTGCCGTGCTTCCTTTACCGAAAATCCATTTGGTAAACCAGATGCTCGCGGATAGAATAAAGTTGACGGCAGCCCAAGTTCTGGAGAGCTGGGAAACGCCGTTGCTTGGTCAAGAGGTCGGCGCCTTAATGGCAGCGACTTGTTATGCTTCGAATGCTGCTTGAGTGCCTCGGAAAGTTCGATAAGCGCCGTGAAGAGCGAGACCAAAGCAACCAAGAGCTCTACGAGCTCTGATGGGCCCGGGATGACCGCTGATTCAAGTCACCGGGCCTAAATCTTTTCATCCATTTGAATAGAGCGGGCGACTCTCTTGGGGCCATCTGCATGGCGCGTGCCTGGCGCGCGTGGCACAGCATCCCATTTTTGTGTCCGCACGGGTGGCTACGCTTACCGCAACGTAGCCATTCGTGGAAAGGACGGATGTCATGGCAACGGATAAGACCGGTTATGTGAGCGTTGGCGCCGAGATAGAGGACGAGGTTATGCCCGACCGCGTGATCTTTAGCATTGGCTTTGGTGGTCGCCGCACCACCAAGGAATCGTGCCTGGAGGATTACAACACCGATCGCGCCCGCGTAGCCGCCGCGCTGGCGCCCTTTGGTTTGGATAGCGAATTAACATGCTGTCGGTACACTTGTTATGCGCAGATGACGCGCAAGAAGGCGACGATTGTGGGCTACAACTACTATGCGTACGGTACGGTTGCCGCGCCTGTCGATTCGACTGACTTTGCTGCTGTGTGGACCGCACTCAATACCTGCGAGTCACATGCCGACATGAGCATTCGATTTGAGTTGGCGGATCAGCGCGCGGCGGAAGACGCCCTGATTGCCCGTGCGGTTGAACGTGCTCGCGGCAACGCGCAGGCACTTGCCGTTGCGGCGGGGTCTATGCTGGGCGGCGTCAAGCATATCTCGTATAACAGTCGGGCGGCGGGCTATGGTCGAACATACTGTGTTGCCGCGTGTGCTCCCGATGGGGCGTCCGGAGGCTCCGAGGAGACGGTGCTGGAGCCAGAGCCTATCGAGGTCGAGTGCTCCGTGGATATGGAATGGTGGCTGGAGTAGGAAGCAGGTGCTGAGCGGCTGAGGGACCGAGGCTTCGCTACCGAAAAAACCATTTGTTAAACTCAATGTCCGTGGGTAGAATAAGGTCGACGGCAGCCCAAGTTGTGGATAGCTGGGCAGCGCCGTTACTTCGATTAAGGGGTCAATGCCTTAACGGCGTCGACCCCTCTTCTAATATGAGAAAGCCATTGTCAATAGGCATGTTCGTTCGAGCCCGGTTTGAA
>CATZJG010000028.1:0-3376 GCA_958420355.1 uncultured Collinsella sp.
GGTCGGCGGGGCCATTGTGGCTCTTGACAGCGGATTGGGTCATATGAGCGAAAACCCGCCAGAGCGAGCAAGATGCCTTCAGGCAAAATGGCGCCACAGGTTGAGCATAAGTCAGCGAGCGGGCCGCATTTGAGACAAGGTGACGTGAAACGAAAGGGCGCTGACCTTCTGGTCGCGCCCTTGAAGTTGAACGTCAGATTGCCGCTCTGGCGGGTTTGCAGCGTCAACTGGTTACGCGGTTTGGTAAAACCGCGTAACCCCTACGGACGCTGGCCCATGCCACCCTCGAGGGTGACGGTCTCGCCATTCATGTACTTAAAGTCGGGGCCGCAGAGCTGAACGACCACGCGGCCGATCTCCTTCTCGACGTCGCCATAGTGGCCCGCCGGCGGCATGTGGACGTTGGCCTTAAACGCCTCGGGATAGGCATCCTGGAAGTTCTCGAGCGCAGCGGTCCAAGCAAGCGGGCACACGATGTTGACGTTGATGCCGTCCTTGCCCCACTCGTTGGCGGCAACGCGGGTCAGGCCGCGGATGCCCTCCTTGGCGGCGGCATAGCTGCACTGGCCGTAGTTGCCAAACAGGCCGGCGCCCGAGGCAAAGTTGACCACGGAGCCCTTGGT
The DNA here is from genome assembly GCA_958420355.1 of uncultured Collinsella sp. Classification (GTDB taxonomy): domain Bacteria; phylum Actinomycetota; class Coriobacteriia; order Coriobacteriales; family Coriobacteriaceae; genus Collinsella. Next base: position 624 of record CATZJG010000028.1, read on the forward strand.
TTCCTTCAGGTGCGGATAGGCCTTCTGCATGTACAGATAGGTAGCATACAGGCCGGAGTAAATGGCCAGGTTAAACTGATCCATGGTGTGGTCGGCGATGGTCACGCCCGAGGCGCTGGCCTGAGCGTTGTTGACGACGGCGTCGATGCGGCCGAACTCCTCAATCGCCTTGTCGATAACGTTCTGTACGACGGCCTCGTTGTCCTGGCCGGCAGAAACATCGGCCTGAACAGGCAGAACCTTGACGCCGTACTCGGCCTCGAGGGACTCCTTGGCAGCCTCGAGCTTGGCAACGTTGCGGCCGGTAATGACGAGGTTTGCGCCCTCCTTGGCAAAAGCGATATCGATGCCGTAGCCGATGGAGCCAGCGGAGCCGTCCTTAAGCGTGGCCTTGCCGCCGCCGGTGACGATTACGGTCTTACCAGTGAAAAGTCCCATACGAAGTCCTTTCAAATCGCGACGGGCCCACCCGCCGACTGCGCGCATCCAACTTCACGCGCCAAAAGCTGAAATGCAACTTTAGCGGGTTCAAGTGAAAAATAAAGGCTGCAGCAGGCGAACGGCACAACGTCATTCGGCGAAGGGGATGTCAAGCACAAACTGAATAAAGAGGCCGAATTTTTGTCAGCCAAACGAGTCATCGAACACGTTTTGAAACTTTGCTGCACCGCGCGGGTTGTCGGCGCGAGACTTTATCATAGGGTGACAAACAACGATGAGGAGCACATGCCTATGACAGACGAGCTGGACCCCCAGACTCAACAGCATATTGATGATTCAGCAGACGTCGCCGCAGATACTGACGCTGCGACCTGCAATGATACCGACGTCGACGACGCCACTCTGGATAACGGCGCTGCGACGGAACTCCCTGTGGCCGAAGATGTCGGCGAGCAAAACGACGATCCGGCCGCTCAGGACGACGCCCCCGAAAAGGACGCCGCCCCGCAAGCAGAAGGCCCCATCAAGGTGTCTTCGGAAGAAGAGCTCGATGCCGTCATGGACTCCATGATGGATGCCGTCAAAGCGATGAAAGACGCCGTGGCCGACGCCGATATTGACGCCGAGGAAGAGGAGGCCGCCGAGGCCGCCTCGACCTTCGTGCCCGGCGAAACCCCCGTTGCCGACCAAGGCAGCACCCTGCCCTCGTTCCTGCAGCTTGAGCACCCCACCATTGGTGCGGACGCCGTCGATCCGCACGCTGCCGGCTTTTCCGTGATCGAGGGCGGCACCGGCAACATCGCCACGCCGCAGACGCCCGATGCGGGCACGGCAAACGCCGCTCACCCGACCGCCCCGCATGCCCCCGCAGCCAGCCGCGATCTGGGAGGCGCCGTCTCAAACACCGCCAACGCCGTAGGCGCTTTTATCGCCCAGGGTGCCTCGGCCATGCGCGAGATGAATGCCGCAAAGAAGGCGCTCGCCGATGCACGCGATCACCTGGCAGAGTTGGAGCAGCGCATCGCCGATCAAGGCGAGGAGCTCGAAACGCGCCAGGACATCGCAGGCCGCTACGACCAAATCGTCGCCGAGCAGCGCCAGACTATCGACATGGCACAAAAGGCCGCCGCGGCGGCAGAAATCGGCTGCGATACCCATGCTGCCAAGGCAACAGAGCTCAAGGCGCAGCTCGAACAAATGAAGGAAGAGGACGACGCCACCGAGCGGCGTCTCAAAGCCGCACTCGACGCGGTGGAGGCGCGCGAAGCCAGCTCGCGCGAAACCGGTAACCGCCTCGTTCGCCGCCTCGAGGATTCCAAGCGCATCCGCGACAAGGTGCAGGCCGAGCGCGACGCCGGCGTTGCCGCAGCACAGCAAACCGTCGACGCCACGCGTGCTCAACTCGAAACGCTGCGCCACGAGTATGCCGAGCTGCAGCGCAATCCTTCGGCGAATCCCGCCAATTACACGGTGCGCACCAGCGAGCTTTCGATGCAGATCTCCGACACGGCCGATGCCCTGCGCAAAGCCGAGGAAGATGTCCCGAACATTACCGCCGATCTTGAGCACTCGCTCGCGGCCGCCGAGCACGCCGTCGAGCAAGCACAAGCCCCCATCGCCGACGCCAAGCGCGCCCATCAGGCCGTGACGGCCGAGGCCGATGCCGCACGCGATGAGCTGCAGACCGCAAAAACCGCCGCCGCAACGCGTCAGCGCGAACTGCGCGAGAAGCTCGCCGCCGAGGACAAGGCGCGTCGAGAGCAAGAGCAGGCTATCGCCAATGCCCAGGCGGACGTCGCGCATGCGCAGTCGATCATCGAGCAGGCGACCGAGGTGCACGACCATCCCGAGATTACCGAATCGCTCGCGGGCTCCCTGGTCCGCGATAAGGCCGAGCGCGCCGAAACCGAGCACGAAGTGGCTCAGCTCGAAGCCGCCGAGGACGACGTGCGCGAGCGCACCCGCGACTCACGCATCAAATTCACCGGCGCCATCGTCTGCATTGTCGCCGTGATTCTGGTGATCATCCTGGTCTGGCTATTCGCAAGCAAGTAAACCAGCCGCCAAAAAACGCTCAACGCAGTTTCGGTGAGATAGTTCCTGTTTAGCCATCAAAAAGGCCAATTCAAGAACTATCTCACCGCAACTTTTTGATTGGTGCAAGGTAGTCATTGGGGACGTTCTTAAACGACTAGTCGAACAAGAACGTCCCCAATGACTACAGCAACAACCACGGCAACGCCAATGTTTTGGCGCGGACAGACACTATGACCCAATCCGAGGGCACTAAAAAGATAGGAGCCCCCGCTCGT